>CAZEOP010000009.1:0-28226 GCA_964513715.1 uncultured Gordonia sp.
ACCCGGCCTGGCGACCGCAGCCCTCCTTCAAGGGCTACGAAGAAGGTAACGGGGGCGATTTCGGTGTGCCGAGGGATGTTCTGCCCGTCCGCCGCTACCGTGTGACGAGTGAGTGATCGACGGCGAGGCGAGGCGGACCGCTGCCCGTGCGGCAGTGGCGAGACCCTCGACGCCTGCTGCGGGCGCTACCTCGCCGGTGGCGCAGGGCGGGCCGCGCCCACCGCCCAGGCCCTGATGCGCAGCCGCTACACGGCGTTCGTGCTGGGCGACACCGAGCACCTGCTCGCGACCTGGCACCCGGACACCCGGCCCGCCGAACTGGAACTGGATCCACAGCAGCGCTGGCTGCACCTGACCGTCGAATCCTGTACCGCCGGCGGCCCGTTCGATACGGAGGGCACCGTCGAGTTCACCGCGATCCACCGCGGTCCGGGTGGCCGCGGCGAACTGCACGAGCTCAGCCGGTTCGTCCGGTGCGACGGCCGCTGGTACTACGTCGACGGCGACCTGTCCTGACCGGCAGTCGGCCACTCAGTCGGCCGGTGAACCCGTCGGTGCCGGCGCTCATGGAACCGCCCGGCGCAACGCCAGGAAGCTCCCGCCGGCCAGAACGGCGGTCAGTCCGAGAGCGGCCAGGGCCACCCAGAGGGCGTCGGCATTCAGGAGCGCGCGGCCCACGGCCGGCCACGAGTCGGTCGCCGAGATCGCGAAGGCGACCACAACCAGCAGCACCGCGACGCCGATGAGCCCCAACAGCAGCCAGAGCAGCCCGAATCGCTTGTAGATCACCGCGCCGAGGAAGCCGATCACGAAGGCCAACAGGGTCACCGCGAAGCAGAAGAGGGCGGCCACGATCGGGCCGTGCTCCCAGATCCACGGCAGGTAGAAGAAGTAGCCGCCGAAGCCCCAGCCGTCGGTCGCCTGCTCGATCACGCCGCCGATCAGGTAGGTCAGCGCCAGGATCAGTGCGGTGCCGCCCGCGGTCAGCAGCGTCCCGGCGAAGAACTCGCGGCGGGTCACGCTCATCGCCTGGGAGAACGGGAACGACAGGTTCATCGCCTGCACGCCGACCACCAGGAAGTACCAGAGCGGAGCCTGGGCGCCGCCGCTGTACATCGGCTCGTCGATCGGCCCCGACGTGGCGAAGATGATGATCCCGTAGATCGCCAGATTGATGGCGAACGATGCGAACAGGATGATCAGCGGCAAGCCGATGAATGTCTGACGGTTCATCAGCTGCATGCGGACGACCTTGGCGATGCGATTCATCGTTCTGCTCCGTTCTCGGTGAGGCGCACGATCAGCTCCTGCAGGGACACCGGCGCCGTGGTCAGCCCGGCGGCGGTGAGGCGGTGCTCGTCGTCGCCGGTCAGCGCGCCGAGCACGGTCACCGAGGCGACCGGCCCGAGCGTTTCGCGGTGGAGTTCCTCTCGGCCGGCGATGAACTCGTCGACCCGGTCGGCGGGGCCGACGATCGTGACGGCCCGGCCGCGCAGGTCGTCGGCCGACTCGTCGATGATGATCTTCCGGTCGTCCACCACGAGCACCCGCTCGATCAGATCGGCGATCTCGTCGATGAGATGGCTGGAGATCACGATGGTCCGCGGATACTCCAGATAGTCGGCGAGCAGCCGGTCGTAGAAGATCTGCCGGGCCACGGCGTCCAGACCGAGGTACGGCTCGTCGAAGAAGGTCAGATCCGCGCGGGAGGCGAGGCCGATGATGACGCCGACCGCGGACAGCTGGCCGCGCGAGAGCTTCTTGATCCGGGTCTTCATCGGCAGTCGGAAGTCGTCGATCAATCGCGCGGCGAGCTCGTCGTTCCAGTTCGGGAAGAACAGTTTCGCGATGGCGAAGGCGTGGCAGGGCCGCGCGTCCTCCGGGTAGCGCTGGCTCTCGCGTACGAAGCAGATGCGTTCCAGCACCGCGGGATTCTCGTACGCGGGAGCGCCGAAGACGTCGGCGCTGCCGGAGTCGGCGAAGTTCTGCGCGGTCAGGATCGACATGATCGTGGTCTTGCCCGAGCCGTTGCGGCCGAAGAGCCCGCAGATCGCGTTCACGGGGATGTCGAAGTCGATCGAGTCCAGAACAGTGTTGTCGCCGTAGCGCTTGGTCAGCTGCCGGACCCGGACGGCGGGTGTGGTGGTGGCGCTCATTGTTGCTCCTCCTCGGTGGCGGTGAGATCGGTTGGGCGGCCGTCCAACCTGGGGCTCTCGAGTTCGGGGCTGCCGGTCGCGGGACGGCCGGCGCGCCGGTGGATGAGGTCGACGATGTCCCGGGCTTCGAGGCCCAGCCGGGTGGCCTCGGTCAGCAGCGGATCGACGTAGCGGAGGGCGAACGACTCCCGGCGTTCCCGGACCAGCCGGTCCCGTGCACCATCGGTGACGAACATGCCGATCCCGCGGCGCTTGTGGAGCACACCCTGCTCGACCAGCAGATTGATGCCCTTGGCGGCGGTCGCCGGGTTGACCCGGTAGAACGCCGCCAATTCGTTGGTCGACGGCGCGCGGGTCGCCTCGGCCAGTGATCCGTCGACGATCGAGTCCGCGAGCCGGTCGGCGATCTGTTGGAAGAGTGCCCGCCCCTCGTCCATCACCGACCCCTTTGGTTACCTACTTGACTAACTAACCATGACACTGGGGGAGCGGTGCTGTCAACGGTGCGGGACGCGCCAAACCGTCACGCACAACCGTCACCGAAACGCACAGCCGTCGCCGCATCCACCGTTCGGTGACGGCTGTGCAGGTTCGTGACGGTGGTGCGTGACGGTTCTGCCCGGACAGGGGGCGGTCGGCGCACGACGGGGGACCGGCCGGAGGGGCCGGGGAATACCCGGAGGCCTCAGCCTCCGAACTCCGGATCGCGCCCGGTGAACGCGATCAGCTTCGCCGTCGGCGAGGCCTCGTGGCCGGCGTGGCGCCGCGGGCCGAAGACGCCCGGCACCCGCGAGACGTCGTCCGGGATCTGAGCGAACATCGCCTCGGTGAACTCGATCGCCTCCGGCGGGAGTTCGATACTGCGCCCGGCCGCGGCGGCGAGGTCCCAGCCGTGGATGAACAGATCGACGGCCGGGAACGACAACCCCTCGCGCACGGTGCGCGAGCCCATCGGGCTCTCCACCACCGCATCCAGATCCTCGACGCTCTCGGCGGCGGCCCGCCCGGCCGCTTCGATCTCGGCCCACCACGACGCCGGTACGCCGGTCACCGCCTCGCGCGGCGGCTGCACGGCGGCGAAGGCGATCGGCTCGCCGGCCAGGATCGCCGAGCCCATCGCGGTGGCCTGACCGACGTGGCCGAGGACGTCCAGTGCGGTCCAGCCCGCGCACGGCGACGGCCGGTCCCACGCGCCGTCGGGCACCGAATCGACCACCCCGGCGAAGAAATCGAGCCCGTTCGTGTACATCTCCAGCGAATCCCAAGCCATACCCGGAACGCTACGCGCGAACGGTGTCGGCATCGACGGGTAGCGTGGTTTTCGTGGCTGATCAGAGTGCAATCGATACCCCGGCGATCGAGAATCCCGCCAACCCGGCTCCCCGCATCGCGACGCTCGGCGAGCTGCGCGCCTCCGGTCACCGCCAGCGCGATGTGCGCGATGAGATCCGGCACAATCTGCTGACCGCGCTCCGCGAGGGCACCGATCCGTGGCCGGGCATCGTCGGTTTCGAGGCGACGGTGGTCCCGCAGCTCGAGCGCGCGCTGATCGCCGGGCACGACGTGGTCCTGCTCGGCGAACGCGGCCAGGGCAAGACCCGGCTCCTGCGCACCCTGGTGAATCTGCTCGACGAGTGGACACCGGTGATCGCCGGCTCCGAGTTGGACGAGCATCCCTACGAGCCGATCCTGCCCGAGTCGATCCGCCGCGCCGCGGAGCTGGGCGACGACCTGCCCGTGCAGTGGCGCCACCGCAGCGAGCGCTACAGCGAAAAGCTCGCCACCCCGGATACCTCGGTGGCCGATCTGGTGGGTGACATCGACCCGATGAAGGTCGCGGCCGGCCGCAGCCTCGGCGACCCGGAGACCATTCACTTCGGCCTCATCCCGCGCGCCCACCGCGGGCTCATCGTCATCAACGAGTTGCCCGACCTGGCCGAACGCATCCAGGTCTCCATGCTCAACGTGATGGAGGAGCGCGACATCCAGGTGCGCGGCTACAACCTCCGACTCCCGCTCGACGTCCTCGTGCTGGCCAGTGCCAACCCCGAGGATTACACCAACCGCGGTCGCATCATCACCCCGCTGAAGGATCGCTTCGGCGCCGAGATCCGCACCCACTATCCGCTCGAGCTGGACGACGAGGTGGACGTGATCGAGCAGGAGGCCGACCTCGTCGCCTCGGTTCCCTCGTTCCTCGTCGAGATCCTGGCCCGGTTCACCCGCTACCTGCGCGAGCATCCGTCGATCGATCAGCGCTCGGGGGTCTCGGCCCGCTTCTCGATCGCCGGGGCCGAGACGGTCGCCGCCGCCGCCCTGCATCGCGCCACGGTGACCGGTGAGGAGATCGCCGTCGCCCGCCCGGTCGATTTGGAGTCGGTGATCGAGGTGCTGCGCGGCAAGGTGGAGTTCGAGTCCGGCGAAGAGGGCCGAGAACTGGAGATCCTGGAACATCTGCTGCGCAAGGCCACCGCCGACGCGGTGCGCGCCCGGCTCGGCGGCCTCGACATGCGGCCGCTGGTGGCGCGGCTCCAGGCGGGCGAGGCGGTGCTCACCGGCGACCGAATCCCGGCCGCAGCGGTGCTCGCGGCGCTGGGCGACGACCCTGAGATCACCGAGCTGATCGACGGGCTCGCCGAGCGCCTCGAGGCCGGCGATGCCGAGCGAGCCAGCGCCGTCGAATTCGCCCTCGAGGGGCTGTTCCTGGCCCGCCGCATCGGCAAGGAACCGGATGAGCGCGGCCGCACCGTGTACCGCGTCGAGACGCACGACGATGCGTAACCGGCACCACCGTTCCCGCTATCAGCGGTACGCCGGCGGACCCGATCCGCTGGCCCCGCCGGTGGATCTGCGCGCCGCGCTCGACGCCATCGGCGAGGACGTGATGTCCGGCGTCTCGCCCGAACGCGCGCTGCGCGAATACCTGCGCCGCGGCGACAGCGGACTGCGCGGCCTGGACCGGCTGGCCGAGCTGGCCAATCGGCGGCGCCGTGAGCTGCTGACCTCCCGCAATCTGGACGGCACCTTCGCCGACATCCGGAAGCTGCTCGACGAGGCCGTGCTCGCCGAACGCCAACAGCTGGCCCGCGACCTGGACGACGACGCCCGATTCGCCGAGCTGCAGATCGAGAATCTGCCGGCGGCCACCGGCCAGGCCGTGCGCGAGCTGGCCGACTACTCGTGGCGCAGCGCGCAGGCCCGGCAGAAGTATCAGGAGATCTCCGATCTGCTCGGCCGCGAACTGCTCGACCAGCGCTTCGCCGGAATGAAGCAGGCCCTCGAAGGCGCCGGTGAGCAGGACCGGCAACGCATCTCGGAGATGCTCGCCGACCTCAACGACCTGCTCGACGCGCACAATCGCGGTGCGGACACCGCCGAGAAGTTCGACGAATTCATGGCGCGCCACGGCGACTTCTTCCCGGAGAACCCGGAGAACGTCGACGAACTGATCGACGCCCTGGCCCGCCGGTCCGCGGCCGCGCAGCAGTTCTACAACTCGCTGACTCCCGAGCAGCAGGCCGAACTGGCTGAACTGTCCGCGCAGGCCTTCGGCTCGCCCGCGCTGATGAATCAGCTGGCGCAGATGGATGCGTCGCTGCGCGCGGCCCGCCCCGACCTGGACTGGGACGGGGGACAACGCTTCTCCGGCGACGGTCCGATGGGCCTCGGCGAGGGTGCGGCGGCCCTGGCCGACATCGCCGAGCTCGAGGGGCTCGCCGAGTCACTGAGTCAGGGCTACTCGGGCGCGCAACTGGACGACATCGACCTGGACGCGCTGGCCCGCCAACTGGGCGACGAGGCCGCCGCCGATGCCCGCACCCTGGCCGAGCTCGACCGCGCGCTGCGCGAGCAGGGTTTCTTCCAGCGCGAGCCGGACGGCCGACTGTCGTTGTCGCCCAAGGCGATGCGCCAACTCGGCCAATCCATCCTGCGTGACATCGCCCAGCAACTCTCGTCCCGGACCGGGGAGCGGCGCGCCGATCTGGCCGGCCGGCTGGGGGAGCCGACCGGCGCCACCCGGGAGTGGGCCTACGGCGACACCGAGCCCTGGGACGTGACCCGCACCATCACGAATTCGGTGCTGCGCACCGTGGCCGAGGCGCCACCCGGCTCGGATCCGTCGGCCGAGATGGCAGCCCGCGGGGTGCGCATTCAGCTGGGCGACGTGGAGGTGACCGACACCGAGGCCCGTCCGCAGGCCGCCGTCGTGCTGCTGGTGGACACCTCGTTCTCGATGGTGATGGAGGGCCGCTGGACGCCGATGAAGCGCACCGCGCTGGCCCTGAGTCACCTGATCGCCACGCGTTTCCGGTCCGACGAACTGCACGTCATCGAATTCGGCCGGCACGCGCGCGACATCGGCGTGGCCGAACTGACCGGCCTGGAGCCGCGGATGGAGCAGGGCACCAATCTGCACCACGCCCTGCTGCTGGCGCAGCGGCATCTGCGGCGCTTCCCGAATGCGCAACCGGTGCTGCTGATCGTCACCGACGGCGAGCCGACCGCACACCTGGAGCCCGACGGGCATCCGTTCTTCTTCTATCCGCCGCACCCGCAGACCATCGGCCTCACGGTCCGGGAACTCGATCACCTGGCCCGGATGGGCACCCAGATCACCTTCTTCCAACTGGGCGACGACCCGGGCCTGGTGCGCTTCGTGGACCGGATCGCCAAGCGGGTGGACGGCCGGGTGGTCAGCCCGGATCTCGACGGTCTGGGCGCCGCCGTCGTCGGCGACTATCTGCGCGCGCGTTCCCGACGTCGCTGACCGGCGCCGGGGCCGCGCCGACACTAGGATGGCACCGTGACTTCTGATTCCAGCGGAGCCCAGTACTACCCGGTCCCGGTCGGCGATGCCCAGCGCGCCGCGGTCCGCGCCAGTAACACCGATCGGGAGCAGGCGCACGCCTTCCTGTCCGCGGCGATGAGCGTCGGCGTCCTCGACTTCGAGGAGTACACCGATCGGGCCGCTACCGCGATCGCCGCGGTCACCCTCGCCGAGCTGGACGCGCTGTGCGCCGATCTGCCGATGGACCGGCTGGTGGGTGCGGTGGCCGATGCGCAGCTCGACTACACCCGCATCAGCACGTCGGGGGCCTCGCCGGTCCACAAGGCCGTCGCGATCGTCTCCAACAGCGAGATCAGCGGCGGTGCGGTGGTCGGCAGCTCGCTCAAGGCCACGTCGTTCCTCGGCGGCGTCGACATCGATCTGCGCGACGTGGAGTTCACCGCGCCGGTGCTGACGATCGCGTGCAAGGCGATCATGGGCGGGATCCGGATCATCGTGCCGTCCGACGTGACCGTCGAGGTGCACGGCTCGGGCGTCGTCGGCAGCTTCTCCGGCGCGGCCGCCGGACCGGGCCGCCCCGGCTCGCCGCGGGTCGTTGTGCGCGGTCTGGCCATGATGGGCGGGGTCAGCGTGGAGCGCGTGGCCCGCGGCCAGGACATCGGGCCGCGTCGGCCCAACTGAGCAGACCCCGACTGAGCAGACCCCGACTGAGCAGACCCCGACTGGGCCGACGCGCCGGCCCGGTTCAGGCCAGCAGCACGGCCAGCAGGGCGATCACCGGGATCGATGCCAGGGTGGTGACCAGTGCCGAGTCTCGGGCCAGGATCTCGCCGCGGCCGTAGCGGGTCGCGTACACCAGCACATTCTGCGCGGTCGGCAGCGCGGCGATCACCACCTGTGCAAACAGTTGCTCGCCGGTCATGCCGAAGCCCCAGCGCGCCAGCGCATAGGCCACGGCCGGCATCAGCGTCATCTTGAGCACGCCGGCCAGCGCGATGTCGCGCCGCGGCGTCGCCCCCTTGGCGAAGACCTGCACGCCGGTCAGCGACAGGCCGAAGGCCAGCAGGGCCAGCGGTACCGAGGCCTTGGCCAGCATGTCCAGCGGGGAGAAGACCGCCGCCGGCAGGTGGAGCCCGGTCAGCGCCAGGGCCAGCCCGATCAGTCCGCCGATCACGATGGGATTGGTCAGCGGGGTGCGGACGGTGCGCCACAGCGAGCCGCGATCGGCGGCGCCCAGGGCCGTCAGATCCAGCGCCACCAGGGCGACCGGCGAATAGAACATGATCTGGAAGAGCAGCAGCGGCGCGATGAACGAGGCATCGTCGAGCACGAAGATCGCGATCGGCAGACCCAGGTTCACGCTGTTGACGTACGACGACGAGAGCGCGCCGATGACCGCCTCGGGGATCGCCCGCCGCCACAGCAGCCGGACCACGGCGAAGTACACCGCGCCGACGGTCACCGCGGCGGCGGAGGCGACGGCCAGCGTCGACGAGAAGACCGCCGACAGCGAGTTGGTCGACAGCGAGGTGATCATCAGGGCCGGGGTGCACACGAAGAAGACGAGCCGGGCCAGCACCGTGACGGCGTGCTCGCCGAGCACCCGGCCGCGACCGAGCAGATAGCCGATGCCCACCACGATGAAGATGACGGTGAACCCGGAGACGACGCCTGACACGCGGAGAATGGTAGGGCTGCCCGGCTCGTTTTGCCTCGTGGCACCGGCAGACGTTAGTCTGTTCTGGTTGTGTGCCGCGCTCGTGCGCGTGGCACGACTGCGAGGCGAGGCCGCGAGTCGGCCGGTCCGGAGCGCCGGACCCCACTCGCGCAGGTGCCGAAGAGCTAGAAGAGAAGGGCTGGAACCATGGCAGTACCCAAGCGCCGGATGTCGCGGGCTAACACCCGCAGTCGTCGTTCGCAGTGGAAGGCGGACAACGCCCCGCTGCAGGAGGAGAAGGTGAACGGTGTGGTCCACCGGATCCCGCGCCGCCTGGTGAAGGCCGCGCAGCTGGGTCTGGTCGACCTCGACCGCCGCTGACGCGACACCGAGACGAAAGAAGAACCGCGACCCCCTCGGGGATCGCGGTTCTTCTCGTTTCGGGGCCCGGGCCGGGCTCTGGAGCTACTGCGACAGGAACTTGTTGAGGGTGCGGCTCATGCTGTTCGGCACGAACTTCGCGGCGTTGTTCAGCAGCGTCGTCTGCATACCCACCGAGTAGCTGGTGCGCCGGGTCAGTCGATCCATCCGGTTCGGATGCACCGACTCCCAGACCTTCTCGGCGACGTCCTCGGGCGTCAGCCGCACGCCCAGGGTGCGGGTGGACTTCGCGTCGGTGTCCGCCAGCGCGGTCTTGGCCCACAGCGGCCAGATCGAGACCACCCGGATGTCGTCGGACTGCCACTCCAGTTCCAGCGCCTCGGTGAGCCCGGCGACGAAGAACTTGGTGGCGCTGTACACCGCGATGCCGGGCTGGCCGTAGATGGCCGAGGCCGAGGCGATGTTCACCAGGTGCGAGCCCGGGGTGGCCTTCAGGTAGGGGTGGGCCGCCTGCGCGCCGAGGGCCACGCCGAGGGCGTCGATGTCGATCTGCGCCTTGATCGCCTCGGGCGCGATGCCGGCCAGATCGCCGGCGATCAGGATGCCGGCGTTGTTGTCGAGCACGTCGAGTGTGCCGCCGGTGTGGCCGGTGAAGTCGGCGAGCGCCTGCTCCCACTGCTCGGGGTCGCGGACGTCGAGGCGACCGGTGATGAAGCCCGGATTCTCCTCCTTGGCCGCGGCCAGCGCCGCGTCATCGACGTCGTAGATGCCGACCGTCCAGCCCTGCGATGCGAAGCGCTTCGCGGTGGCGAGGCCGATACCCGCGGCACCCCCGGAAATGAAGATCGATGACATGTTTCCTCCGCTCTGACCTGCACAGATGTCCGGCGCCGACCGGCCGGTTCTGCGGATAAGGCGATCCTTACCCGCGAGTAACGTTTCCAGACCGTTTACGACGGCGCAAGCGAGTGCTACCGTGACAACATACGTTGTAACGGTACGGTCCCTTACAACCGACGACGGCACAGGAGGTCAACGATGACTGCCGCGATGAAGCACGACGACACCCTCGAGAGCACTCTCCCGGACAACGTGGTGAGCCTCCGTGACGAGGGCGTGGAAGAGGTCTCCGAGCGTCTCATCGCCTCGGCTGCGCGCCTGTCCCGCAATGCGATGACCGAGATCGACTGGTCCCTGCCGATGGATCCGGACAAGTACGGCTGCAGCCCCGAGTGGAGTTCGCTGTACGGCACCGACTACTGGAACGAGCTGACCCACGAGCAGCAGATCTCGCTGACTCGGCATGAGTTCGCCTCGATCATGTGCATCGGCATCTGGTTCGAGATGATCCTGCAGGAGATGGTGATCCGCGACCAGTACCTGGGTGATTACCACGGTCCGGAGTTCCAGTTCGCACTGGTCGAAATCGCCGACGAGTGCCGGCACAGCATCATGTTCGCCAAGGCCTCGGAGAAGATGGTCGGCAAGAGCTACCGGCCGCACAAGGTCATCGGCAAGCTGGGCAAGGTCTTCAAGGCGCTGGCCAAGAACGAGGTCGCCTACGCCGGCATCTTGGTCGCCGAAGAGGTCCTCGACGTCTTCCAGCGCGGCTGCATGCGCGACGAGCGCGTGCTGCCCTTCATCCGCACCGTCAACGAGATCCACGTCCTCGAAGAGGCGCGCCACATGAAGTTCGCGCGCGAAGAGGTCCGCGACTCGGTGAAGGGCATCAGCCGGGCCCGCCGCGAGTTCAGCGCCTACCTGACCTCGCTCGGTGCCTACTACATCGTGTCGAGCCTCATCCAGCCGCAGGCCTACGCCGACGCCGGCCTGGACGTCGAGCGCGCGCTGCGCGAGGCGAAGAACAACGAGCACTTCCACTCGATGATTCGCACCAGCTGTGCGCACCTGATGGAATTCCTCGACGAGGTGGGCATGCTCACCAAGCCGGCTGTGCGGATGTACCGCAAAGTCCACATGATCTGAGGACTCCCAGTGCCCTACGTCATCACCCAGTCGTGCTGCAGCGACGCCGGGTGCGTCTCGGTCTGCCCGGTGAACTGCATCCACCCGACCCCCGAAGAGCGCGGTTTCGGCACGTCCGACATCCTGCACATCGATCCGGAGGCCTGCATCGACTGCGGCGCCTGCGCGGATGCGTGCCCGGTGAACGCGATCTTCCCGGCCGACCGGCTGGCGCCGCGCGATCGCATCTTCATCGAGATCAACGCCGACTACTACAAGAACAACCCGGACATCTCGTCCGGCTGGACCGACGTGGTCTATCCGGATCTGCCGCGCCTGCCCGAAGGGCTGCGGGTGGCCGTGGTGGGCACCGGCCCGTCCGGCGGCTATGCGCTGCGCACCATCTTGAACCGCACGCAGGCCGCGGTCACGGTGATCGACAAGCTGCCGACCCCGGGCGGTCTGGTCCGCGCGGGCGTCGCGCCGGATCATCCGAGCACCAAGGACGTGATGAAGACCTTCGACATCCTGTACCGGGATCCGAAGGTCACCATGGCCACCAACGTGGAGGTGGGCGACGACGTGGCGGCCGGTCAGGTGACGCCGGCCGAACTGGCCGAGCACTTCGACGCGGTCTTCTACGCGGTCGGCGCCTCGCGCAGCCGCAGCCTGGGCATCGAGGGGGAGGACCTGCCCGGATCCACCTCGGCCACCGACCTCGTCGCCTGGTACAACGCCGTGCCCGGCGCGAGTGGACCGGCGATCCCGGTGAACGGCACGGGCCGCGCGGTGGTGGTCGGCACCGGCAACGTCGCGCTCGACGTCGCCCGCATCCTGGTCTCCCCGCCGGAGCTGCTCGAGGTGACCGACATCGCCGACCGCGCCCTGCACCTGTTGCGGGAGCAGAACATCCACGAGGTGGTGTTGCTCGGCCGTCGCGGCCAGGACGCCGCCGCGTACACCGCCGCGGAGTACCGCGCGCTGTCGGTGATCCCCGGCGTCGAGGTCGTCGTCCACGACGAGGCGGATGGGCCGTTGCCGGCGCTGGACCGGCCCGCGGATCCGGAGAACCGTCGCATCGTCTTCCTGTTCCACACCTCGCCGGTGCGCGCCGAGGGCGACGGCCACCTGGAATCGGTGACCGTCTCGACCGGCGGCCGCGAGCACACGATCGCCGCGGATCTGCTGGTCCGCTCGATCGGTTACCGGTCGGCGCCGATCGGCGACCTGCCCTTCGACGACGAGACCGGCCGCTTCCACAACGACGACGGCCGGCTGATCGACTCCTCCGGTGCGGTGATCCCCGGCGCCTATGTGCTGGGCTGGGCCGGCCGGGGCTCTACCGGCGGCATCGGTGCCAACAAGCTGAATGCGATCCAGACCGTCGAGAAGTTCATCGACGACGTGGTCGCCGAGAAGGTGGTGCGCCCGCAGACGCCGCCGGAGGCCTTCGACGAGTTGCTGCGCAAGCGGCACCGCGCGGTGGTCGGCTATCGGGGCATCCGCGCCATCGACCGCCGCGAGCGGGAGCGGGGCGAGCAGCAGGGCCGCCCGCGGGTCAAGTTCACCGACGTCGCCGAGATGCTCGGTGCCGCTGGCCGGCGCCGACGCTGATCGCTGCCGCCCGCGCGAACGAGTCGGCTTGCCGCGGCTCGGGCCGCCGCGACACGGCCGAAGGAGTTCAGGCGCCTCTCAGGCCGAGTCGATAAGACTGTAGCCATGCGCATTCTTGTGGTCGACGATGATCGAGCGGTCCGCGAATCCCTGCGACGGTCGCTCACCTTCAACGGCTACACCGTGGAGACGGCCGGCGACGGCCTGGAGGCCCTGGAGAAGGTGGTCGCCGACCGCCCGGATCTGCTGGTTCTGGACGTCATGATGCCGCGGCTGGACGGCCTGGAGGTGTGCCGCCGATTGCGCGCGGCCGGCGACGATCTGCCGATCCTGGTGCTCACCGCGCGCGACACCGTGTCCGAGCGGGTCGCCGGGCTCGACGCCGGGGCCGACGACTATCTGCCCAAGCCCTTCGCCATGGAGGAGTTGCTGGCCAGGCTGCGTGCCCTGTCCCGGCGCACCACGCGCGACGACGAGTTCGACTCCGAGGCGATCAGCTTCGAGGATCTGACGTTGGATCCGGTGACCCGCGAGGTGACGCGCGGGGAGCGGCACATCAGCCTGACCCGCACCGAGTTCGCCCTCCTGGAGATGCTGATGGCCAATCCGCGCCGGGTGCTGACCCGCAGCCGGATTCTCGAGGAGGTGTGGGGCTACGACTTCCCGACCTCGGGCAACGCCCTGGAGGTCTACATCGGCTATCTGCGGCGCAAGACCGAAGCCGACGGGGAGACCCGTCTGATCCACACCGTGCGCGGCGTCGGCTATGTGCTGCGCGAGAACGCGCCGTGACCCAGCCCCGGCCGATGCGCGATCCGTTCGCGCTGACCCGCTCGGTGTCGCTGCGCACCCGGGTGGCGCTGCTGTCGGCGGCCGTGGTGCTGCTGTCGGCGATGCTGATGGCCGGGGCCACCTATGTCTTCGTCTACCGGGCCCTCTACCAGGACGTCGACACCCAGTTGACCGCGCGCGCCGACGGCATGGCGGCGCTGGCCAAGAGCGGTGCACTGGCCAAGAATCCGCAGTCGCTGGTGGCCGGCACCGTCTTCTCCACCAACATCACCATCGCGCTGGTGGCCCCGGACGGGCACGCCTATCAGGTGGGCGACGTTCCGTACGAGGACCCCGAACGCGAACTGGCCGAATCCGACTTCGTTCCGGGCGGTGCGAACGAGAGCCTGCGCACCGCGGGCACCTACCGGGTGCTGGCACGCAAGCTGTCCGACGGCAACACCCTGGTGTTGGCGCAGAGCCTGGACCACACCGACGCCATCCTGAAACGGCTGGCCTCGGTGCTCTTCGTGGCCGGCGGCATCGGGGTGGCCTTCGCGGCGGTCGCCGGGACGCTGGTCGCCCGCGGCGGTCTGCGGCCGGTGGCCCGGCTCACCGAAGCCGCCGAGCACATCGCCAAGACCCAGGATCTGTCCACCCCGATCCCGGTGACCGGCGATGACGAACTGGCCCGGCTCACCGAGGCCTTCAACGCGATGCTGGCCGCGCTGGCCGAGTCCCGGGACCGGCAGGCCCGCCTGGTGGCCGACGCGGGCCACGAACTTAAGACACCGCTCACCTCGTTGCGCACCAACCTGGAACTGCTGATCGCCGCCTCCGAGCCGGGGGCGCCGCCGATCCCGGCCGCCGACATGGTGGAACTGCGCTCGGATGTCGTCGCCCAGATCGAGGAGCTCTCCACCCTGGTGGGCGATCTGGTGGATCTGGCCCGAGAGGACTCGCTGGACGCGGTCTTCGAGGAGTGTGACATGGAGGAGATCGTCGACGACGCGCTGGCGCGGGTGCGCCGCCGCCGCACCGACATCGACTTCACGGTGAACACCCAGCCCTGGTTCGTCTTCGGTGAGGCGCACGGACTGGGGCGGGCGGTGCTCAACGTCCTGGACAACGCGGCCAAGTGGAGTCCGCCGGGCCGCTCGGTGGACGTGGTGCTGCGCCAGACGGGGCCGCAGACGGCCGAACTGACCGTCGCCGATGCCGGCCCGGGCATCCCGCCCGAGGACCGGGCGATGGTCTTCGAGCGCTTCTACCGGGCCGCCGCGACCCGCTCGATGCCGGGTTCGGGGCTGGGCCTGGCCATCGTGCGCCAGGTGGTGGAGCGCCTCGGCGGCGCAGTAGCGGCCGAGCAGTCGCCGCAGGGCGGCGCGCTCATCCGGATGACGCTGCCGGGTGTGCCGGTACACGCCGAACCCGATCCGGTGGTCGTTCGCCGCTGATCGGCGGCAGCACCGACCGACCTGACAGCAACCGTTGAGGGACCTCACAGGAAACTGCCCTAGGGTGATTCGCATGAGTGAGCCGGGCCCCTACGACGCCGAGCGGAACGACGGTACGACGGGCAGCGGTGTGCCCGACGAGGGGCGGCAGCCGCCCTGGGCGGGACCCGACCCGTACGCGGCCCAGCAGCCGTACCAGCAGCAACCGTCGTATCACCAGCCGGCGCAGCCGAGCGGATATCCGCCCCCGTATCCCGGCGCCGGCGCCCAGCCCGGGTCCACCGGCGATCCCGCCGGGTATCCGGCCGGATTCGGCCCGGTGCCGGGCGCGGTCGCCGCGGCGGCTCCGCCCGCCCCGCAGGCGCGGCGGCGCGGCCCGCTGTTCGCGGCCGTTCTCGGCGTGCTGGCCCTGCTGGCGGGTCTGCTCGGCGGTGTGCTGGGCGCCGGTCTGGTGAAGGGCGGCGGCTCCGGCTCGGACACCCCGATCATCGCCACCGGCTCCGGACCCAGTGAGCGGGTCACCACCCAGCCGCCGGCCCGGCCGGGCTCGGTGCAGGACGTCGCCGCGCGGGTGCTGCCGTCGGTGGTCTCGATCATCGTGCAGGCCGGCCGGCAGACCGGCTCCGGTTCGGGGGTGGTGCTCTCCGAAGACGGCACCATCCTGACCAACAACCACGTCGTCTCGGCCGGCGGTACCGCCCCGGCCGACACCGTGCTGATCAGTTTCAGCGACGGCTCGCGGGCCAAGGCCAAGGTGATCGGCACCGATCCCACCTCGGACATCGCGGTGGTCAAGGCCGAGAAGACCGGGCTGACGCCGATCACCGTCGGCACCTCCAACAATCTGTCGGTGGGGCAGGACGTGATCGCCATCGGCTCACCGCTCGGCCTCGAGGGCACCGTCACCACCGGCATCATCAGCGCGCTGAACCGGCCGGTGTCCACCGCGGGGGAGGACGGCACCACCGAATCGGTGATCGACGCGATCCAGACCGACGCCGCCATCAACCCGGGTAATTCCGGTGGGGCGCTGGTGAATTCGTCGGGTGCACTGATCGGGATCAACACCGCGATCGCCACCCTCGGCGGCGGCTCGGAGGGCGTCAGCGGCTCGATCGGTCTGGGTTTCGCGATCCCGATCGATCAGGCCATGCGGGTGGCCAATCAGCTGGCTTCGGGCGGCAAGGTGAGCCGGGCCAGCCTCGGCGTCAACGTCCGGCCGAGCGGCAACGAGGCGCAGCCGGGCGCGCTGGTGGCCAGCGTCGAGGCCGGGAGCCCCGCCCAGCGGGCCGGGATTCCCGAGGGCGCCCTGATCACCGCGGTCGACGATCGCAAGATCGCCACCTCGGAGGCACTGGTGGCGGCGATCCGGTCGCACGCGCCGGACGACGAGGTGAAGATCACCTTCAGTCATCAGAACCAATCGCGGACCGTTACCGTGAAACTCGGGTCGGCCTGACCGGCCGCGACCCATCGTTCGTGCGCAGACGAGGAGACCGACCATGATCGACACGACCGACTTCGACGCCACCGAGCTCGATGCCACCGACCTCGACGCGGTGGAGGCCGATGCCGCCGCGCTCAGCGCGAGCGAGGAGCGCGGTGCCCTGCTGCGCGCGCTGGTCGTGGTGGTCGATGATCGCGTCGCCCACGGCGACTCCGCGGAGGCGACTCGGCTCGGCGCGCTGGTGGGCGAACTGCTGGAGGAGGGCGAGTACCACGTCGACGCGACGGTCACCGTCTCCGGCGACGAGGTGGAGATCCGCAATGCGCTGAACACCGCGGTGATCGGCGGCGTGGACCTGGTGATCTCGGTCGGCGGCGTCGGCGTCCGGGCGCGAGACGTGGCCCCGGAGGCCACCGAGCCGCTGCTGGACCGGCGGCTGCGCGGCATCGAAGAGGCGCTGCGCGGTTCCGGCCTGTCGGCCGGCGCCACCGACGGGGGTCTGTCCCGCGGCGTGGCCGGCGTCTCGGGCCAGACGCTGGTGGTGAATCTGGCCGATTCGCGCGCGGCGGTGCGCGACGGAATGGCCACGCTGATTCCGCTCTCGCACTACATCATCGATCAGATCTCCGAGTTCTAGGTCGTCGTGGCCGCCGAGCAGCCCGAGCCCGCCGAACCGGATACGCCGGTACCTGCCGATGCCGCGTCCGTCGAGCCGGAGTGGCGCCGGCGTCGCCGGCTGGCCGAGGTCTTCGGTGACAGCCTTCCGGAGCAGGTCAGCGACCCCGGTGAGGCATCTCACACCCCGCGCGGGCGCGAATGGTACGAGCAAAATAGGCCGCCGCACTACGAATGATCCGTTCAATTCGCTGGCCAGGGCCTATGCGCGTCCCGATGTGGGTGACAGACTCGGCCGTTCACCTCGTCGCATAACTTCTGTCACACGCTGGTAACGCCGTCCATCGAAATTCCGGTGGTTGCGCTCGGGCGTCTCTTAGCGGCCCGTGGACTCGATCGGTTACCGTTCTCGCGACGGCTGTCACAACCGCACGCTGACTCGACTTCAGCGGGGTGACAGGTCCGGACACACCATCTAGCGAGGAGATCACTCATGCGCCAGAACCTGCTGCGCAAGGCCGCCGTGGCCGTCACGGTCGCCGCGATCGGTGCGACCACCGTCGTCGCCGGTGCGGGCGACGCGAACGCCGGTCGTCTGCCGAACGGTGCCAAGAAGAGCACCGGTATCGACGGCCAGGTCGTCACCGTTAGCCGCAAGGGCGAGAGCGTGCGCCGGATGCCGTCGGTCGCCAACAACGGGGCCGGTCGCTCGGCCGCCGTCTCGGGCACCTACACGACGACGCTGAGCAAGGGCGAGGGCGTGATGACGGTGGGCTTCCTGATCGGCTGCCAGGTCGACATCACCGGCCTGGAAGGCGGCCTGTCCGGCGGACTCAATCTGGACGGCGTCTCGCTGAGCGGCGCGCTCTCGGTGCCGCTGGCGCCCGGCCAGGTGGCCCGGGTGGTCTCCGACGACATCGAGATCACCAAGGGCAAGGCCACGGTGCTGATCGATCACTTCCAGATCGACGTGCAGCAGTGCGGCGGCTACGCCTCCGCGCGATCGATGGTGCAGGTGATGGCCGCAGACGGCCTGACCGCCGAGGACGGCGCCATCACCGGTGACAGCGGCTTCCTCCAGACCACCCTGTACGGCAAGCCGTTCAGCCTCGGCTGATCCGGGCATCGCAGAGAAGAGAGTCAGACAATGATCCAGCTCAACAAGCGCGTGCTGTCCGGTGCGGCTCTGGCAGGCGCGGCGATGATCGCCGTGACCGGTGCGACCGCCGGTGTGGCCGAGGCCAAGAAGCTGCCCGGTGCCAGCAAGACCCGTTCCTTCGACGAGGGCCAGGTCACCATGCGCCTCTTCGACGAGAGCTTCACCGTCCGCCGCGCGGTCACCAATGTGCAGACCTCGCGCGAGGTGTGGGTGTCCGGCAAGGTGGTCGTCAACACCAGCGGTGACGTGGAGGGCGGCAACGTCCGGGCCGGCTACATCGTCGGTTGCCAGCTGACCTTCGGCGCCGAGGGCGGCGGCGGTGGCGGCGTGGGCTACAACTGGGGCGGTGACGATGCCGGGACCTCGAACCAGGACGCAAACGTCGGCGGCGGCGTCTCGCTGTCCCCGGGCGAGGCGGTCTACGTTCCGGTGATCAACGCCGCGGTCGGCGGTGAGGCCGTCGACAGCTTCGACTTCACCAAGGCCCGCGGCGGCATGGCCTACAGCCAGGAGCGCTTCGGCGTGGACGGCTGCGCCGGTCGCGCCTCGGCCCGTGCGATGGTGACCGTCCGGGTGGCCACGCCCACCTTCAAGGGCAACATCACCATGTACGGCAAGCCCTTCTCGCTGGGCTGATCGATGACGATGCGCAAGGGGCGATTCGCCCGCGGCGCCGCCGCCCTGGTGGCGGCGGCTGCCGCTGCCGCGGTGCTCGCACCCGCGGGTACGGCGCAGGCCGCGAGCCTGCCCGGCGCGTCCAAGACGCGTGAGGTCCCCGGCGGCAGCGTGTCCATCCGGCTGTTCGACCACCACGTCGCGGTGCAGACGCCGGTGACGCACATGCCGACCAGCCGGGAGGTCTTGCTCTCGGGCAAGGTCAAGGTGACCACCGGCGGCGATCTGGAAGGCGGCGTCGTCTCGGCCGGCTACCTGGTCGGCTGCCAGCTCAGCATCACCGCGGGAGCCATCAGTGGCGCCGGCGTGACGACCAACGCCGACGACCAGTGGGTCGTCAACGTGCCCGACGGCAACGGCGGAACGACGCCGGTTCCGACGGTGCTCGACACCGCGGCCACCGAGTCGGCGTCGACGGTCTCGATCGCTCCCGGCGTGGCCGCCTTCGTTCCGGTGATCGCGGCCAAGGTCGGCACGAAGGCCGTCACCGGCTTCACCTTCACCGAGCACACCGGCGGCCTCGTCTACAGCCAGGAGCGCTTCGGCGTCGACGGCTGCGCGGGCTTCGCCCAGGCGCGTCCGGTGGTGAACGTGCAGGTGGCCACCGACGACTTCAAGGGCAACATCTCGCTGCTGGGCAAGCCTTTCAGCATCGGCTGATCGGGGCGGACGTGTTGGGCACCGTCGACGAGAACCGGTACGACGCGCGGCGGCGCGAGTGGGTGGCCGGTGCGGTCGCCAAGATTCGGGCCGAGGCCAATCGCTCGGCGGACACCCACCTGCTGTCGGTGCCGCTGCCTGCCGACTGGGGGATCGATCTCTACCTGAAGGACGAGTCGACCCATCCGACCGGCTCGCTCAAGCATCGGCTCGCCCGTTCACTGTTTCTGCACGCGCTGTGCAACGGCTGGATCCGGCCCGGGTCCCCGGTCGTCGAGGCCTCCAGCGGTTCGACGGCGGTCTCCGAGGCCTACTTCGCCCGGCTGATCGGCGTCCCGTTCGTCGCGGTGATGGCCCGCGGCACCAGCGCCGAGAAGATCGCGCTGATCGAGCGGCAGGGTGGCTCGTGTCACCTGGTGGACGATCCGAGCCAGGTGTACGAGGTCGCCGCGCGGCTGGCCGCCGAGCGCGACGGTCACTACATGGACCAGTTCACCTTCGCCGAGCAGGCCACCGACTGGCGGGGCAACAACAACATCGCCGAGTCGATCTTCGCCCAGCTGTCCCGGGAGCGGTATCCGGAGCCCGAGTGGCTGGTCGCCACGGCCGGCACCGGCGGCACCTCGGCCACGCTGGCCCGCTATGTGGCCTACACCGGTCGTCGTACCGGCATCTGTGTGGCCGACCCGGAGAACTCGGCGTTCTTCCCCGCCTGGCGTGACACGGACTGCGCGGCGCGCACGGCCGTCGGCTCGCGGATCGAGGGCATCGGGCGCCAGCGCGTGGAGCCCAGCTTTCTGGGCAGTGCGATCGACCGGATGATGGTGGTGCCCGATGCCGCCGCGGTCGCGGCGATCGTGCAGCTGGCGGAGGCCACCGGTCGCCGGGCCGGGGCATCGACGGGTACCGGGCTGTGGGCCGCGTACCGGATCATCGCCGAGATGCGCGCCGGCGGGCAGACGGGCAGCGTCGTCGCCCTGCTCTGCGATCCGGGGGAACGCTACCTCGACAAGTACTACTCGGCGCAGTGGCTGGCCGAGGCGGGCCTGGATCCGGCGCCCTACCTGGTGCAGCTGGCCGCCTTCTTCGGCGGCCACGCCGCCGCCCTGCGCTGAGCGCGGTTCGGCTCAGCGGCGGTACTGGTCCAGGTTGCGCCCGAGCTCGGCGAACAGCTGGTGGTTCAGGGTGAAGGCCCTGCGGACCTCCTCCACCACGCGCAGCCGGTCCTGCCTGCTCAGCTGAGCGCCGATGGCGTCGAGCTTCTCGCGGTAGACATCCTTGTACGGCTTGTTCTTGCCGATCTCGGCGAAGTCGTAGAACGACAGGCCCGTGCCGCCGAGCTCGAAGGCGCGGTCGAGGATACGGCCGACGGCCTGGCCGCCGGACAGATCGCCCAGATAGCGGGTGTAGTGGTGGGCCAGATAGAGCCCGCCCCACTCGGCCGCGTCGGTGATCGCGGCCGCGTAGGCGGCGGCCGCGGCCGAGTCGGTGTCGTGGGATTCGCCCGGGGCCCAGGACTCCAGGTCTGCGTCGATGGCGGCCAGCCGGTCCAGGCCCGCGTCGATCACCGGGGCGGCGATCGCGTCGTCGCCCATGGCGGCACCGACGGACTCGAGGGCGGCGTAGACGGGCCGCAGCGCCCGCAGGTAGTCGACGTAGCCGCGCTCATTGACGCGGCCGCCGAGGAGCTCGTCCATGAACGCCGAGTGCTCGGCCTCGTCGTGCTCGACGGCCGAGCCCTGCTTCATGGCGGCCGACAGGGTCAGCTCGCCGAGATCGGCGGTGTCGATGGGCGAGATCGTCATGAGGGTTGCTCCTGAAGAGGGGATGGCGGCGCGCGATGGCACAACAGGTTTTCAGAATAGTCACTGCGCCGAATGCGGACAATCGGGCGGTCCGGTGAGAGTCCCCACTGCCTGGGACAGAACCGGGCCGACATGAACCCGGCGACAGTGAACAGGGGGATGGCGAACAGGGGGATGGCGAACCGAGTGAGGAAAGACCGCCGCCCGCCCCCCGTTGAGGGGGCGGGCGGCGGTGTGATCGTGCGGGGATCAGCGACCGTGACGGGGACCGTCGGCCGGCGGGTACTGGCCGGGGGCCGGATCGGGCGTCGGCGGGTTGGCGTAGGTGGCGCCGGGGCCTGGGTAATCGGCGCTCGGGTAACCGGAAACCGGGCTCTGGTACCCAGGGGCCGGTGCGGCATAGCCGGCGGGGGCGGCCGCGACCGGAGCGGCGCCGCCCGAACGCTGCTTCAGTAGGTCGCGGATCTCGCCGAGCAGGTCCACCTCGGTGTCCGCGTCGTCGTCCTTGTTCAGGCTCGACAGCTCGTTGAGCTTGTTGTACGGCACGATGATCAGGAAGTAGACCACCGCGGCGACGATCACGAAGTTGATGCCCGCGGAGATCACGGCGCCGAAGTCGATCAGGGTCGCCGGGTTGCCCGCGCGGACCTCCTTGGCCAGGCCACAGACTTGAACGACGGCGGCTTGGCTCGAGTCCTCGCCGGTGGCCACCGTCTGGCCACAGCCTTCGCCGCTGGGGATGGCCGCGAGCAGCGGGGCGATGATGTGGGTGGTGAAGGCGGTGACGATCGCGGTGAAGGCGGCGCCGATGATGACGGCGGTGGCCAGCTCGACGACGTTGCCGCGGAGGATGAATTCCTTGAAACCCTTGAGCACGGGGTGAGTCTAACTCAGTGCAACACCAGCGTGAGGGGATTTGCCAGGCCCGCCGCGGCCACCCGATGCGCCGCCGTCTCACCCATCGCGAGCAGGGCTGGAACCTCGGATCCGGAGCCCGGAACGGCGACGACGGCGTCGGCGGCGAGCACCCGGGCGTCCTCGTCGAGCACATCCACCAGGTCGCCGGGGCGCAGCAGTCCGGCGACGGCGGGGTCGGCCGGGCGGACCGGTACCAGCCGCGCCGACGGCTGTCCGGTGAGCGCGGCAGGCAGGCGCGAGGACAGCAGCTGGGCGCCGGTCACCGCCTCGCCGGCGCCGACGGTGGTCGCCAGTCGGCTGCCGATGGCCTGGTCCGGGCTGCGCAGGGTGCCGGGCAGCGCGCCGCCGCGCGGGACGTGCGTCACGGTCAGGTCCCCGTCGTCCAGTGCCGCGCCGGGGCGCAGGTCGTGCGCGGCCACCAGCACCGGCTCCCGGCGGTCGTCGGTGCCGCCGAGCAGTAGCGCACCGGCGGCGAGGAGCAGGGCCGCCGCCGCGGTCCGGCGGACGGTGCCGGCCCGGATCCGCTGGGTACCCGGTGCGCGACGGCCCGGGCGGTTCAGCGGTGCCGGGACCGGGAACGTCCCCGAGAGGATCCTCATGCCCCGAGGGTAGGAACAGTCGGGGGCGTCGACGGTGCCCCGCCGCCGTGGCGGCCGCATCTGCGGACAACTCGCGCCCTGTGGATGATCGGGTCCGGTCGGTGGCGAGTCGGGCAGGTCAGGCGTCGGGGCGGTGCCGGGCGGCCGGGATTCGCCGATGGGCGGGCGAGCTGAGCCCGGCCCACAGATTCGCTTTGGCCACGAAGGCGCGCAGCGCGGCGCGATCACCGGCCCGCACCTCGACCTCCAGCAGTTCGGCGGCCCTCGGATGCAGCAGGGCCCGGATGGCGGCGGCCGGCACCTTTCGCGGGTACCAGGTCGTCGGGTGCAGCGTCTCGCGGCGCAGGGTGGCCGCGTCGGGGCTCATGGCCAGCTCTCGGCGGCAGAAGTCCTCGAAGTACTCCACGAACTCGCCGTAGGTGGCCGGCTGCGCCCGGTCGGAGATGTCGTACTTGCGGTACCACCGGCGACATTCGAGGTAGAGCGCGTCGCGCGCGGCCCGATCCAGCGGCCGGTGGAAGAGGTCGATCGAGGTGAACAGGGTGTCCACATAGGTGGCGTGCTGGAAGAAGAACAGTTCCGGGTTCAGCGAGTGGTACCGCTCGCCGCGACTGTCGATGCCCTTGACGTGGGTGTGGGCCGTGCGCATCACCGAGCGCAGGTCACGATTGCTGTAGACGATGTAGACCATCTCGCTGATCGCCCGGTTCTTGTGCGCCCACAGTCCGCCGTGGACGTGCTGGACCAGGCTGGCGGCGTTGCCCGGGTGCAGGATCTGCAGGGAGAGCGCGCGCGGCAGCGTGTAGGCGAACCGCTTGTCGCCGAGATATCGGTGCACCGTCGGCATCGAATCGACAGACGGATCGGTCGCGCCGGTGACGTCCGGGTGGGCTGCGGTCATGGCTCTCCGCCTCCATATCTGATAACAACCGTTATCAGAGTCAGCGTAGCCCGCCCGAGTGCTGAGTGCGACCCCCGGCGCGCATCGATGACAGGATGCGTCCATGGCAGACGGCGGATTCCGCGGGTGGATCGCCCGCGATGTCAGTGGCGGCATGCTCCTGCTGGGCGCGGCGGTAATCGCGCTGATCTGGGCCAACTCGCCGTGGCGGGAGACCTATCATGAGCTGCTGTCCTGGCAGGTGGGGCCGTCGGCGCTGCACCTGAACCTGTCGCTGGCGCAGTGGGCGTCCGACGGTCTGCTCGCGATCTTCTTCTTCCTCGTCGGCATGGAACTCAAGTTCGAGCTGGTGGCCGGCAGCCTGCGCGATCCGCGCCGGGCCGGGGTGCCGGTGGCCGCCGCGGTCGGCGGCATGGTGGTCCCGGCGCTGCTCTACCTGGCGCTCGTCGCTCCGCGGGACGGTGCCGCCGCGCACGGCTGGGCGGTGCCGACGGCCACCGACATCGCCTTCGCGCTCGCGGTACTCGCGGTCTTCGGTCGCGGCCTGCCCATCGCACTGCGCGTCTTCCTGATGACCCTGGCCGTGGTCGACGATCTGCTCGGGATCATCGTGATCGCCACCGTCTACACCGAGACCATCGACCTGCCGATGCTCGCGGCCGGCCTGGCCTGCATCGCCGTCTTCGGGGTGCTGGTCCGGCTGCGCCGGGTGTACTGGTGGCTGCTGCTTCCGGTGGCCGTCGTCGCCTGGGGCTTCGTGCACGCCTCGGGTGTGCACGCCACGGTGGCCGGGGTGCTGCTCGGCTTCACCGTGCCCGCGATCGCCCGGCACGGCGAGGTGATGCCGCGCGCCCTGTCCGGCTCGCACGCCGTCACGCCGTGGTCGTCGGCACTGGCCCTGCCGCTGTTCGCCTTCGCGGCGGCCGGGGTCACCGTGGTGGGCGTTGGCCACCTGGTGCAACCGGTCAGCGAGGGCGTAGTCGCCGGGCTGGTCGTCGGCAAGGTGCTCGGCGTGCTCGGCACCACCTGGCTGGTCACCCGGCTCACGCCGCTGCGGCTGCCCGACGCGATCGGGCTGCGCGATCTGCTGCCGGTGGGCTTCCTCTGCGGCATCGGCTTCACCGTCGCCCTGCTGATCGCCGAGCTGTCGTTCGATGCCGCCGATCCGGACGGGCACACCGCGGCGGCCAAGGTCGGCATCCTGGCCGGCTCGCTGTTGGCGGCGCTGCTCGGCGGCGCGCTGTTGCGCTGGGACGTGCGCCGGGCCCGGTCGTCGGACATGAATCGCGACGGCCGGCCCGACCGCAACACCGCCGTCATCAGGTGACGGCCGGCCGGGACTACCGGCGGCCGGTTTCCACCTCGATCTCGCGCTTGCGTGGACCGGTGTAGGTCTCCCAGAACGTCGCGCCCCGGATGCCGAGCGGCGCCGGATCGAAGACCGGGTCCAGGCCCGCCTTGCGCTGCCGCTCGTAGTCGCGCAGCGCCTTCAGCGCGGGCGTCTGGATGATGATGATGGCCACCAGGTTCAGCCAGGCCATGGTGCCCACGCCGATGTCGCCGAGCGTCCAGGCGTCCTTGGCGGTGGACACCGCGCCGACCACCACCGAGGCCAGGATCAGCGCCTGCAGCACGATCTGCAGGTTCTGGCCGAGGGTGCTGCGCAGCGGCCGGATGTACAGCTTGGCGCGCTCGCCCAGCATGAATCGCAGGTTCACCTCGGCCATGTAGTAGTAGGCGACGATCGTGGTGAAGCAGAAGAAGGCCAGCGAGATCGCCACGAACGACGATCCCGCGCCGTGCCACATGGTGTCGAAGCCGTGCTGGACGTAGCCCGCACCGACCTCCTCGACGTTCGGATCGTACGCCGGGAGCACGCTGCCGCCCTCGGCGAGCACCGAGCCCTCGGTCTCGTTGTGGAAGACGCGGTAGGAGCCGGTCGCCAGGATCAGGAAGCCGGTGGCCGAGCAGACGAACAGGGTGTCGATGTACACGGCGAAGGCCTGCACCAGGCCCTGCTTGGCCGGATGGCTCACCTCGGCCGCGGCGGCGGCGTGCGGGCCGGTGCCCTGGCCGGCCTCGTTGGAGTAGAGCCCGCGCTTGACGCCCCACATGATGGCCGAGCCCAGGATGGCGCCGAACGCGGCGTCGGCGCCGAAGGCGCTGGAGAAGATCAGCCGGAAGACCTCCGGGATGCGGTCCACATTGAGCAGGACTACCGCCAGGGCCAGCAGGATGTACAGGATCGCCATGAACGGGACGACGACCGAGGCGAAGGCCGCGATCCGCTTGACGCCGCCGATGATGACGAAACCGAGGACCAGGGCGGTGACCACGCCGACCACCCAGGTGTCGACATTCCAGGCGCCGTTGGCGGCCACCGCGATGGAGTTGGACTGGATGTTGGGCATCAGCACACCGCATGCGATCAGGGTGACCAGGGCGAAGAGCCAACCGTAGATCCGGAAACCGGTCCGCGCCCGGGTGTGCGCCATGGCCTGCCGGATGTAGAAGGCCGGGCCGCCGCGGTATTCACCGGTCACGGCGTCGGGCTGCTTGTAGATCTGGCCCAGCGTGCACTCGACGAACGAGGTGGAGGCGCCGAGGAAGGCGACGATCCACATCCAGAACAGGGCGCCGGGACCGCCGAAGGCGATCGCGGTGGCGACACCGACGATGTTGCCCGCGCCGACGCGGCCGGCAAGCGAGACCGCCAGGGCCTGGAACGACGAGATGCCCTGATCGGAGGATTCGCCCTTGACGATCTGCCGGACCATGTCCTTGAGGTGGCGGACCTGCAGGAAGCGGGTCCGGACCGAGAAGTACAGGCCCGCCGCCAGGAGCAGGTAGATCAGGGCTTTGCTCCAGATGAGGTCGTTGAGGGTTCCGAGGAATTCGGTCATCGGCTCTTCCCGTCGTCGGCGCGGCCGGGGACCCGGCCAGGTAGAAGAGTGTGACATGTCTCGCGGCCGATGGCGCGGCGGCGAGTTGTTCGTGCCCGCCGGGGATCCCCGGCGGGCGGCATCGATTGGCAGTCGGAATGGGTGAGTGCCAGCACCCGTTACACTGGGGGCCAGTCTTTGATCCCCCGGAGGTATCCGTGCCCACTTACAGCTACGCGTGCACCGACTGTGACAACAAGTTCGATGTGGTCCAGTCGTTCTCCGACGATGCGCTGACCGTCTGCCCGCAGTGCCAGGGCCGGTTGCGCAAGCTCTTCAACTCGGTCGGCGTCGTCTTCAAGGGCAGCGGCTTCTACCGCACCGATTCGCGATCCGGCTCCGGCTCGGTGCCCTCGGGCGAGTCCAAGTCGTCGGCCTCGACGAGTTCGTCGAGCGACGGCGGCGCGTCCTCGTCGTCGAGCACCGCCGGCGCCTCGGCCTCCTAGCCGACGCGGCGTCTCTGGATCAGCCGGTCACTGCTTGGAAACCGCCGCTCGGGGTCAGGATCCACTGCACCCGCACGTCGTACTCGCCCTCGGGCAGGTCGCCGTCGACCACCTCGGCATCGTGCACGACAGCCACCTTCTGGCCGGGCATGCCGGCGAGCGTCCGGTCGTAGTAGCCGGCCCCGCGCCCCAGCCGCACGCCGCGCCGGTCCACCGCCACCGCGGGCACCAGGATCAGCTTCGCCTCGTACAGGGTGTCCGGGTCGAGCCGGATCCCCTGCGGCTCGAGCAGATTCCACCGGCCCTCCTCCAGGGTGCGCTCGCCGGTGTACACCGACCACTGCAGCCGCTGCGGCTCGCCTTCGGGCACCACCGGCAGCAGGACGCGCAGGCCGCGGTCGACGAGGGCGTCGAGCATCGCGGTCCCGCCCGGCTCGCGGCGGGTCGGCGCGTAGGCGGCCACCGTGTCGCCCGGAGCGAGGTCCACCGGCAGCGCGTACATCCACTCGGCGAGGTCGCCGATCGACTGCGAGAGGATGAACGGGCTCATCGCGTCCCGCGCGGCGAGCAACTGTGCGCGCAGGGCGTTCTTATCGGTGTCGGCGTTCATGGGTGATCCCGTCCGCGGTCGGAGTGTGTGCAGGAGGCTCCGGCTGGGCACCGGGGCGCGCCCCCGATCCTGCCAGAACCGGTCAGTAAGGTGAGGCCCATGACGGAGTCGAAGATCCCGCACACTGCGGTGGTGCCGGCGGCCGGCCTGGGAACGCGTTTCCTGCCGGCCACCAAGACCGTGCCGAAGGAACTGCTGCCCGTGGTCGACACCCCGGGGATCGAGTTGGTGGCCGAGGAGGCCAAGTCGGCCGGCGCCGAGCGGCTGCTCATCATCACCTCGCCGGGTAAGGACGGGGTGGTGGCTCACTTCGTCGAGGACCTGGTGCTCGAGCACACGCTGGCCTCGCGCGGCAAGGCGGCGATGCTCGCCAAGGTGCGCAATGCACCCTCGCTGCTGGAGGTGGCCTCGGTGATCCAGGACCAGCCGCTCGGGCTGGGCCATGCGGTCGGCTGCGTGGAGGCGGAACTGGCCGACGACGAGGACGCCATCGCCGTCCTGCTGCCCGACGACCTGGTGCTGCCCGGCGGAGTGCTCACGTCCATGGCCCGCACCCGGGCCCGCTACGGCGGCAGCGTGCTGTGCGCCATCGAGGTGCCCGACGATCAGATCAGCGCCTACGGCGTCTTCGACGTGGCCCCGGCCGATCCGGCCACCCC
>CAZEOP010000010.1:0-28157 GCA_964513715.1 uncultured Gordonia sp.
TGCCGACCATCGCCGTGGAGCCGCCGCGCAGCCCCGCGCAGATGGAGCGCGCGGTGAAGGGCCTGGTCGACGGCCGCTACCAGTGGATCGTCTTCACCTCCACCAACGCGGTGCGTGCGGTGTGGGAGAAGTTCGAGGAGTTCGGCCTGGACGCGCGCGCCTTCTCCGGCGTCAAGATTGCCTGCGTCGGCGAGGGCACCGCGAACCGCGTCCGCTCGTTCGGCGTGGAGCCGGAACTGCTGCCCAGCGGCGAGCAGTCCTCGCTCGGCCTGCTCGAGGACTTCCCGCCGTACGACGAGATCTTCGACCCGGTGGACCGCGTGCTGCTGCCGCGCGCCGACATCGCCACCGAGACCCTCTCCGAGGGCCTGCGCGAGCGCGGCTGGGAGATCGACGACGTGACCGCCTACCGCACGGTGCGCGCCGCCCCGCCGCCCGCCGAGACCCGCGAGATGATCAAGACCGGCGGTTTCGACGCGGTCTGCTTCACCTCCAGTTCCACCGTCCGCAATCTAGTCGGCATCGCGGGCAAGCCGCACGCCCGGACCATCGTGGCCTGCATCGGCCCGAAGACCGCGGAGACCGCGATCGAGTTCGGTCTGCGGGTGGACGTGCGTCCCGAGGAGGCGTCGATCCCGGCGCTGGTGGACGCGCTCGCCGCGCACGCCGCCGCGCTGCGCGCCGAGGGCGCCCTGCCGCCGCCGCGCAAGAAGTCGCGCCGCTCGCGCTCCTGATCGAAGTTGTTGGCATATAGCGAGGGTTCGTGGACTATGCGTCCACGGACCCTCGCTATATGCCGGTAACTCGGCGAGACCGCCTCGGGTAGTTCTACGCATCCGGGGGCGGGTGTGCGCCGGGCACCGTGGAAGGCATGAACAACACCGCCCCGGCCAAGCCCAGCTCCGCCTTCTTCGTCCAGTCCGCCATCGCCTTCGCCGTCTCGTCGATCACCCTGCTCATCGGCGCCTTCTACCTGCCGATGGATCCGTGGCAGCGCGGCTTCATGATCGTCGGGACCCTGTTCCTCATCACCAGCTGCTTCAACCTGGCCAAGGTGATCCGGGATCAGCAGGAGGCGCAGAGTCTCCGGGTCCGCGTCGACGAGGCGCGCCTGGACAAGCTGATGATCGAGCACGATCCGCTGCGCACCTCCCTCTGACCCCTCACCCCCGACCCCCTCACCCCCGAGCCCCGTGACCACCAGCGGGTCACCACCCTCGGAAGACCCGTCCTCGCGCACCGTCCTCCCGCACCCGTCACCGTCGAAACCGGACCCGGCACTCCGCCGGGTCCGGTTCGTCGTGTCCGGGCGGTCCGTAGGATCGATGCCATGGAACGTCTCGTTCACCGCCCCCGCCGGCTGCGCACCACCCCCGCCCTGCGGCGGCTGGTGGCACAGACCCGGGTCAGTCCCGCACAACTGGTGCTGCCGATGTTCGTCGCCGACGGCATCGATGCCCCGCGGCCCATCGCCTCGATGCCCGGCGTGGTCAACCACACCCTCGAGTCGCTGCGGACAGCCGCGCGCGAGGCGGTCGACGCCGGGGTGGGCGGCCTGATGCTGTTCGGTGTGCCGCGTCCGGAGGACAAGGACGCCGATGGCAGTTGCGGCGCCCGGCCCGACGGCATCCTCAACCGCGCGCTCGCGGCACTGCGCGCCGACCTCGGCGATACGACCGTGCTGATGGCCGACACCTGCCTGGACGAGTTCACCGACCACGGTCACTGCGGCGTGCTCGATGCCGCCGGCGGCGTCGACAACGACGCCACGCTGGAGCGTTACCGCGAACTGGCCGTCGCACAGGCCCGGGCGGGCGCGCACGTCGTGGCGCCCAGCGGAATGATGGACGGCCAGGTGGCCGCGATCCGCGATGCGCTCGACGAGGCGGGCTTCGCCGACGTGTCGATCCTGGCGTACACGGCCAAGTACGCCTCGGCCTTCTACGGTCCCTTCCGGGAGGCCGTCGGCTCGTCGCTCGACGGCGACCGGCGCACCTATCAGCAGGATCCGGCCAACCGGACCGAGGCCGTGCGCGAGCTGCTGGCCGATCTGGACGAGGGCGCCGACCTGGTGATGGTGAAGCCGGCGATGAGCTATCTGGACATCGTGCGCGACGTCGCCGAACTGACCGATCGGCCGGTCGCCGCCTATCAGATCTCCGGCGAGTATTCGATGATCTGCGCGGCCGCCGAGCGCGGTTGGATCGACCGGGAGGCCGCCCTCGACGAGGCCGTGCTGTCCATCGTGCGGGCCGGCGCGTCGATCGTCCTGACCTACGCCGCCGTCGAAATCGCGGGCCGGCTGGCCACTACCCTGTAGGCCATGACCGTCCCGCCGTGGCCGCGCCCCGCGCCGCCCCCTCCGCCGCCCGCGCCGGACGAGCCGGACGCGCTGATACGCCGCCCGGAGAGCGTGACGATCGTCCTGCAGCTGGGTGCGCTCGCGGTCCTCAGCCAGCTGGTGGTGCTGCTGGCGTCGTATCCGATGGCGCGCGACGAGACGCGCCGGATGTCCGAGGAACTGAGCAAGCAGGACGCGGCCGCAAAGGTGGAGAACCTCGACCAGTTCAGCGCGATCATCTCGGTGCTGGCGATGGCCGTGCTGGCCGCGCTCATCGTGGGCCTGGCCGCGGCGGCCGCGGTGCTGCTGGTGAAGGGCTACGGCTGGGTGCGCTATCTGATCGCCTGGTTGGCCGGTGTGCTGGCGCTGTCGCTGGTCTTCGACGTGCTCGGCATCGGCTTCGGCACCGCGGACGGCGATCTGGTCGGCCAGCTGCCCGGCTGGACCGTGATCCCGCGGATTCTGGGCGGCGTCGCCGGCGTCGGCGTGTTCCTGGCGGCGCTGCACAACGACACCAGACGCTACGGTGAACAGGGGGCGGCACGTCGAGCCGCTCGCAGCCACAGCCAGCGGCCCGGACCACAGGAGGGCTTTCGACGATGATCGACCAGACCGGCGGCAGCCGCGCCCACCTCTTCGTTCCCGACCCGGCCACCCGGCCGGGCAGCGTCCGCTGGGCCCTGCGCCTGTGGCTGCTGTCCGGACTGCTGCTGGCCGCGCTGGGGGTGTCGGCGATCGTCACCACGGTGCTCGACGCGGGCTGGGACTTCGGACTGCTGGCGGTGGCCGTCCTGGTGCTGGTGGTGGGGCTGATCTATGTCTCGCTGTCGCGCAAGGCCTGCCGGGCCCAGCAGTGGCGCGGCTCGCTGGCCGCACTGACCTGCGTGGTGGTCGTGATGCTGCTGGTGCTGACGATCGGCTTCGGTTCGCCGGGCCTGTCGACGGTGCTGGGTGCCGCGGTGATCGGCATGATCGGCAGCGCGTTGGCCTACCGGCCCGACGCGGACGCCTGGTTCAACGGCCGTGACAACGGGGGCCTCGACAACAGGGGCCTCGACAGCGGGGGCGATGACCTCGGGGGAGACGACCGCGGGGGAGACGCCGAGTGACGGCCGCCCCGGAGCCCGCCGACGAGGCGGCCGAGTTCGAGGCGCCCCGCCCCGATCCGGCCGGCGACGTTCCCGAGCCGGAGGCGGATGCCAAGCCCGTACCGGAGGCGGATGCCAAGCCCGAGCCGGAGGCAGAGGTCAGGCCCGCGCCGGACGCGGATGCTGAGCGCGAGCCAGACACGGAGCCGAAGCCCGCGCCGGCCGAGAAACCGGCACTGCCCGAGGAGGGCGAGGTGCTCTTCTACGAGCCCGGCGGCAGCTGGACGATGGTGATCGCCGCGGGCCTGCTGATCGTGGCGGTGCTGGTGATGGAGATCCTCGGCAAGGGGCAGGTGCACTGGCCGGTGCTGTCGATCTTCTTCGTGATCCTGGTCGGCTTCGGCGCCCTGCAGCGCGCCGCGGCCCGGCTGCACGTCACCGTGAAGCTCACCGAGACCACGCTGCGCCAGGGGGCGCAGACCATCGCGCTGACCGACATCGCCCAGGTGTACCCGGAGAACCGGGCCGCCGAACACCAGAAGTGGGAGAGCGCCCGCGCGCTGGGCGAGCTGCCCGCGGTGCCCCGCCGCCGCAAGGGCGTCGGCGTGAAGCTGACCGATGGCAAGCTCGCCCAGGCGTGGGCGCGCGATGTCGACCGGTTCCGCGACGAACTGACCGAGGCGCACCTGGCCGTCAAGCTGGGGCTGGAGCCGAAGAAGAAGGGCTGAGCGGATGCCTGCGGCGGTGGCTCGTTGGTCGGTCGTCGGCGTGCTGGTCCTGCTGTTGACCGGATACGCCGCGGAGCACGGACCGAATCGGTCGTCCGGGGGCTCCGGCACCAGCACAGAAACCGCCGTCGTCGCCGACTACGCGCACCTGGGCGACAGTTACGCCGCCGGCGTGGGCCTGCAACCGCTGGTCGCCGATTCGCCGTTCCCGTGCCTGCGCGCGCAGGACAACTACGGCGAGTTGCTGGCCCGCCGCCGGGGCTGGACGCTCGTCGACGTCTCGTGCGGCGGCGCGCGCACCGAAAACCTCACCCGCGGCCAGTACGAGGGCGTCGGCCCGCAGCTGGATGCCCTGGGGCCGCAGATCCGGGTGGTGACGCTGACGCTCGGCGGCAACGACGGCGACGTCTTCGCCACCGCGGTCGGCGAATGCACCCGGCTGGGCCACGAGGACCCGGACGGTGATCCGTGCCGGCGTGCCCTCGGCGTCCGGCTGCTGCGCGAGATCGACTCTCGCACCCGGCCCGATCTGGAGGCCGGCCTGAAACTGGTCCGCGAGCGTGCGCCACACGCCCGGGTTCTGATCACCGGCTATCCGTGGCTGCTCCCGCCGACCGGCGGCTGCTTCGACGAGGTCTCGGTGGCCGCCGGTGACGTGCGGTACCTGCGCCGGCTGCAACAGCGCCTGAACGATGCCGTCGAGGCCGCCGCCCGCGGCGCCGGCGCACAGTATGTGGACGTCTCGGAGGTCTCCACCGGGCACGATGCCTGTGCCGGCCGGCGGCGCTGGATCGAACCGATGGGTGCCGGCTCGGGCTCCCTGCACCCCAACGCCGCCGGCCAGCGGGCGATGGCCGATGCCGTCGCCGCGGCACTGCGCGACTAAGCGGCGCCGGTGGCACCGGCCGGGCGCGGACTGTGACCGACGGCGCCCGATTGGGCCGCCGCGTCCAGATTTGGAACACTGGAGGTCATGGTCCATCCCCCCGCCGTTTCCGACGCGGCCGTACCCGCCAGCGCCGGACTGTTCGCGCGGGCCGCGGCGTCGATCCCCGGGGGCGTCAACTCACCGGTGCGGGCCTTCTCCGCGGTCGGCGGGACGCCCCGATTCATCAAGGAAGCGGCCGGCTGCACGCTGACCGACGTCGACGGCAACAGCTACGTCGACCTGGTCTGCTCGTGGGGGCCGATGATCCTGGGGCACGCGCACCCGGCGGTCGTCGAGGCCGTCCGCGCCGCCGCCGCGCACGGGCTCAGCTTCGGTGCGCCGACCGAGGCGGAGATCGAACTCGCCGAGGCGATCATCGCCAGGGTGGATCCGGTACGCAGCGTCCGACTGGTCAACTCCGGCACCGAGGCCACCATGTCGGCGGTGCGACTGGCCCGCGGCTTCACCGGGCGCAGCAAGATCATCAAGTTCTCCGGCTGCTACCACGGCCACGTCGATGCCCTGCTCGCCGACGCCGGCTCGGGCGTGGCCACGCTCGGCCTGCCGACCTCGCCGGGTGTCACCGGCGCCGCCGCGCACGACACCCTGGTCCTGCCGTACAACGACCTGTCGGCCGTGACCGAGGCCTTCGCCCGGCACGGCGACGACATCGCCGCGGTGATCACCGAGGCCGCCGCCGGGAACATGGGCGCCGTCGCCCCGCTGCCCGGCTTCAACGCCGGCCTGCGTGAGCTGACCGCCCGCCACGGCGCGCTGCTGATCTTCGACGAGGTGATGACCGGCTTCCGGGTCAGCGCGTCGGGCTATCACGGGATCGACGGCGTGGCCGGCGACCTGTACACCTTCGGCAAGGTGATGAGCGGCGGACTGCCGGCCGCCGCCTTCGGCGGTCGCGCCGACGTGATGGACCACCTGGCCCCGGTCGGCCCGGTCTACCAGGCGGGCACCCTGTCCGGGAATCCGGTGGCCGTCGCCGCCGGTCTGGCCACCCTGCGACACGCCACCGCCGATGTCTACGCCACGCTCGATCAGAATTCGCTGCGCCTGCAGAAGCTGCTCGGGCAGACGCTCACCGAGGCCGGCGTGGCCCACCGCGTCCAGGCGGCCGGCAACCTGTTCAGCGTCTTCTTCCTGCCCGCCGACGCCGATCCGGCCGCGCCGATCGTCGACTACGCGGCGGTCAAGGCCACCCAGACCTGGCGCTTCGCCCCGTTCTTCCACGCCCTGTTGAACGCCGGCGTCTACGCGCCGCCGAGCGCCTTCGAGGCGTGGTTCGTATCCGCCGCATTGGACGACGAGGCGTTCGCGCGCATCGCCGATGCCCTGCCGATCGCCGCAGCAGCCGCGGCGGCCGCCGTCGACCCATCCGGGAGCTGACCCATGAAGACGATCGTCCACCTGATGCGCCACGGCGAGGTGCACAATCCCGACGGCATCCTGTACGGCCGGCTGCCCGGTTTCCGGCTCTCGGACACCGGCCGCACCCAGGCGCAGCTGGTCGGTGACACCCTCGCCGATCACGACATCGCGGCGGTCTTCGCCTCCCCGCTGCAGCGTGCGCAGGAGACCGCGACGCCGATCGCGGCCGCGCACGACCTGACCATCCGCACCAACGACGACCTCATCGAGGCGGACAACCAGTTCGAGGGCCTCAAGGTGTCCGTCGGCGACGGCGCGCTGGGCAAGCCCCGGCACTGGGCCAAGCTGCGCGACCCGTTCACCCCGTCGTGGGGAGAGCCGTACCTCCAGATCGCGCACCGCATGCTGTCGGCGGTCAACGTCGCCCGCGATGCGGCCCCCGGCCACGAGGTGGTCTGCGTCAGCCACCAGCTGCCGGTGTACACGCTGCGCCGGTTCCTCGAGGGCCGTCGTCTCTGGCACGACCCGCGCGTCCGGCAGTGCTCGCTGGCCTCGCTGACCAGCCTGATCTACGACGGCGACGAGCTGGTCGAGATCGTCTACTCGGAGCCGGCCGGCGCCTCGGATCCGCGCATCACCGGGGCGTGAACCGCGTGCGCACCGATCGTCGACGCCGGCGGCTGCCGGCTGCGCTCGCCGGACTGGCTTGCGCCGGTCTGCTGCTGACCGGCTGCGCCACCGGCGACGACGCCGTGGTGCAGGGCGGGGAGAACCAGATCGTGGCCCCCGGCGGTCAGACCGTGCTGACCTTCCCGCCGTCCGAGCGCAAGCCGATCGGTCAGGTGTCCGGCGAGGACCTGCTCGGTAACGGCACCATCGACCTGAACTCGTACCGCGGCCAGGTGGTGGTGGTGAACGTGTGGGCGTCGTGGTGCCCGCCGTGCCGCAAGGAGGCCACCGAACTGGAGGCGGTCTACCAGCAGATGCGCGGCCAGGGCGTGCAGTTCGTCGGCATCAACTTCCGCGACAACCGCAGCGCGGCGCAGGATTTCGCGCGCGATCGCGGCCTGACCTATCCGTCGATCTACGACTACGGCGGCCGCACGCTGGCCGCCCTCGGGGTGCCGGTCGGTGCGGTGCCGACCACGGTGATCCTGGACCGGCAGCTGCGGCCGGCCGTCGTCTACCTCAAGTCGATCGGGGAGACCGAACTGCGCGAGGCCGTGCAGCGAGTGCTGGCGGAGGGCGACGCCCCGCAATGACCGTCATGCCGCTGGCCAGTGTCGCCGAGACCTTTGCGAACACGGCAGCCTCCGGGCCGCTGCTGCTCGCGATCGGCGTCTGTCTGCTGGTCGGGCTGATCTCGTTCGCCTCGCCGTGCGTCATCCCGCTGGTCCCCGGCTACCTGAGCTACCTGGCCGGACTGGTCGGCGCGGAGGCCCCGGCGGTGACCCCGGACGAGGCACCCAAGCGCGGCCGGCTCCGGGTGCTCGGGGCGGCGCTGCTCTTTGTCCTCGGCTTCACCTTCGTCTACGTCCTGGCCACCGTCGCCGTCTTCGGCGCCACCGAGGTCTTCCTCGATGTGAACCGGATGCGCATCGTGCAGATCGTCGGCGGTGCGGTGACCATCGTGATGGGCCTGGTCTTCCTGGGCACCATTCCGATGGCCGGCCGGAGCTTCCCGATGCCGCTGCGTATCTCCAACTGGGTGGGTGCCCCGCTGCTGGGTGCGGTCTTCGCGATCGGCTGGATCCCGTGCAGCAGTGCGACGCTCAGCGCGGTGATCGCCGTCTCGTACTCGACCTCGGGGATGACGGCGCTGCGCGGTGCGGTCCTGGTGGCCGCCTACTGCCTGGGCCTCGGCCTGCCCTTCCTGCTGCTCGCGCTGTCCTCGGCGTGGGCGGTGCGCAGCCTCGGCTTCCTGCGCCGCAATGCGCGGACCATCCAGATCGTCGGCGGTGTCCTGATGATCGCGGTCGGTGTGCTCCTGATCTTCGGCTGGTGGAACGAGCTGGTCGACTGGATCCGGATGCAGTTCGTCTACGACATGGAGTTGCCCGTATGACCCGTACGACGTCGCCCGTCAACCGCTGGGTCGTGGCGCCGGCGCGCAAGGCCTGGCGCGAACTGACCTCCATGCGCACCGCGCTGGCCCTGCTGTTCCTGCTGGCGCTGGCGGCGGTGCCCGGCGCGCTGCTGCCCCAGCGCGACCTGAACGCGGGTAAGACCGAGAAGTACATCGCCCAGCGCGGCGCCCTCGGCGAGTGGATGGACCGGCTCGGACTGTTCCACGTCTTCTCGTCGGGCTGGTTCACCGCCATCTATCTGCTGCTGTTCATCTCGCTGATCGGCTGCATCACGCCGCGGATCTGGGAGTTCGTGCAGGCACTGCGCGCCCGTCCGGTGCCCGCACCGCGCAACCTGGGCCGGCTGCCGCGGCACCTGGCACAGACCGTCGACGGCACCCCCGAGGAGCTCGCCGAGCGGGTCAGCACCAATCTGCGCGGCTGGCGCAAGACCACCCGGGTGGTCGAGCCCTCGAAGGCCCACCCGCACGGCGCGGTGGAGGTGTCGGCGGAGAAGGGCTACCTGCGCGAGTTCGGCAACCTCGTCTTCCACGTCGCGCTGCTGGGCATGCTGGTGGCCATCGCGATCGGCAAGCTGTGGGGGTACGAGGGCACCCGGACCCTCGTCGCGGGCGACGATCAGGTGCTGTGCAACACCTCCACCGCGGTCTACGACTCCTTCCGGTCCGGCGCCATGATCGACGGCACGCAGCTCGGCGAATTCTGCATCAAGGTCGACGATTTCGAGGCCACCTTCCTGCCCAACGGGCAGCCCGACATGTACACCTCGAAGGTCTCGTACACGACGGACGTGAGCGCGCCGGAGGACACCTGGCGCCAGGGCATCATCAAGGTGAACCATCCGCTGCGGCTCGACGGCGACCGCATCTACGTCCTGGGCAACGGCTTCGCGCCGACCTTCACGGTGACCTTCCCGAACGGCGAGAAGCGCACCCAGACCGCGCCCTTTCTGCCGCAGGACACCATGACCATGCTGTCGGAGGGTGCGATGCGCTTCGACACCCCGGGCGGGATGTATCCGGACGAGGACGAGCGGCGCAAGCACCAGATCGCCATCGACGGCCTGTTCGCCCCCGACCCCGCGTACCACTCGACGCTGCTGCTGTCGCAGTCGGCCGTGGTCACCGAGCCGGCGGTCGCGATCCGCGTCTACCAGGGCGACACCGGTCTGGACACCGGGCGGGCGCAGAGCGTCTACACGCTCGACCGCGAGCTGATCGACCAGGGCCGCCTGGTCCGCCAGGCCTCGGTGAATCTGAACGTGGGGCAGACGACCACGCTGCCCGACGGCACCGTGGTGAGCTTCGACGGGTACAAGCGCTGGGTGTCGATGCAGGTGAGCCGGGATCCGGGACAGAATTGGGTGTTGGTCTCGGCGATCGCCATGCTGGCCGGCCTGGTGGTCTCGCTGCTGATCCGCCGCCGCCGCATATGGGTGCGGCTGGTGCCCGAGACCGTCGGCGCCGATGGCTCCGAGCCCTCGGCACGACGTACTGTAGTAGAGGTTGCCGGGCTGGCCCGGACCGATCAGGCCGGCTGGGGCGAGGGCTTCGACGATCAGGCGCGTGCGCTGCTGGTCGACGGTGGACGGCTCACCCCGGGCCGGCTGTGACCGCCGCGCGAGTGAGAACGTGAGGACTGTCGGTATGAGGACTGGGGTCGACATGAGGACTGGGCGACGTGAACACTGAGATGGGGGCCTACGTCGACGAGACGCTGGGCCGGTATTCGGACGTGCTGTACGGCACCGCGCTGGGCGTGTACGTCCTGGCCATGGCGCTGTTCCTGGTGGCGCTGGGCATGCTGAGCTCCTCGAAGGCGTCGTTCAGCGGTGCGCAGGCGTCCGAGCGCGAACTGGTCGGAGCCGGAGCCGGAGCCGGGGGTTCGGGCCTGCCGGACGTTCCGGTGGCCGGCGACCGCACGCCGGGTCGGGTGGCCGAGCCCGCGCGCGCCCCCCGCCGCGCCCGCCACGAGGTGCTCAGCGCCGCGGCCTATCCGGTGGTCTTCGTCGGGCTGGTGGCGCAGATCGCCTCGATCGTGCTGCGCGGCATGGCGACCGATCGCATGCCGTGGGGCAACATGTTCGAGTTCATCTCGCTGACCTGTGCCGCGGTGGTGGTCGGCGGTCTGGTGGCGCTGCGCCGTCCGGCCTACCGCCCGCTGATGGGCATCGTGCTGGTGCCGGTGACCCTGATGATGTTCGTCGCCGGCAAGTGGCTGTACGCGCAGGCCGCACCGGTGGTGCCCTCGCTGAAGTCGTACTGGCTGGCCATTCACGTCTCGGTCATCTCGATTTCGTCCGGCGTGCTGCTGGTCTCCGGCGTGATCAGCCTGCTCTTCCTGGCCCGCACCTACTGGCCGGACTCCATGCAGTTCCTGCCCTCGGCCGATGCGCTCGACCGGGTGGCCTACAAGTGCGTGGTCTTCGCCTTCCCGCTGTTCGGCCTGGGCGTGGTCTTCGGCGCCATCTGGGCGGAGTCGGCGTGGGGCCGATTCTGGGGCTGGGACCCGAAGGAAGTGGTCAGCTTCATCGCCTGGGTGGTCTACGCCGCCTATCTGCACGCACGGGCGACGGCCGGCTGGCGCACGGCCGCGGCCTGGATCAACGTCGCCGGCTTCGTGACCCTGCTGTTCAACCTGTTCGCGATCAACCTGGTGGTTTCGGGTCTGCACTCGTACGCCGGCGTCAGCTAATCGTCAACCAGTAAGGAGAATTCGTGAAGAACGTAGGAGTGATCGGCGGCGGCACCATGGGCGCCGGCATCGCCGAGGTCCTGGCCAAGGCCGGTTCCACCGTCCGTGTGCTGGAGCGCGCGGAGGCCGTCGACGCCGCGCGCGAGCGCATCGCGACCAGCCTGGCCCGCGGCGTCAAGGCCGGCAAGCTGAGCGAAGAGGATTCGGCCGCCGCACTGGCCCGGGTCACCGTCACCACCGACATCGCGACATTCGCCGACAGCGACCTGGTGATCGAGGCGATGCCCGAGATCGAGTCGCTGAAGCTGGAGTATTTCCACAAGCTCGACGAGATCGTCCGCGAGGACGCGATCCTGGCCACCAACACCTCGTCGATCCCGGTGATCCGGCTGGCGAACGCCACCAAGCATCCCGAGCGGGTGCTGGGCATGCACTTCTTCAACCCGGTGCCGGTGATGGCGCTGGTCGAGATCGTCACCACCCTCAAGGTGGATCGCGCGGTGGTCGACAAGGTGTCCGCCTTCGCCCGCGACACCCTGGGCAAGCGCACCATCGAGTCGAAGGATCAGGCCGGCTTCATCGTCAACGCCCTGCTGATCCCGTACCTGAACAACGCCATCCGGATGTACGAGTCCGGCTTCGCCAGCGCCGAGGACATCGACGAGGGCATGGTGCACGGCTGCGGTCACCCGATGGGCCCGCTGCGGCTGTGTGACACGGTCGGCCTGGATGTCTGCCTGGCGGTCGCCGAGTCGCTGTACGACGAGTTCGCCGAGCCGCACTACGCGCCGCCGGTGCTGCTGCGCCGCATGGTCGATGCCGGCTACCTCGGACGCAAGGCCGGTCGCGGCTTCTACGACTACGCCAAGAAGTAGTCGGGCCCGCAACGAGACGAAGACCGCCCCCGCAAGTGAATTGCGGGGGCGGTCTTCGTTCGTTTTCGGGCCGCCAGGCGTTTCGGGCTGTCAGCCTTTTTGGGATGTCAGTGCGGGCCGTTGAGCTTGCGCAGGAAGTCCGGATCGTCGTCCGGGCCCCGCGGTGCCTGCTGTCGCGCCGCACCGGTGCCGCCGCGCGGGCTCGCGGCGATGCGCCAGATCACGAAACCGATCGTGACCAGCAGCACCAGCGCGAAGACGTACACCATGAATTCCACGGTACCCGTCGTGCGTCGCCGCGGGGTCGCGGCGGGGTGCGGGCTGTAGCGAAGCCGGGACGACTTGCCCGGCCGCGGCGGCGCAGATCCGATCAGCGGTTGAGCAGCGCCACCACGTCGGACTCGCGGAAGCGGCGGTGACCTCCGGGCGTCCGGATCGACGGGAGAACACCGGTGCTGGCCCAGCGGGCGACGGTCTTCGGATTCACGTTGAACATCTCGGCCACCTGACCCGGGGTCAGGTTGTGCTGCCGGGCGATGCTCGGAGTGATGGTGGGGTTCTCGGCGATGGTCATCGAGCCTCCAGTGCGAATGTCGGGGCGCCGGTTTGCGCGTATTCAATTGGTACACCGCGAAGTGCCAGGTGCTCGAATGGTCAGTAAACGGTAAAGAGTCGGTAATGTCGGCCTGGTCCGGTTCCGGGCGAGCGTCGACGCGGGCGCCCGGCGACCGCGAGGGAGCGCGGGTCGTTCCGGGCGGGCACGTAGGCTGGCAGCCATGACGGACGAGCAGGTCGAATCCCCCGCCCCGCAGGCTACGACGGCCTCGCTGATCGGCTGGATCGCATTGTACTCCCTGGTGCGGCTGGGACTGATCGCGGTCGTGGCCGCGGTCATCATCGGCGTCGCGCTGCTGTTCGGCGTCAAGGTGCCGATCGTGATCGCCCTCTTCTTCGGCGTGGTGATCGCCCTGCCGATCGGCATGATCGGCTTCAAGTCGCTGCGGCTCAAGGTCAACGAGCAGATCGCGCAGATCGAGGCCGGCCGTGCCGCGCGCAAGTCCGATCTGCACGCGCGGCTGCGCGGCGACGACCAGTAGCCCGTCGTGGCGCTGGTCGAAGCGGTCGATCTGGTCCGCGAATACTCGATGGGCACCGAGACGGTGCGTGCCCTGGACGGCGCCTCGCTGCGGCTCGACGGCGGCCAGTTCGTCTCGGTGATCGGCCCGTCGGGCGCCGGCAAGTCGACGCTGCTGCACATCCTGGGCGCGCTCGACACGCCCACCTCCGGCTCGATCAGCGTCGACGGCGTGGACCTGGGCAGCCTGAACGACGACGAGGCCTCGGAGTTCCGGCGCCACCGCGTCGGCTTCATCTTCCAGTTCTTCAACCTGGTGCCCACGCTCTCGGCGTGGGAGAACGTCGCGCTGCCCATGCTGCTCGATTCCAGATCGCTGGCTTCGGCCAAGCCGCGGGCGGTGGAGCTGATGGAGCGGGTGGGGCTGGGCGGGCGCATCGATCACCGGCCGGCCGAGCTCTCCGGCGGCCAGATGCAGCGGGTGGCCATCGCCCGCTCGCTCATCATGGACCCCAAGATCCTGCTGGCCGACGAGCCCACCGGCAACCTCGACTCCAAGACCGGCGCCGACGTGCTCGCGCTGCTGGCCGAGGTGGCCCACGACGAGCCCGATCGCCTGGTGCTGATGGTGACGCACGCCGACAACGCGGCCGAGTTCAGTGATCGGGTGATCACCGTGCGCGACGGCAAGGTCCTCGATCCGGGCCGGACGCCGGGCGCCGGACTGGCGGCACCGTCCGCCGGGGCCGGCGCGGTGCCCGGTCCGACGCTGCTCCCGCCGCCGGCCGGGTCGGCCGTCGCCCAGCCGGTGCCGGGGGCGGTCTGGATGACCGGTCCCATCCCGCGCGTCGACGGCGGCGGCCGCCACCGGGCGCAGTGACGTGAGTGCTCTCGGGGCGGCCCTGACCCGGGTGCGGGTGCTGAACCTGCGTGAGCTGGCGAGCCACCGGCTGCGGGTCATCAGCTCGCTGATCGTGGTGATCGTGTCGTCCGCGCTGCTGATCGCGGTGCTCGGCGCGTACGGCTCGATGACCGAGACGGTCCGGAAGTTCAACGCCGCCATCTCCGGCGCCGCGACCCTGGAGGTCGCGGCGATCGCCGACTCGGGCGTGGACGCCGCGCTGATCGGGCAGCTGCGCAAGGGCGTGCCGGACGCGAAGTCGGTGGTGCCGATGGTGCGTTCCACGGTGCTGATCGACGGCGCGTCGACCGCCCTGCTGGGCAGCGACTTCCGGGTCACCGCCCTGTCGCCGCAGCTGCGTTCGGCCGTCGAGGGTTCGGGCGGGGAGGGGATCGACCCGAAGCAGTTCGACGACGGCGTCGTCGCCGGGGCCGGCACCGGGCTGGCCAAAGGTCAGACCGTGCAGATCAGCGGCGTCGACGTGACCGTGATCGACGTGGTGGGCGGCGAGCAATTGTCGGCGCTCAACGGCGGACGCTTCGTGTTCGCGTATCTACCGCTGGCGCAACGGCTTTCGGGCCTGGACGGGGCCGTCGACTCGATCCTGATCGTGCCGAAGGAGGGCGCCGCGCCCGACGCGCTGCGCGCCGAGGTGACAAAGGTGGTCGACGGCCGGGCCAGCGTGGTGAACCCCGACTTCCGGGTGCGCCAGGCCGAGACCGCGAGTGCCATCACCCGGGACTCCACGCTGCTGGTGTCGATGGTCTCGCTGATCATCGCGGCCTTCCTGGTGTTCAACACGATGAACATGGCGGTGGCCTCGCGTCGGCAGTCGCTGGCCATGATCCGGGCGCTCGGCGCGCGGCGCCGGCACCTGGTGGGCGATCTGCTGGCCGAATCCGCGGTCTTCGGGCTGATCGGCGGCCTGATCGGGGTGCCGGTGGGAATCCTGGCCGGGCGGTGGGCCGTCGGCCGGCTGCCGACGGCCGCCGGTTCCACGGCGCTGGAGGTCTCGTACTCGTTGCCCGGCTATGCGGCACCGCTCGCGGTGGCCGCCTGCGTGGTGGCCTGCGTCGGGGCGACGGCCCTCGCGGCCCGGTCGGTGTTCTCGGTGGATCCGGTGGAGGCGATGGTGCCCGGCGAGGCGTCGGATGCGCAGCCGCCGTCGTCGCGCCTGCTCTGGCTGTTCGGGATCGTCGGCGCACTGCTGGTGGTCGCGGCCGTGGTGATGACGAAGACCATCGAGGGCCGCGGTGCGCTGCTGGCCGGCGCGGTCTACTCGCTGGGCGGCATCCTGTTGTGCTTCGGTCTCACGGTGCCGCTGGTGCGGGCCGTCGTTGCGACCTCGCGCCGCTTCGGCGGACCGGGACGGCTCGCGGCCATCAACAGCGAACGCGCCCCGCGCCGGGTGTGGGCGACGGTGATGACCGTGGCGGTGGCGATCGCCGTGGGCATCGGTATCTCCGGCGGGCTGAGCAATATGGTCGGTTCGCTGTCCAATTCCCTTGCCGGACTGAGTGAACCGGACATCTACGTCTCCTCGCGCGACAAGAACGACATCCCCGTCGGACCGATCCTGAACCCGGCGATCGAGCAGAAGGTGGCGGCGGTGCCGGGGGTGGACCGGGTGATCGGCGGCCAGTGGGCGTCGGTGAACCTCGGTGACGCGCGGGCGCTGCTGCAGGGGCTGGAGCCCGGCTCGGCCGCGCCGTTCATGAAGAAGGCGAGACCCGAGGCGGTGCAGCAGACGCTCGACGGCGACGGCATCCTCATCTCACGCGTGCTGGCGCGCACCCTCGGTGTGCAGGTGGGCGACACCCTCACGCTGGCCACGCCCAACGGTTACCGCGAGTTGGTGGTGCGGGATGCGGTCAACTACGTCACGGTCGACTCGGGCACCGCGGCCATCTCGGCGAAGCTGATGACCGAATGGTTCAATCGCCCGGGTTCCACCTACCTGCAGGTCTTCCTGAAGCCGGACGCCGACCCCGACGCCGTGTTCGCGCAGATCGAGGCGATCGCCGGCGAGTATCCGGGCGCCGGTAACCGGCCGGTCATGGTGTACACCGGTGCGGCCGCGCTGGCCGCCACCCGGGCGCAGGTGGAGCAGTCGGGGGCGTTCACCGTGGCCATCCAGTGGATCGTGGCCGGTGCGGCCGCCATCGCGCTGCTCAATACGCTGCTGCTGTCGGTGCTGGAACGTCGCCGCGAGCTCGGCGTGCTGCGCGCGATGGGTGCGTCGCGACGATTCGTGGTGCGGATGGTGCTCAGCGAAGCGGCCTCCGTCGCGATCGTCGGCGCTGTCGTCGGTGCGGTACTCGGTTCGGGCCTGCACTATCTGGCGGATCTGATCCTCACCGAGACCACCTCGATCGACATCGCCTACCGGCCGCTCTGGTCGTCGCTCGGCTACGTCGCCGTCGCCGCCGCGCTGTGTCTGCTCGGCGCCATCGTCCCCGCCCTGCGCGCCTCCCGGATGAACATCACCGAGTCGATCCTCTCCGAGTAGTCGAGAGGCTCCAACTGTGACGTAGTGCGAGCCAGTTCACGGTCTCGACTGCGCTCGACCAGCGGAAATGATCCGAATAGGCGAAACCTACTGCACAGTTGGAGCAAACGGTCCTCCCGCGCGCTCAGGAGCCGCCCTTCGTCGCAAGCTTCGCGTCTTTTCGCCGGTCGTCGGGTATTTATCGCTGATCGTCGGGCCTTTCTTTCGCTGATCGAGCGCAGTCGAGATCACCCTGCGTCGATGCATCCGAACTTCCGCGGTACTGCCGTTTCTGGACGGTGCATCCCCTGCGGGGGCATCGGTTCGCCCCACTCCGCCGGCGGCGTCCAGCCCGGTGGGGGAGTCCAGCCGGGTGGCAGCGGTGGCCAGTTCGGCGGCGGGTTGAAGCGCATGCGATTTCTTCCTGCGGGACGGGCCCCGCCGACGGCGAGGGGTGCGATCGGATTCTAAGCACCGGTGCGCGCGGCTTCCCCGCAACGGCCCACCCGAGATGATCCGTCAATAAATCTTGACAACACAGAAATCGTCAAGATAACCTGACACCATGCACGACGACGAGAAGTTGACAGAGCGCCCCGACACTGAGGGCGACCGGGTGGCCGGAGCCGCGGCAAGCGACGATCCGGCGGTGGGCCTGGCCGCGGTACGGGCACTGCGCACTCTCGCCGACCGTCTGGAGGACGTGCAGGTGGCCAACGCCCGCTCACAGAAGTGGAGCTGGCAGTCGATCGCCGACGTCCTGCAGGTCAGCCGGCAGGCCGTGCATCAGAAGCACTCGTTCCGCGAGGCCGGCCCCGCCGGTGCCCGCGGACCAGACTCGGCCGATGAGGCCGGAAAGGACGGCAACCATGTTTGACCGTTTCAATTTCAATGCAGAAGACCGCGTCGTGATGATGTTCGCGACGCAGGAGGCCCGCGACCTGGGGCACCGAGGACTGGGCAACGACCACCTGATCCTGGGCATGCTCGGCAACGCCCGCAGCCCGCTGTTCGCGGTACTCGGCGAGCAGGGGCTGACGCTCGACGCCGCGCGGGCGGCGGTGCGCGGCTACCACGCCGAGCACGCCGACGATCTGGCGGCGGCCGACGAGGCCACCGCGGCGCAGCGCTACGAGGAGGATCGGGAAGCCCTGGCCAGTATCGGCATCGATCTGGACAAGGTGCGCGCCGCGGTGGGCGAACGCTTCGGCGACGACCTGGCCGACACCTGGGGTGAGCGCCGCGAGCGTGGTCGGGGCCGCAACCGCGGTCCGGGGCACGGGCACCGCCATGGCCACGGTCACGGTCGAGGCCATGGCCGCGGTTTCGGTCCCGGGGCCTTCGGGCCGGGCGGCCCCGGTGGTTTCGGGCCGGGCGGCCCCGGTTTCGGGCCGGGAGGCCCTGGATTCGGTGGCCCGGGTGGACCTGGGTTTGGCCCGGGTGGACCGGGTGGAGGTCCGGAGGGTCCCGAATTCGGTGCCGGCTTTGGGCCGGACGGCGACGGTCCCTGGGAGGGCGGCCGTGGACGACGCGGTCCGCGCGGCCGTGGCGGCCGGCCCCGCATGGGTCAGGCCACCCGGGACGCGATGCGCGCGGCGGTCCGGCTGACCCGCGAGTGCGGTGACGACACGCTGCGCGCCGAGTACCTGCTGCTCGGCATCCTCGAGGCCGGCGATCCCGCCTCGGTGGCGCTCATCGAGTCGGCGACCACCGTCGACGCCCTGCGTGCCGCCGTGCTGGCCACCCTGCCCGAGGTCGCCGCGGACGCCTGAGGGCTCCGGTGCGCACAACCGTCACGCACAACCGTCACCGGCGGGCACAGCCGTCACCGATCACTGGCATCGGTGACGGTTGTGCGCCGGCGCGGCAGTGGGTCGTGACGGTTGTGCGCGCGAGATGGCGCAGCTGCTGCCTGTGCGGGCTCAGCTCAGGGCGAGGGCAAGCGCGGTGGCCACCGCCCACACCAGCATGGCCAGCCCGGTGGTCGCCAGCGAGGGAATCAGCGCGCGGCCCTGGGCACCCGAAGCCACCGGGCGCACCGCGACCGCCGCGAGCGGCAGGGCGAGCAGCCCGGTCAGTGCCCACCAATCGGCTAGTGCGCCCACCCACACGGAGACCACGAACGGCACGATCAGCAACGCGGAGAACATGATTCGGGTGCGACGCTCGCCCAGGCGCACGGCGGCGGTGATCTTGCCGGATTCGGTGTCGGTCGGGATGTCGCGCAGATTGTTCACCACCAGCACGGCGCTGGAGAAGCAGCCGACGGCCACCGCGCAGGCCAGGCCGACGAGGTCGACGCGCCCGGCCACCACGAACTGCGTGCCGAGCACGGCGACCAGTCCGAAGAAGACGAAGACCGCCACCTCGCCGAAGCCCGCATAGCCGTAGGGGCGCGTGCCGCCGGTGTAGAACCAGGCGCCCAGGATGCACAGCACACCCACGGCCAGCAGCCACCACGCGCTGGTGACCGACACGATGAGGCCGGCCACCGCGGCGACGCCGAAGCACGCGAAAGCCGCGGTCTTCACCGCGTTCGGCGTGGCCGCGCCGGAGCCGACGAGGCGCAGCGGTCCCACCCGGTCGTCGTCGGTGCCGCGCACGCCGTCGGAGTAGTCGTTGGCGTAGTTGACACCGATGATCAGGGCGAGGGCGACGATGAGGGCCAGCCCGGCCTTCCACCAGTTCACCTCGCCGGCGTGGGCCGCCGCGCCGGTGCCCGCGACGACCGGAGCGATCGCATTCGGGAGGGTGCGGGGCCGCGCGCCCTCGATCCACTGACTCACTGTTGCCACGCTGCAATCCTGTCACCCGTGGGCCGCAGCCCGTCCAGGCGGGCGACCGAGCGGCCCGTCGAACCGGCAATCCCTTGACGCCAGATCGGGTGTCAGCCGAGGCGACGAATCTGAGTAGTTGTCTCCGTTCAATGATTACTTGCAGGTAGGGCGCGTGGGATCCTGGGCGGGTCAGCCCCGTCTCCCGTCGCCGATTCCCGGCGACGAGTCCTGCGCGGCTGCGGGGGAAGGGCTCCATCGTGATCACTCAGACGACTTCGGCGCGCCGGCGGCTGGCCGTCGCCACCGCTACCTGCGCCCTGTGCGCCGGGCTCGTCGCCCCGCAGGCGCTCGCCGACCCGAGCGCGCCGGCGATGCTCTCGGACATGTCGTCGGTCACCTGGCAGCAGGGTGACGCGCCGGGCCGGGATGCGCTGCTGAACAAGTGGCTCGGCGAGAGCGGCATCGACACCGGGACTCAGGCCGTCGTGATCGTGACGCCCGGCACCGACGACACCGGACTGCATCCGCGGGTAGACCCTCTGGTCGGCGGCCGGAACGCCGGCTATGTGCAGTATCCGCAGTCGTTCTTCCCGATCACCGCCGGAAAGTCGGACGCCCCGCTGGGGCTGCCGTTCCTGGCTCCGAGCTATCGCGACTCGCGCACCGTCGCCGAAGACCGCAACCTCGCCGTGATGCGAGCGCTGCAGGACTTCGCCGGACCCGTCGTCTACACCGGCTATTCGCAGGGCTCGGAAGCGCTCGGCAATGTCGCCGAGCGGGCGAGCGCCGAGGGTCTACTCGGACCCGACACGCTGATCGTGCTGGTGTCCGATCCGCGCGGCCCATGGGGGATCAAGGGGTGGGCCGAGGATCTGCCGCTGTCGGAGGCGTGGCTCAGTCCGCTGCTCGGGGCGATGGGCGTCGACAACGACGGTGTCCGCGATCCGCAGGACGCCGGCGACGCACAGATCGTCGCGGTGATCGTTCAGGGCGATCCGGTGTCCGATTGGCAGTGGCAGACGCTGCGCCCAGTCTCCTCGCTGCTGGTCAACCTGGCCGGTTTCCTGGCGATTCACGCGGTCGGCGACGGCGCCTATGCGCACCTCGACGACGGCACCGACGACAAGGGCCGCACGGTGGTCCGCAACGCCGGGAATCCGACGGAACTGCACAGCGGTGGCACCACCTACAAGGTCTACGACACCTATCACCCGCTGGCATTGCTGAATGCGAGGGTCTTCGATGCGCTCGGCATCGACTACGACGATGCCGATCTGGCCCGCTGGGACCGGGAGGCCGAACTCTTCTACCCGATGACCGACGTGGCCGATAAGCCGACCTACGGCGGCGTGCCGGTGGAATCGGGTCCCTTGGTCCGGTCGGTCGGCGCCGATCCGGACGCTGGCGCCGCCGCGCCACTAATCATGACCGCCTCTTCGACCGGCGGTTCGACCGCAGAATCCCGGGTCGCCGAAGCCGCGAGTGAGACCCATCAGGGCCGGCACCGCCGGGACGACCCGGCGGACGCCCGGCGCGGAAACCACTGGGGCGCAGGCGAAACGCATTCGGGTGAGCGCGGGTCGAACGATTCGGTGTCCGAGGATTCCGGGTCCGAGGATGCCGAGTCTGGGGAGGCTCGGTCCGGTGGTCTCGCGCTGGAGGGCGCCGCGGGTGACGCAGGTAGCGGCGCCGGGGACGCCGGCGGTGTGACCCTCGGTGCGGCGAGCGGCTCGACCGGCTCGTCGTCCGGCGGCGCGGCCGCGCCGGATAGGGCTGCGCCGGGCACGAGTGCCGGCACCTCGTTCTCGTCGGGCGGAGCCGACACGGTGACCGCGGAGCCGGGTGGCCTCCGGGCCGGATGACCGCTGAGCCGGATGACTGCTGAGCCGGGTGACTGCCGCGCCGGGTGACCACCGGGGCAGTCACGCGGCTCGGGGAACCGTCGGGGCATCGGCACCGCACCGCGGGATCGGAGATCTGCGCGGGCGGTATGTCCGTATGGTGGGGGCATGGAACTACTACGCAACGTCATAGTCGTCCTGCATCTGGTGGGCTTCGCGCTGATCCTCGGCGCGCTGGCCGAGACGGCGGTTCGCAAACGATTCGAGTTCACCCGGACCGCGCAGTACGGCATGGGGCTCGCGCTCCTCACCGGCATCGCGCTGACCGGCCCGTGGGGCGGATTCGATCCCAACTACCCGAAGGTCTTCACCAAACTGGTGCTGCTGGTGATCCTCGGCGGTGTGATGGGCATGGGCGGTGCGCGCTCGCGCAAGAGCGGTGAGCCGGTCCCCGCGGCCCTGTTCTGGCTCGCGGCCGCGCTGGCCGTCGCCATCTGCGCGGTCGCCGTCATCTGGTAGCAATCCGCCGGCCGGCAGCCCTCCGGCCGGCACCACGACCGACGACGGCGCCGGGGCCTCCCGATGAGGAAACCCCGGCGTCGTCGCCGTTGCGGGGGCGCGGCTACTTGAGCGGCGAGCCGTCGTACAGGATGTCGAAGAACTGCGCGGCCACCAGCAGTTCCTTGCTCGCTTCGGCGCCCATCTGCTTCCGGTAGGCGATGACGTGCCGGAGCGACAGCGCCGAGTAGAACATCGGCATGTGATCCTTGCGCTGGTCGTACACGCCCTTGGCGCCCTTAGCCGCCGCCAGGATCGACTTGGCGCGCTTCGGGTGCATGAGCGCATCGCGAAGCACCGCGGCCTTGATCATCTTCTTGCGGCCGGCCGGCACCACGACCAGTCCGTCCGGGTTGAACAGCGCGGTGCCCAACTCCTCCGCGGTCGCGATGGTGCAGCCGGCGGTCGGCCGCGGATTGCACTCCACCATGTAGTGGGTGCCGTCCTCGGTCACCAGGTAGTCCATGGAGATCTGGCCGGTCCAGTTCAGCTCCTTGGCGATCTTCTGCACGGCCGCCAGCGACTCCGGCGAGTCGACGGACTCGAAGACGATGCCGCCGCGGTCGTCGATGGTCAGCGGATGCTCGTAGCACGAGTGCAGCACTACCTCGCCGTCGTGGCACACGCTCCAGCTGCACCGGTCGGTGCCCACCAGGAACTGCTGCACCAGCCACGGGTCGTCGGCGCTGGGCTGCACGTCCTCCACCGCGGTTTCGCCGGCCAGCGGGCCGTAGTTGGTGGCCACGTCCAGGCCGCCGCGGCCGAAGGTGGCCCGGGCGAACCAGTGCTCCCAGTTCTGCGTCGCGGCGACGAACTCCTCGTTGCTGGTGCACACGATGGTCTCGGCCACGGCCAGGCCCAGCCGCTTGCACAGGTCGGCGAAGGTCGACTTGTCGTTCACCTCCAGCAGCGCATCCAACTGGGGGAAGAAGAAGTTGACGTCCGGCCGGTTCTGCTCGAGCTTCTCGCGGTTCGCCGCGAGGTAGAAGACCTCCTCGAACATCGGCAGCACCCAGTCGATGCGGTGCTTGTCGACGATGGTGCACACGTCGTCGACGAAGGCATCCGGCTCCTGCGTCGGCGCCGCGGTGACGATCGCCTCGGCGACACCCTTGGAATGCATGCCCGGTGACTCCCGGAAGGTGTCGGTCGCGATGACGAAGTGTCCGAGCTCCTCACCGAGTTTGTGGATCTCGTCGACGGCGAAGGGCATGCGCGCGCTGGTCGCCAGAATGCGGGGGAATGCAGAAGCCATGGCCACAACCTAACAGCCGCAAGCCCGGCAATTGCCGCCCTCGGCACGACGTGGATCAAGGGTGTGACGCGATGGCACGATCCTGTCGGAGTTGCCGCCGAATCAGTCCCGGAATTGCTGCTCGAAGCGTTCCCGGAGCGCCCGTCGATCCACCTTGCCCGGTCCGCGCACCGGCAGGGCGTCGACCACCGCGAGATGTCGCGGCGCCGCGTACCTGCCGAGTTCGCTCTCCACCGCCCCGCGGATCTCCGGCTGCGACGGCGGGTGCCCGTCGGCGACGACGGCGACGGCCACCGCCTCGCCGAGCCGGTCGTCGGGCACGCCGAAGACCGCGCAGGCCGCCACCCCGTCGAGCCGTTCGATCACCGCCTCCACCACCTGCGGGACCACCGTCAAGCCGCCGGTCGAGATCGCCTCGTCGGCGCGTCCCACGATCCGCAGCACCCCGTCGTCGACGGCCCCCAGATCGTCGGTGCGGAACCAGCCGGCTTCGGCGAACGCCGGATGGTCCGGGTTGCCGCGATAGCCGAAAGCCGTTGTCGCCCCGCCCAATTCGACGCGCCCCACGCCATCGGCATCGGCGTCGGCGATCCGCACGCGTACCCCGGGCAGCGGGACGTCGTCGTAGACGCAGCCGCCCGCGGTCTCGCTCATGCCGTAGGTGCGGACGATGCGCAGTCCGGCGTCGCGGGCCCGCGATGCGAGCGCCGGTGGCGTCGCCGCCCCGCCGACCAGGATCGCGTCCAGAGCGGCCAGGGCCTGGGTCGCCGCGTGATCGTCCAGCGCTTTGCGCAGTTGCAGCGGCACCAGCGAGGTGTACCGGCGCGGGCCGTCGAGCGCCTCGATCGCCGCGGGCAGCGTCGCCGGATCGAATCCGGCCGTCACGTCCAGAACCACCGGCTCGCAGCCGGCGGCCAACGAGCGCAGGAGCACCTGCAGCCCGGCGATGTGATGCGGCGGCAGGGTCAGCAGCCAGGCACCCGGTCCGCCCAGCACCTGCGCGGTGGCCTCGGCCGAGGCGAGCAGGGAGGCGGCCGAATGCAGGGCGCCCTTGGGGGTCCCGGTGGTGCCGGAGGTGGAGACCACCAGCGCGCAACGCTCGGAGATCGGCTCGCCCACCGCCAGCGCCGCGCTCAGTTCCGCGGCGGCGCGCTCCTGCGTCGGCAACGGTGCGAAGGCGCCCTCGCCGTCGAGCATGGCCCGCAATTCGTCGCGGCGGTCCAGCACCGCCGGGCCGATCGGCAGGACCAGGGGCTGCAGGACTCTCAGGGGGTGGCCTCCGGATCGGTGGGGGGATCGGCGGGCGGCTCGTCGTTCGGATCGCCGCGCAGCGGTTCATCGTCGAACGGCCAGCCGGCCGCCTCGAGGGTATCTCGGACCCGGGCCACGTCGTGCTCGTGCGGCAGCTCGTCGGTGATCTTGGAGATCTGCACGCCCGCGTCGATCCGGCTCACCGGCAGCGGTGACGTGGCCGCCAGGCCGGCCGCCACTTCGAGCACCTCGTCGTGCGACAGCTGCCGGCGCAGCAGCGCGAACAGCGGCACATAGTCGGAGGTCGGCACCCCGTGCGGGTAGCCCTTGCGGACCCAGGCGATCACGGCCTGCAATGGATGGTCCACGACGTCCTCCTCTGCTGGGGAATCCGGCGGGGAAAGCTACTTCTTGTAGGCGAAGTCCGGGAAGACCCGGAGATCGAAGTAGTAGAGGATCGTCTGCCGCGCGATCCACAGGATGCTCACGATGATGACGAGTGCGACCGCCGCGTAGACGGCGTAGCCGAGTGCGCGCAGCACCGGGCGGCCCGCGGTCAGGGTGCCGTCGGGCCGGACGTCGCCCAGGCCGGCGCCCACCAGGCGCATGCCGAGCGCGAAGATCGCGGGCAGGCCGGCGCCGAACAGCAGGCCGACGCCCAGTACGCGGAGGATGGTGTTGAGGAAGTCCATGGCGCTACACCTTTCTTCGTGACGGCGCTTGTTCGCGGCGGGTCAGGCCCGGGAGGTGGGATCGACGCCGGTCGGATCGGCGAAGGTCGGATCGGCGAGGGGAGCGACCTCCTCGAGCCCGAGCTCGACGGCGGTCTCGCCGTCCACCCAGGCGTCGTTGACGTTGTTGGCGTCCACCTTCTCGTGCTGCGAGCGGACGAACATGTAGCCCGACAGGGCCAGCAGGATCAGGAAGATCGCGATGGCGCCGCCGGCGTTGCCGATGCCGTTGGCGATCCAGAAGCACAGCGCACCGACCAGCGCGGCGGCCGGCAGCGTGGTGATCCAGGCCAGGGCCATCCGGCCGGCCACACCCCAGCGGACGTCGGCGCCGCGGCGACCCAGGCCCGCGCCGATGATCGAACCGGTGGCGACGTGCGTGGTCGACAGCGCCATGCCGGCCACCGACGAGGTGAGGATGATGGCGGCCGAGGCCGACTGGGCGGCCATGCCCTGCGGCGGGCTGATGTCGATCAGGCCCTTGCCCAGCGCCCGGATGATCCGCCAGCCGCCCAGGTAGGTGCCCAGCGCGATGGCGCCGGCGCACGAGAAGACCACCCAGAACGGCAGTCCGTGCTCCACCGACGAGGCTTCCAGGTGCCCGGTCGCGATCAGGGCCAGGGCGATCACGCCCATCGTCTTCTGTGCGTCGCCGGTGCCGTGCGCCAGTGAGACCAGCGAGGCGGTGGTGATCTGGCCGGCCTTGAAACCCTTTTCGGTGCGGCGCGCCGACAGCGTCTTGGTGGCGGCGTAGATGAGGACTGTGCCGACCAGGGCCACCACGCCCGCGATGACCGGGGCGAACAGCGCCGGCAGGATGATCTTGACCACCAGGCCGTTCCAGTTGACGCCGCTGGTGCCGATCGCCGCGAGACCGGCGCCCACCAGGCCGCCGAACAGTGCGTGCGACGACGACGAGGGCAGGCCGAACAGCCAGGTGAACAGGTTCCACAGGATGGCGCCGATCAGTCCGGCGAAGATGATCAGCAGCGCCGAGTTCACGTCGAGGCCGGAGACGAAGGTGCCCTTGTCGGGGCCGGAGGTCTCCTGGATCTTCAGCACGTCCTTGGTGATGGTCGCGGCCACCTGTACCGACAGGAATGCGCCGACCAGATTCAGGACGGCCGAGATGGCGACGGCCATCTTCGGCTTGAGCGCGCCGGTGGCGATCGAGGTGGCCATGGCGTTGCCGGTGTCGTGGAAGCCATTGGTGAAGTCGAATCCGAGTGCCGTGATGACGAGCAGCACAAGGATCAGCATTTCTCCGGTCATGGAGGTAACTATGAACGGAGAGGGCGCCGCTTCGCCAACTTGCGCCGAACCCGGGACTTACGTCCTGACCTGCCAATTCTCCCCGACGTGGGCACCGTTCATGCAAAGTTCACCTGTGCGTGGCCGCACGGTCGCCGGGCCGCGTGACACGCGGGGATCGCGACGGTGCCGCGCAGGTGAATTCCGAGTGGCCCGGGGCGGTCGACGGCGCCGGGGCGGCGTCGCGGCGGGCCCGGTGGCACAATTCGCCCCATGAGACTCGGAATGCCGATCAACTATGCGGGCGATTTCCGCGAGACCATCGACAAGCTGCGCGATTTCGAGGGGGTCGGCGTCGCGCGCGTCACCGTTCCCGAGGCGTACAGCTTCGACGCCGTCTCCCAGCTCGGCTACATCGCCGCGCGGACCGAGACGATGGAACTGCAGACCGGCATCCTGCCGATGTACTCGCGCACTCCGACCAACCTCGCGATGACCGCCGCCGGTCTGGACTACATCAGCGGCGGCCGCGCGGTACTCGGCATCGGCGCCTCCGGGCCGCAGGTGATCGAGGGCTTCCACGGCGTGAAGTACGACTTCCCGCTGGGCCGGGCCCGGGAGAACGCCGAGATCTGCCGCAAGGTGTGGCGGCGCGAGCGCCTCGAGTACGACGGCAAGCACTACCATCTGCCGCTCGACGAGGCGCACGGCGGCAGCGGCCTGGGTAAGCCGCTGAAGATCATCAATCACCCTGTGCGCGAACGCATTCCGATGCTGCTGGCCGCGATCGGCCCGAAGAACGTCGAGCTGGCCGCCGAACTCTTCGAGGAGTTCCAGCCGTTCCTGTTCCACCCCGAATACGTCGACGCCGCCTTCGGTCCGGCACTCGCGGCCGGCAAGGCCAAGCGAGACCCGGACCTCGGGCCGCTGCAGATCGTCGTGCAGACCTCGGCGCTCATCACCGACGACGCCGACGCGGCCGATGCCGCCCTGGCGGCGGTGCGGCATCACGCGGCGCTGTACATCGGCGGCATGGGGGCGCGCGGGAAGAACTTCTACAACTCGCTGGTGCAGCGTTACGGCTATGTCGACGAGGCCAAGCTGATCCAGGACCTCTACCTGGACGGCCGCAAGGCCGAGGCCGCCGAGGCGGTGCCCGACGAGCTGGTGCGGGCGATGAGCCTGATCGGTCCGCGCAGCTATGTGGCCGAACGGCTCGCCGCATTCGGTGAGGCCGGGGTGGGTGTGGTGCTCGCCTCGCCGGCCGCCGGAGAGCACCGGGCGCGCGTCGAGGACATGCGGGTACTGGCCGAACTCATCGCCGCCGCCGGCTGATCTCGGGGTGATCCGGCAACCTTTTTCGCGTGCGGGGTATCGCAAAGCGGTGCGCGTGTGAAAGAGTTGTCAGCGCGGGGGCAGATTCCGCCCCCGATATTCGGAAGAAAGCAGCAGTACAGCATGGCACAGGGAACCGTTAAGTGGTTCAACGGCGAAAAGGGCTTCGGCTTCATCGCCCCCGACGACGGCGGAGCAGATGTCTTCGTCCACTTCTCCTCGATTGCGGGCTCCGGCTTCCGCAACCTGGAAGAGGCGCAGCGCGTCGAGTTCGAGATCGAGCAGGGCCCGAAGGGTCCGCAGGCGACCAACGTCTCCGGTCTCTGATACCTCAGACCAAACGTCGAACGCCCCGGCTTTCCGCCGGGGCGGTCGTCGTCTCCGGGTCCGGGGCTGGAAGTTTGCCAGGCCCCGACCCGAATCATCAGTAGTAGTAAGGGAAATCGTTCCAGTCCGGGTCGCGCTTGCCCAGGAAGGCATCCCGGCCCTCGACGGCCTCGTCGGTCATGTACGCCAGCCGGGTGGCCTCGCCGGCGAAGACCTGCTGGCCCATCAGGCCGTCGTCGGTCAGGT
>CAZEOP010000011.1:0-22925 GCA_964513715.1 uncultured Gordonia sp.
GCGGGGCGGACGGGACGCTGGTCTATGTGGCACAGGTGCGACCCAACACCGCTTCGACGCTCTTCCAGCACGACGAGGTGGGGCATCGGGTGGATGCGCCGGTCAGCCCGCAGGGCGAGAATCCGCTGGTGGAACAGGCCTTCGGCAGTGGCCGGATCGAGCGCGACGAGGCCCCGTGGCGAGTCGGTGAACTGCTGGTGGACCGCACCGCAGTGCCCGTCGCCTTCGACGGCCGGGTGATCGCCGTCCTCGGCCGCGCCGGCGATGCGACGAATACGCTGCCGCCGTCGCCGTTGGAGTCGGCGTACCGGGCCGCGGCGGCCGCCCTGTGCCAGATGGTGGTCGACGGCACCTTCCCGCTCGACGAGGCCAACACCCTCGGCCTGTCGACCCCGCGGGCCGGCGACGGTTTCATCCGACTCGGGCCGGACGGACGCGTGGTCTTCGCCAGTCCGAACGCCCTGTCGGCGGTGCACCGGATGGGCTGGACCGCCGACCTCGGCGCCGCGCGGCTGGCCGACGTCTTCGCCGAGCTGCTCACCGACCCGTTCGACGCCGTGGAGGTCGGCGCCACCATCGAGGCGGCGTGCGGAGCGGGTGCGTCCGGCGCAGGGGGATCGAACGCCGGGGGATCGAGCGCCGGGGAATCGGACGCCGGGGGATCGGACGGGCGCGCGGTGCTGCCGGCACCCGATCTGCCCCTGCGCATGGAACTGGACGCCCGGCGGGCCAGCGTGCTGATCCGCGCGGTGCCGCTGCGCGACGGGGCACGGACCCGGGGCGCGCTGGTGCTGATCCGCGACGTCACCGAGGTGAAGCGCCGCGACCTGGCGCTGATCAGCAAGGACGCCACCATCCGCGAGATCCACCATCGGGTCAAGAACAACCTGCAGAGCGTCTCGGCGCTGCTGCGGCTGCAGGCGCGCCGGTCGGCGAATCCGGAGACGGTGGTCGCGCTGAACGAGGCGGTGCGCCGCGTCTCGTCGATCGCCCTGGTGCACGAGATGCTCTCGGGCAGCGTCGACGAGGAGGTGGATCTGGATGCCGTCGTCGACCGGCTGATCCCGACGCTGGCGGACGTCTCGTCGCCGCACGGCGGCGGCGCGCACATCGCGCTGCGGCGGGAGAGTCGGCTGGGTGTCCTGCCGGCCGACCTGGCCATGCCGCTGGTGCAGGTGCTGACCGAGGTGATCCAGAATTCCATCGAACACGGCTTCACCTCGGGGCAGGAGGACGCGTCGATCGCGGTCGACGGTCAGCGGGATCTGCGCGACCTGACGGTCCGGGTGGTCGACAACGGGGTGGGCGTGCCGCCCGGCTTCGATCTGGCCGGCTCCGACCGCCTCGGTCTGCAGATCGTGCAGACCCTGGTGTCGAACGACCTGCGCGGGCAGATCGACATCCGGCCCGGTCCGGGCGGCCGCGGCACCGAGGTAGTCCTGCGGATACCGCTGCACTAGTCCTACGTCTTCGACGTCGGCTCTGATGCCAGCCCTCAGATGCTGGCCGTCCGGCGCCGATCGGCGAGCCGGGTCCGGCCGCGGACACGACGAAGCCCGGCCGGGAAGAGACCGGCCGGGCTTCGAAGCTCTACGCGGAGAGCGACTCAGACGTGGCTGCGTGCGCGGGTGCGGGCGTTGCGGCGCTTCAGCGCGCGACGCTCGTCCTCGCTCATACCGCCCCAGACACCGGCGTCCTGACCGGTCTCCAGCGCCCAGCTCAGGCACTCGGCGGTCACCGGGCAACGCTGGCACACCAGCTTGGCATCGGCGACCTGCGCGATGGCCGGGCCGCTGGTGCCCACCGGGAAGAACAGTTCCGGATCCTCGTCGCGACAGATGGCCTTGTGACGCCAGTCCATTTCATCTCCTTGGGCATGACTCCAGGCGTGCCACGAGACGTGACACGATGGAGCTCGTCGGTTTGCTACGGGCTGAACAGCAGGTGCCTCACCTAGCAGGCGCGCGTCACCGCGGCGCTTGGGGGGTGCTGTTTTGCTGTTAGTAACCGTTGTACTACCCTGCCGCGGGGCTTGGCTAGGGGTAATTTCCGATTGCCAAATACATCACAGAGGGTTGCATTCGTCGGGCGGGGTGATTACCTGCGGGTAGCGAATCCGCCGACGATCCCGGAATCCGGCGCAGAAGTGCTGGTCAGGGCCGTGGTGCGGCCGGATGTTCGGCGGCGACGTGCAGCACGTCACGGCGGCAGCCGAACTCCAGATCCGTGTACCGGCCCAGGTAGTCGCCGTCCATCTGCACGTCGGACGGTTGTGCTCCGGTGAACCGCACCCACTCCACGTCGTCGTCGCGGTACAGGTGCGCGGCTTTCGGATCGAGCGAGCCGCGCAGCAGCTGCGAGCCGAGTGCGATGTTGCGCAGCACCGAGACGCTGGTCGCGGCGAAGACCCCGAGACCGTGGTCGAAGTCGGTGGTCGGATTGGTGGCGATCGGCCGGGTGCCCAGATAGGTCCACGGGCCGGTGTTGGAGACGAAGCCGAAGCGGACGCCCTCGATCGGTGCGTGATCGGGAAGCTCCACGGTGAACGTCGGCGGCTGCACGGCCGAAGAGAAGAACGAGGCGACGGTGGTGGCCAGGTAGCGCTGAGCGGTGGCCCGCTTGCCGGCCCGGCGCTTGTCCTCCATCCGGCGCACGACGATCGCGTCCATCCCCATGCCCGCGTTGAACAGGAACCACCGGTTCAGGGTGTGTCCGAGGCTGATCGACCGGCGGCTGCCGGCGTCCAGGAGCCGGATCAGCTGCGCCGTCGCGACGATCGGGTCGCGGTCGATGCCCAGGGCCCGGGCGAAGACGTTCGCGCTGCCGCCGGGCACCACGCCGAGCGCGGGCAGCCGAGCCGGGTCCACCGGGTCGGGCCGATCGGGGGTGCCCAGCAGGCCGTTGACCACCTCGTTGACCGTGCCGTCGCCACCGTGCACCACCACCGCGTCGTAGCCCTGCGCGGCGGCCCGCGCCCCGAGCTCGCCCGCGTGGCCGCGGTGGGTGGTGTGCTCCACGTCGACGTCGTAACGGGCGCTCAGCGTGTTCGCCAGAGTGTCCCGCCCCGCCGGGGTGGTGAAGGTCGCGAACGGATTGGTGACCAGCATGATGCGCACGGAGGCCCAGTTTATAGGCTGTCTTTCGTGACCGAACCCCGACCCGATGCCAGTGCTGTTCCCGCCACGCTCCGGTGGGCCGGCATCGTGATCGCCGCCGAAGGGGTGATCGGCCTGATCGTGGCCGCCTCACTGGTGATCCGGGCGCTCGGCGGCCACCACGAGAGCTTCATCAGCGGCTACGGCACCGCGCTGTGGTTTCTGTGCATCTTCGGCGGCGTGCTGGCCGGTGGTATCGCGATCTATCACGGGCGGCGCTGGGGCCGGGCAATCGGCCTGATCACCCAGATCCTGCTGGTCCCGGTGGCCTATTCGCTGCTCACCGACAGCCACCAGCCGCTCGTCGGTGCGCCGCTACTGGCCGTCGTCGTACTGGCCGGTGGTCTGCTGTTCGCGCCGCGTTCGATGGCCTACTGGAGCGCCGAGGACCTGCCGCCCGACGCCTGACCCGCGCGGAGTTCACAGACGGCGGGGTTTTCCATACTGGTTATGGAAAACCCCGCCGTTTGTGTGTCGCGCCGTGCCCTGCCGGACGGTCACCGGGCGGTGGACCACTAGGGTTGATGCCATGACGCGCACGCTCGCCATCGCCAATCAGAAGGGCGGGGTGGCCAAGACCACCACGACCGCCTCGGTCGGAGCGGCCCTGGCCGACCTGGACGTCTCGGTTCTGGTCGTCGACCTGGATCCGCAAGGCTGCCTCACCTTCTCTCTCGGTCACGACCCGGACGCGCTCACCAAGTCCGTGCACGACGTCCTGCTGGGTGCCGAGGACATCGCCGACGTGCTGCTCGACACCGACGACAAGGTGACCCTGTTGCCGGCCACCATCGATCTGGCCGGTGCCGAGGCGCTGCTGCTGATGCGGCCCGGCCGCGAGTACGCGCTCAAGCGCGCGCTGGCCGAGGTGGCCCAGGACTTCGACGTGATCCTGATCGACTGCCCGCCGTCGCTCGGCGTGCTCACCCTCAACGGCCTGACCGCCGCCGACGAGGTGGTGGTGCCGCTGCAGTGCGAGACGCTGGCTCATCGCGGCGTCGGCCAGTTGCTGCGCACCGTCACCGAGGTGCAGCAGATCACCAACTCCGAGCTGAAGATGCTGGGCGCCGTCGCGACGCTCTTCGACGCGCGCACCACGCACAGCCGGGACGTGCTCTCCGACGTCGCCGACCGCTACGACCTGCCGGTGCTCAGTCCGCCGATCCCGCGCACGGTGCGCTTCGCCGAGGCCTCCGCGTCGGGCGCCTCGGTGATGCGCGGCCGCAAGAACAAGGGCGCGACGGCATACCGGGAGCTGGCCCAGAACCTGTGGGACCACTGGCACGGCAAGACGCTGAAGACCTTCGAACTGTCCTGAACGCATAGCCCCGAACCCATCGCCCGGCGAGCGGCGGGGCTCGGCGGCGCGCAACGCAACCGGCGGGTCAGCTCTCCGGCGGACCGAGGACGACGATCTCGGCGCCGCGCTGTTCGATCACATACGGGCCGAGGACGCGCAGCGAGACCGGTCCGGTGTAGGCGCCGCGATCGACGCGGATCTCGTGCAGCTCGCGACCGTCGGACGGATCGCGCACGCTGATCGCCCCGGGCATCGGGACCAGCAGCGCGGTGCCGCGCTCACCCGGGCCGATGGAGCCGATGACCTGCACCGTGGGTTCGCCGGTAGCGGCATCGAGCACCACGGTCGATCTCCCGGTCCAATACATCCGCAGACCCTGCGAGGTGAGGGTGCGGCTGGTGGCCGGGGGAACGGGATCGCCGTCGACCGTATTCGATGCGCGCAGGCTGCCGTCGGTCCCGTAGGTGCTGATCATCGGCTGATGGCCGCTGTCCTGTCCGCCGTCGTAGACGGTGACCGTCTGGTCGGTGGTGGCGATGACGACCGGCGGGGCGCCGTGGCTGGTGTCGGTGAGCGGCACCGAGGCCCACTGCTTCACTTTGTCGTCACTGTCGAGCGTGGCCGAGAGCACCGTCAGCCGGTACCCCGCGTCGTCGGCGCAGCGTTCCACGAGCGCCACCCGGTCGCCGCCGGTGACGGCCGAGAAGATCCGGCAGTCCGGCCGGCCCGGGGCCACGTCCGGATTCACCGGAGCGTCGACCCGGCCGTATTCGATGCCGCGCACCAGATTGGTGCCCCACGTTTCCAACCGGGTCTGGCCGGCCGCGAGCGCGAAGCTCGTGTCGTACGACAGCGAGATCTCCGAGTCGGCGTCGCTCGAACGCTGACCGCTGCGTTCGCCGGTGTCGCCGTCGAGCGCGGTCACCTCGCTGCAGCCGCGGGAGTTGCGGTACACGGCGAGCACGTCGTTCTCACCGCCCGGCCACGCCGCGATCGCCGCGCACAGCTGGGCGCGGCGCGAATAGCGATACAGCTCGCGGCCGGTCTCCGGGTCGTGCCCGGTCACGGTGCTGCCCTCGGCGGTCACCACCACGGCTTTGGCCACGGCGGGCACGTCGGTCGCGGCCGACGGCGCGCGCCACAGCTCCCGCAACTGCGTCGGCAGCGTCTCGGTGGCCAGCGGAATGGGCGGCTCCTCGGCGGCGGTGGTCAGCTCGGTGGTCCGGGCCGGACTGGTCCACCACAGCAGGAATCCGGCGAGCAGCACGAGCACGACGAGGCTCGCCGAGATCGCCAGATCCAGGCGGGTGCGACGTTCCGGTGCGAGGCGGGCCACGAGAGGAAGAACGGCGGCGGTGGCTCTAGTCGGCCGAACCGGCCGTGGCGCCGGATCCGCCGGCCTCGGCGGCGGCACTCGCACCGGCGGCACCGGCGGCACCCGAGCCCGAACCGCCACTGCGGCGGCGACGGCGACGGCGCGGCCGCGTCGAGCCGCCCTCGGCGCTCTCGGACGGTTTGTCGGCCGGGGCCTTCTCTGCGGTGCCGGCCTGCACGCCGGTCAGTGCGGCGTCGTCGCCGGCAGTCTGCTCGCTCTGGCCGCCGCGGGTGCGACGGCGCGTGCGCTTGGGCCGATCGCTGCGGGCCTCGCGCTCCTTGCGGGCCTCCCGGCGCTCGACCGAGCTCGCTCCGGTCGGGGAGCCCACCCGGCCGGTGGCGTCGGCGGGCACGGCGAGCTCGGTCTGGATGTGCTCGGACGTCGAGTAGGTCTCCACCGGCTCGGGCTTGCCCAGGCCGAGGGCCTTGTCGATCAGTTCCCAGCGATGCAGCTCGTCCCAGTCGACGAAGGTGATCGCGATGCCGGTGCGCCCGGCGCGCCCGGTGCGGCCGATGCGGTGGACGTAGGTCTTGTCGTCCTCGGGGCACTGGTAGTTGATGACGTGGGTGACGTCGTCGATGTCGATGCCGCGCGCCGCGACGTCGGTGGCGACCAGGACGTCGATGGAGCCGTCGCGGAACTTGCCGAGCGCCTTCTCGCGGGCCACCTGGCCCAGGTCGCCGTGCACGGCGCCGACCTTGAAGCCGCGTTCGGCCAGATCGTCGGCCACCTTCTGCGCGGTGCGCTTGGTGCGGGTGAAGATCATCGTCGCGCCGCGGCCGTCGGCCTGCAGGATACGGGCCACCAGTTCGGCCTTGTCCAGGGCGTGCGCGCGGTAGACGTGCTGGGTAGTGCGCTCGTGCACGGCCGAGTCGTTGGCCTGCTCGGCGCGGATGTGCGTCGGCTGCGTCAGGAAGGTGCGCGCCAGGGTGACGATCGGACCCGGCATGGTGGCCGAGAACAGCATGGTCTGGCGCGGGGACGGCAGCGCGCCCATGATCCGCTCGATGTCCGGCAGGAAGCCCAGGTCGAGCATCTCGTCGGCCTCGTCGAGCACCAGCACCTGCACCTTGCCGAGCACCAGGTGGCCCTGCTGCGCCAGGTCGAGGAGGCGGCCGGGGGTGCCGACCACCACGTCCACGCCGGACTGCAGCTCGGCGATCTGCGACTCGTAGGGGCGGCCGCCGTAGATGGCGGTCAGCTTCAGCGGGCGCTCGCCGTCGTTCACCTCGACGCCCTTGGCGGCCACCTGCAGGTCCTCGTACACCTGGATGCACAGCTCGCGGGTCGGCACGATGACCAGGGCGCGCGGGGTGCCGTCCAGGGCGCGCAGGCCCAGTTCCTGCGCGTGCACCAGGCGGTGCAGCAGCGGAACGCCGAAGCCGTAGGTCTTGCCCATGCCGGTGCGGGCCTGGCCGATCAGGTCGGAGCCGGCCAGCGCGAGCGGGAGGGTCAGCTCCTGGATGGCGAAGGTGTGGGTCTTGCCGTCGGCGGTCAGTGCCGCGACGATCGCCGGGTCGACGCCGAGCTCGGCGAAGGTGGGGGCGACGTGGTCCTCTTCGACGATCGTGGTCTGGACGTCGTCGTTCATCTGGGTGGTCATGTTCTTTTTTGGTACCTCTCGTGTGCGTCGTGCACGCACTCGTCAGGCCCCAGCCGCCGGCGGGAAGCTCCGGAATGAACCACGGGTTCGGCCGGCGTGAGCGAAAAGTCGGTGCGCGCTCAAGTGCGACGGGCACAGCGGGAATCGTGTCCACTGCGGCCTACGTCTGGTCACAGTGTACCCCGTTGCCTAATCTGGCTCCCATGCCGAACACGCCCGCCGCTCCGGACGACCACGCCGTCACGACCCTGTACGAGATCTTCCTGGCCGGCGAGTACGCGGCCGTGCAGCGGCTGATCGACGAGTCGGCGATGGCCCCGACCACCGGCGACCGGGTGAATCTGATGCGGATGATCGGCTCGGAGATCGATCACTTCGACGTCCTCGCCGGGCAGGTCACCGCGGCCGGCGGCTCGGTCGACGGGGCCGTGGCCCGGCATGTCGCGGTCTTCGACAAGTATCACCGGGTCACCACCCCGTCGAACTGGCTCGAGGTGCTGGTGAAGCTGTACATCGGCGACTCGATGGTGGCCGACTTCTTCGCCGAGCTCGGCCAGGCGCTGCCCGAGCCGGTCCGCGGGGTGGTCGCGCAGGTGATGGCCCACACGGTGTCCTCGGACTGGGCCCGCGACGAGGTGCGGGCCGCGGTCGAGGCCGACCCGGCCGTCGCGGCGCCGCTGGCGCTGTGGGGGCGGCGCCTGCTCGGCGAGGCGATCACCCACATGCAGTGGGTGCTCGCCGAGGACGACGCGGTCACCGACCTGCTGTTCACCGGGACCGGATCGCTGAGCAATGCGGCGGGCTTCTTCGACACGATGGCCGGGCGCCACTCCGAGCGGATGGCCGCGATGTCCCTGGCGTGAGCCGGGTAGGATCGGGCGTCATGAGCGTTGAGGTCAAGATCGGTATCGAGAACACCGCCCGCGAGCTGTCGCTGACGACCGCCGGCGGGGCCGACGACGTCTACGAGGCCGTCACCGCGGCCCTCGGCGGCACGGGTGTGCTGGAGCTGACCGACGAGAAGGGCTCGCGCATTCTGGTGCCGGCCGCGAAGATCGCCTATGTCGAGGTCGGCAGCTCGGAGAGCCGTCGCGTGGGCTTCGGCGCGGCCTGAGCCGCCCCGCGCAGAACATCGGCCGGGCTGGGCGGCGCGCTTCGGCGCTCCGCGCGGCCGCGCCGAGAAGCGGCGACCGGGGTCAGGCGGTGCGCGGCACGCCGGACAGTCCGGACCAGAGCAGGGCGACAGTCACCTCGACCGCCTCCTCCTTGGCGATCGGCCGGTTGGCCTCCACCCAGTAGCGGGCGTTCACCTGGCTGGCGCCGACCATGCCCGCGGCGAGCATCCGGCTGCGATGCGGGTCGAGCCCGGAATCGGCCATGACCAGGGCGTAGACGGCATCGACGCAGGCTTCCGTGGCGCCCTCCACCCGGCGGATCACCGCCGGATCCTTGGCGTCGGAGGCGAAGATCAGCCGGTATCCGGAGTTGTCCTCGTCGATGAAGTCGAAGAAAGCCTGTACGGCGGCGCGCACGCGCTGATGGTTGTCGGTGGTGGTCAGCAGCGCGCGATTGACGTCGGACACCAGCTTCTCGGCGTGCGAGTCGACCACCGCGATGTAGAGGTCGAGCTTCGACGGGAAGTGCTGGTAGAGCACCGGCTTGCTGACGCCGGCGGCCGCGGCGATCTCGTCCATTCCGGCCGAGTGGTAGCCGCGTTCGACGAAGATCTCGCTGGCGGCGTCGAGCAGCTGACGGCGTCGAGCGCTGCGCGGCAGTCGGGTGGCGGTCCGCGCGTGTGCGGCCGGTTCGGTCCCGTCGGCAGGGGAATCGGCGACTGGCATGGAGTGCAGCCTACCCGCCCGTACCCGGCGTTCAGCGGAGTGCTCGGCGGTCGGTGCTCCGGGGTGGCTGCGCGGCTCCGACCACGATCTATGAGACAGTTGTGACGTGACCGGTACACCTGAGACCGGGCCCAGCCGACCCCGGCGCCCGCGGCCCGATCAGCCGCTGCGCGCCCGCTGGGACCCGATCGCCGACCGCGCCGACGCGGACGCTGAGCGTTCCCGCGGGCCGATCGGGCGTTTCGTGCACACCTACGGGTGGCGTGCCTATGCGATCGCATTGCTCGCGGTGCTCACCGTCGCCCTGCTCGTGGTGACCGTCAACGAACACGGCGCCGCCGACACCGGCACCGCGGCTCCGATCGATCCCAGGGCACGCAACGTCGACGTCGCCAAGGAGACGACGCCGATCGGTGCGCCGACCGAGCAGATCGCGCCGGCCGCGCTGCCGGCCGGAACCCTGCCCGACGGGGGTCCGTTCACCACGAAGGGGGAGCGGGTCTTTCACGTCGTCAAGGGCACCACCGACAAGCTCGGCAGCGGCGACGAGGTGTACACCTACACCGTCGAGGTGGAAGACGGTCTCAACCAGGCCGACTTCGGCGGAGACCGGACCTTCGCGAAACTGGTGGATGCCACCCTGGCCAACAAGAAGAGCTGGATGGGCGGCGGCAAGGTGGCCTTCCGGCGGATCGACTCGGGCGAGCCGGATCTGCGGATCTCGCTGACCTCGGCAGACACCGCGCGTGAGCTGTGCGGGTACCAGATCAAGCTCGAGGCCTCGTGCTTCTACCCGCCCGAAGGGCGCGTCGTGCTGAACGAGGCGCGCTGGGTGCGCGGGGCGCTGGCCTTCGAGGGCGACGACCTCACCTACCGCCAGTACATGATCAACCACGAGGTGGGCCACGGTATCGGCTACGAGCACCATCTGCCGTGCGAACAGGACGGCGGCCTGGCGCCGATCATGATGCAGCAGTCCTTCGGCACCGCCAACAGCGAGATCCTGGCACTGGACCCGGACATGCAGGCCAACCGGACCTACGTCTGCCGCGCCAACGCCTGGCCCTACCCCGACAAGTGAGCCCGCTGCCGCCCCTGGTGCCGGTGGGCGAGGAACTGACCCGCGCGGAGATCGCCAGGTACAGCCGCCACCTGATCATTCCGGATGTCGGGACGACCGGGCAGCGCCGGCTGAAGAACGCCCGGGTGCTGGTGATCGGTGCCGGCGGGCTCGGGGCGCCCGCGCTGCTCTATCTGGCCGCCGCCGGCGTCGGGACGCTGGGCATCGTCGATTTCGACGTGGTCGACGAGTCGAATCTGCAGCGGCAGGTGATCCACGGCGTCGCCGACGTCGGGCGACATAAGACGGCCTCGGCGCGCGACTCGATCGCCGCGATCAACCCGCTGGTCCAGGTGGTGCTGCACGAGGAGCCGCTGACCACCGACAATGCGGTGGCGCTGTTCTCCGGCTACGACCTGATCCTGGACGGTACCGACAACTTTGCCACCCGCTACCTGGTGAACGACGCGGCGGTGCTGGCCGGCAAGCCGTACGTCTGGGGGTCGATCTTCCGCTTCGCCGGTCAGGTGTCGGTGTTCTTCGCCGACGCCCCCGATGGTCGCGGACGCACCTACCGCGACCTGTACCCGCAGGCGCCGCCGCCGGGGTCGGTGCCCTCGTGCGCCGAAGGCGGCGTGCTGGGCGTGCTGTGCGGCACCATCGGCTCGCTGATGGGGACCGAGGCGATCAAGCTGATCTGCGGCATCGGCGAGCCGCTGCTGGGCCGGCTGCTGATCTACGACGCGCTGGCGATGACCCACCGCACGGTCTCGTTCGAGCGCGATCCGGAGGTCGCGCCGGTCACCGAACTGATCGACTACGACGAATTCTGCGGCGTCGTCGGGGGCGATCCGGCGGCGGCGACGCCGGCCGCGGCCGCGGTGTCGCCGGCGCAGTTGCGCGCCGAGCTCGACGGCCCGTCGCCGCCGGTGCTGATCGATGTTCGTGAACCGGTGGAGTTCGAGATCGTGCACCTGCCGGGGGCGCACCTGGTGCCGCGCGACGGGATCGTCGCCGGTGCGGGTCTGACCGAGATTCCGCACGAGGTCCCGGTGGTGCTGTACTGCAAGACCGGGATTCGCTCGGCCGAGGCGCTGGACGCGTGCCGGCGGGCCGGGCTCACCCGGGTGCGTCATCTGACCGGGGGCATCGTCGCTTGGGCCGAGCAGATCGACCCCGATCTCCCGCTCTACTGAGGCGTGATCCGCCTCTCGCGGATCGGCGCGGCGGCGCGGCGCCTCCCCGCAGCGTGCTTCGCGGTGGGTAGGCTTTCGCCTTGTGACCACGTTTGTCGAGCCGCCGGAACAGGTCTTGACCACGTTCGGCCTGACGGCGCATCCACCCATCGCGATGGAGGGAACCGGCGTCGCCGGCTGGCGCGTCGGCGAAGTGGTCCTGACCATGGTTCCCGATCACGCCCGTGCCGCCTGGTCGGCCTCGGCGCGGGAGAACCTCTATGTGGAGGGACTGCGGATCGCCCGGCCGCTGCGCGCGAGCGACGGTCGCTACGTCGTCTCCGGCTGGCGCGCGGACACCTATGTGGCCGGGATGCCCGAGCCCCGGTACGACGAAGTGCTGGCCGTCGCCGACCGCCTGCACGCGGCGCTCGCCGGTCTGGAACGCCCCCGCCTCCTGCTGCAGTCGCCGGCTCCGCCGTTCAGCGACGTGGACGTCTTCACCGCCGCCGACCGCGCGGCCTGGGAGGACGTGCCGCTGCGCACGGCGCGCGCGGCCGGCATGGCGATCTCCGATACCGAGGACGCCGAGCAGTCGATCGCGGCGCTCCAGACGCTGGCCGGTCTGCGGCGTCCGGTGGACGCCTCGCCGCAAGTGGTGCACGGCGACCTGTTCGGCACCGTGCTCTTCGCCGGGGCCGCGGCACCCGCGATCACCGACATCGTTCCGTACTGGCGCCCCGCGGGCTGGGCCTCGGCGGTCGTTGTCGTCGATGCGCTCGCCTGGGGCGGCGCCGACGACGAGCTGATCGAGCGCTGGTCGCACCTGGATCAGTGGCCGCAGATGCTGCTGCGCGCCGCCATGTTCCGGCTCGCGGTGCACGCGCTGCATCCGCGGTCCACCGCCGGTGCGCTGCCCGGCCTGCTGCGCGTGGTGGACCAGGTCCGACTACTGGTCTGAGTCGTCTCCGAGCGAGTCCTCGCGCCCCTGATCGGCCGAACCGGGGTCAGCCCAGCTCCGCGCGACACTCGCGCAGACGCACGCGGTCGTCGTCGATCGGCACGCCCTCGGCGCGCAGCATCGCCAGTTGCTCGGCGGCCTTGTGCACCGCCGGGCGGCCCGACGCGGTGATGACCCGCTGCCACGGCAGGTCGGCGCCGTCGGTGCGCAGAATCCAGCCCACCTGCCGGGGATTGGTCAATCCGGCGGCGGCCGCGAGATCGCCGTAGGTGGACACCTGCCCGCGCGGGATGGCCAGTATCAGGGCCCGGACCCGTTCCACCTGCGCGTCGGTGATGGGCATCGGCTACAGCACCTCCCGGATCAGTTCGGCCACCAGCTCCGGTACGAGGTACGGCACCATGTGCTCGGTGTCGGCGTGGTGGACGGTCACCGTCGCGCTCCGCTGCTCGGCGCAGCGCGCCAAGAAGTCGGCGCCCACGAACGGCGGCTGCACCCGATCGGCGACGACGATCCGCGTCGGCATGTCCGCCGGTGGCAGTATCGCGGGCAGGGACATCTCGCTCCACGCGGTGATCGCCGCGGGCAGGCACACCCGCCAGTCGACGCCAGATCCGGCGGGTACCAGGTGCTCGGCGAGTTCCTCGTCGAGCACCTCCTCGGGCACCGCGCCCCAGCCCTCGGCCCGTTTGGCCGCGCGGGCGGCCTCGGCATCGGAGTAGCCGCGGTGGGCGACGGCGCCGGTCGACAGTTCCAGCGCGCGTTCGGCGGGCAGACCTTGGGCCGGGTCGAGCAGTACCAGTGCTCGGACCAGGTCGGGCCGCGCATGTGCCAGCGCGAGGGCCACCGCACTGCCGAAGGAATGGGCCACCACCACCGCCGGCCGCCGTGCCGGTGGGACGTGCGTCTCGACGGCGCGCGCGACCGCGGCGGCGTGGTCGTCGATGCGCCACGGCGGCGTCCACGGCGAACGCCCGTGACCCAGCAGGTCGGGGGCGACGAACCGCAACTGCGGCAGCTGCTGCTCGGCGAGCCGGCCCCAGCGCTTGCCGTGGCCGGTGAGCCCGTGCAGCGCCACCACCGTCGGCCCGTCCGGCGGCCCGAACAGGTGAGTGTGCAGTGCTGCCTCTCGATTCCCCGGCTCTCTATTCGCAGGGTCTCGATTCGCGGGCTCTCGATTCGCCGTCTCTCGATCCACGGTGGTCATGCCGCCAGAGTAGGGCAGGGGTCCGACAGGATTGCGGTGCCCGAATCCGCCGGTGCTGCGCACTTCCGGGGTTTCTCGCGGGCGTCGGCCGGGTGCCGGCGAAGGGATGTCGTAGGCGCGTGCTTCCATGAAGCCATGACCGCTCCGCAGACCCGACTGATCGCCGCCCCGGCGTCGTCCGGGCCGGCCGAGCGCAGCTGGCCGGAGCCCGCGCAGGTGCTGCTCGCGCCCGGCCACCAGACCGACCCGGAACGGCCGTGGTGGCCCTATCGAGTCAGTGGCGGGCCCGGCACCGGGAAGACCTCGCTGCTGGTCGACGTCGCCGTCGCCCGCCTGCTCGACGACGGCGCCGATCCGGAGTCGGTGCTGGTGCTGACGGCCAACCGGGGCGCGGCCATCGCGGTGCGCGACGAGATCACCCGCCGGGTGCTGGCCGCCGGTCGTGCGGCCAGCGGGACGGCGCTGCGTGAGCCGCTGGTGCGGACCGTGCACTCGTACGCCTTCGCGGTGTTGCGGCTGCAGGCCGCGGCGCACGGGAACCCGCCGCCGCGGTTGATCACCGGTTCCGAGCAGGACGTGATCCTGCGGGAGTTGCTGGCCGGCGACCTGGAAGACGGTGCCGGCTATTGGCCGGCGGTGCTGCGTCCGGCGCTGGGTACCGACGGTTTTGCGCAGGCGCTGCGCGACCTGCTGATGCGTGCGGCCGAACGCGGTCTCGGACCGGATGATCTGACTGCGCTGGGGCGCACGCATGCCCGGCCCGAATGGGTGGCCGCCGGCCGGGCGTTCGCCCAGTACGAGCAGATCATGCTGCTGCGCGGCGCGGTCGGCGTCGATGCCCCGGAGGCCGGGCCCACGGCCGTCGACGCGGCCGAGCTGGTCGGCTCGGCGCTCTCGGCGCTGGCGCTGGAGCCGGAACTGCTGAATCAGCAGCGAGCCAGGACCCGGTGCCTACTGGTGGACGACGCGCAGCATCTGGATCCGCAGGCCGCGCAGCTGGTGCGGTTGCTGGGCAGTGGCGCCGACCTCGCGGTGATCGCCGGCGACCCGGACCAGTCGATCTTCTCCTTCCGCGGTGCCAGTGGGCACTTTTTCGCCGAGCTCCCGCCCGGTCGGGACGTGATCTTGGCCCAGGGGCACCGGAGCCGGGGCGAGGTGGCCCGGGCCGGTCACGCGCTGAGCGTCCGACTCCCCGGCGCCCGGTCGCACCCGTACCCGGATCCGGCGCCGGGGGACGGTACGGCGGCGGTGCGGGTGTTTAGCTCGCCGGCCAAGGAGGCGACGGCGGTTGCCGACCTGCTGCGGCGCGCGCATCTCTTCGACGGGGTGGCCTGGTCGGACATGGCGGTCATCGTGCGTTCGGTGCCGCGCATGCTGCCGGCCCTCCGTCGAGCCTTCTCCTCGGCCGGGGTGCCGGTCGCCACACCGACCAGCGACCTGCCGTTGCATAGGCAGCGCGCGGTGGAGGCCTTCTCGCTCGCCCTGCGCGCCGCGGCTGCGGCCGAACCGCTGACCGGTGACGACGTCCTGACTCTGCTCTCCGGGCCGATCGGCGCGGCCGGCCCCGGACAGTTGCGCCGACTGCGCCGGGGGATCCGCCGGCTACACGAGGAGGGGAAGGTGCCGCCGCCCGAGACTGCCGCGCCCGAGGCTGCGGCGCCGGACGCTGCGGCGCCCGAGGCCGCGGTGCCCGGAGGCGACGGGATCGGGGCGCAGCGGACCGCCGGGGAAGCGGGCGATGAGCACGCTGCCGGTGACGAAGCCGTGGGCGCTCGGGAATCGGCCGATCGGGACGTGCCCGATTCGTTGAGCGCGCTCGCCGCGGCGCTGGCCGACACCCGCTCCGCGGCGCCGTACCTGGCCGGGCTGACCGACTTCGAGGCCGAGCCGCTGGTCCGGACGCTCACCGTGGTCCGGGCGGCTCGCGCGGCCGATCGCGCCGGTCTCGGGGTGGAGGAGACGCTCTGGCGAGCGTGGCAGGCATCCGGGCTGGAACGCGCCTGGCGCGCGCGCTCGCTGCGCGGCGACCGCTCGGCGGGGCAGGCCGACCGGGATCTGGACGCCGTGCTCGCGCTCTTCGAAGCCGCGGGCAGCTACACCGACAATCTGCCTGCGGGCGGTCTCGACGGCTTCCTGCACTATCTGAACCAGCTGCAGATCCCGCGGGAATCGCGCACCCCGACCGGCGGCGCCGACGCCGTGCAATTGCTCTCCGCGCACTCGGCGGCGGGCCGCGAATGGGAGGTCGTCGCCGTCCCGGGTGTCCTCGACGGGCTGTGGCCGTCATTGCGTAGCCGCGGCAGCGTGTTGGCGACCCCCGCCCTGGTCGATCTGCTCGACGGCCTGGACGAGCAGGCGGTCGGCACGGTGTCCCGCAACGCGGTGCTGCTGGCCGACGAACGCCGGCTGCTGTTGGTCGCGTGCAGTCGTGCGCGCCGCAGCCTGCTGGTGACGGCGGTGGAGGACGGCACCGGCGATGCCTCGCCGTCGCGCTTCGTCGGCGATATCGCCGATGCGCTGGGCGGCTACGGCAGCGAGCACGACGAGCACGGGGAATCCGCCGACGAGGTGCCGCTCGACGGGGGCATCCGCCGGCTGCTCTCGCTCCCGTCGATGGTGGCCGAGCTGCGTTCGGCCCTCGTCGACCCGCGGCTGCCGGACGAACGGCGCGAGGCGGCCGCGCAGTTGCTGGCCGAGCTCGCCGATGCGGACGTGCCCGCCGCCGCGCCCGAGCAGTGGTACGGCCTGATGGCGCCGAGCAGCACGGCGCCGCTGTGGACTCCGGAGCAGGGGGCGCGAGCGTTGTCGCCGTCGAACGTCGAGGCGCTGAGCCGGTGCAGTCTGCGCTGGATGCTCGAGCGCAGCGGCGGCCGGGACGCCGATGTCGAGTCCGCCGTCACCGGAACGTTGGTGCACACGCTGGTCCAGGCGGTGGCCGGCGGGCTCGACCACGCCGAGGTGACCCGTGCGCTGCACGGGATCTGGGATCGGGTCGGCTCGCCCGCCGCCTGGTACAGCGAGCGCGAGTTGGCGCGCGCCGAGGCCATGCTGACCAACTTCCGCGACTGGTTGTCGTACTCGCGGGCAGAACTGCGGGAATCGGCCGTGGAGGTGGACATCGCCGCGACGGTGCCGCCGGGTATCGGAGCCGACGGCGAGGCGGACGATCTCCCGGTCCGGCTCACCGGCCGCATCGACCGGCTCGAGACCGACGACCTGGGCCGCCCCGTGGTGATCGATGTGAAGACCGGAAAGACGGTGATCAGCGCGGCCGACGCCGCCGAGCATCCGCAGCTTGCGGCGTATCAGCTGGCGCTGCTGCTGGGCGGCGTCGAGGGTTTTCCGCCCGGTGCCACCGGCGGTGGGCGGCTGGTCTACGTCGCGTCGACGAACCAGAAGACCGGTGCGGCGCAACGGATTCAGGAGCCGCTGACCCCCGAGCAGGTGGACGAGTGGATCTCGGTGGTGCGCGGTGCGGCGCGGGCGAGCATCGGGCCGGGGTTCGTCGCCGCCACCAACTCGGGCTGTCAGCACTGCTCCCTGGCCACCAGCTGCCCGGTGCAGTTGCGCGGGAAGGCGGTGACCGATGACTGAGCGGATCGGCGCGCGGTCGCTGGCCGCGGCGCTCGGACTGCCGCCGCCCACCGACGAACAGGTCGCGGTGATCGAGGCTCCGATGGAACCGATGCTGGTGGTGGCCGGGGCCGGTGCGGGCAAGACCGAGACTATGGCCTCGCGGGTGGTGTGGCTGGTGGCCAACCGGCTCGTCGCACCCGACGAGATCCTCGGCCTCACCTTCACCCGCAAGGCGGCCAGCGAGCTCGGCGCGCGGATCCGGCGGCGGCTGTCCATGCTGGCCGGTTCGCCGGCGCTGCTCGACTGGGATCCGTCCGGCGAATTGGCCGCGGTGCTGCGCAGCGCCGATGCCGAGGTCAGCACCTACCACGCCTACGCCGGCCGGCTGATCGCCGATTACGGACTGCTGCTGCCGGTGGAGCCGACGGCCACCCTGCTCAGCGAAACCGAACTGTGGCAGACCGCCTTCTCGGTGGTCACCTCGTGGCCGGATCCGCTGCCGACCACCAAGGTGCCGGCCAGCGTCACCGAGAACGTTCTCAACCTGTACTCGGAGATGGCTGAGCACCTGGTGGACGATGCGGCTCTCGCCGCGGCCGGCCGCGAGCTGTCCACGCTCATCGACACCCTGCCGCGGGCCAAGGGACAGCGAGCCGAACCCAGTCAGGCACTGCGCCGCATTCAGGAGGTGGCCGCCGAACGGCGCGCCTTCCTGCCGCTGGTCGTCGCCCTGCGCGAGCGGATGACCGAGCAGGGTGCCCTTGATTTCGGCAGCCAGATGTCGCTGGCGGCCCGGTTGGTGACCACCCGCCCGGAGGTGGTGACCGCCGAACGCGCCGGGATCCGGGCGGTGCTGCTCGACGAGTACCAGGACACCGGCCACTCGCAGCGGCTCTTGCTTTCGGCGCTGTTCGGCGGTCGCGGCGAGGCGCCGCTCGCAGTCACGGCCGTCGGCGATCCGATCCAGTCCATCTACGGCTGGCGCGGTGCCTCCGCGGCCAACCTGCCGCGTTTCGCCGGCGACTTCCCGCGCGCCGACGGCAGCCCCGCGCATCGCCGGGAACTGCTGACCAGCTGGCGCAACTGCCGGGGCACGCTCTACCTGGCCAACGAGGTGTCGGCACAACTGCGGGCGCGCGGTGTCCCGGTCAGCACGCTGCGCCCGCGCGACGACGCCCCCGAGGGCACCGTCGCGCTGGCACTGACCGAGACCGTCGAGGACGAGCGTCGGTGGATCGCCGATCACGTCGAGGACGCCTACCGCGGTGCGGCCGACGCCGGTACCGCGCCCCCCACCGCCGCGATCCTGGTGCGCCGCAACGCCGATTCGGCTCCGCTGGCCGCCGAACTGGAGGCGCGCGGGATCCCGGTCGAGGTGGTCGGTATCGGCGGGCTGTTGCACGTCCCGGAGATCACCGACGTGGTGGCGACATTGCGGCTGATGGCCGATCCGATGGCCGGGACCGCTGCCATGCGACTGCTCACCGGAGCGCGCTGGCAGATCGGGGCCGCCGACTTGGCCGTGCTCTGGCGCCGGGCCCGCGAACTCGCCGCGGCCGGCGCCGAGCCGGTCGCCGGGGCCGTGGAGACCGTCGAGCAGCTCGATGCGGCACTGGCCGCGGGGCTGCCGGTGGAAGCCGTCGACGCTGCCGGGATCGGCGATGCACTCGTCGATCCGGGACCGGCCGAGCGGTACTCGCCGGCCGGCCACCAGCGCATCACGGTCTTCGGCCGGGAACTGGAACGGCTGCGGCGCCGGATCGGTCAGCCGCTGCCCGACCTGGTGGCCGACGTGGAGCAGACCATCGGGGTCGCGGTGGAGGCGCAGATCCGGGCCCGCCGGATGCGCGGGGCGATCACCGGACGCGAACACCTGGATGCCTTCGCCGAGTACGTCGCCGCGTACGCGGACCGGCCCGGAGCCACGCTGCCTGGGCTGCTCTCCTTCCTGGATGCCGCCGAGGCGGTGGAGAAGGGGCTGGAGGCCGGACAGGTGGAGGTGGCCACCGAGCGAGTCCAGATCCTCACCGTGCACGCCGCCAAGGGGCTCGAGTGGGACATCGTCGCGGTTCCGCACCTGGCTCGGGGGATCTTTCCCGGCGCCAAGTCCGACTCCACCTGGTTGAGTTCGGCACGCGAGCTGCCGGCCGCGCTGCGCGGCGATCTCGCCACCGGCGACGGTCTGGCCGACGGCTTCCCGCCATTGCGCCTGGGCGGCGTCGCCGATCGCAAAGAGCTGGAGAACGCGATCGACGACCACAAAGATGCCATCAAACAGCGCCGCCTCGACGAGGATCGTCGTCTGCTGTACGTCGCCCTCACCCGCGCCAAACAGACCCTGCTGGTTTCGGCGCACCACTGGTCAGATACCGGGAACAAGCCGCGCGGCGGCTCGGATTTCTATCAGGAACTCGCCGAACTGGTGCGCGCCGCCGACTCCGCGTCGCTGCAGATCGCCGTCGATGCGCCGGACCCGCCCGATGACGCGGAGAATCCGCTCACCGCGGAGCCGGTCAGCGCCCCCTGGCCGGTCGATCGGCTCGGACCGCGCCGGGCGTCGATCACCGCCGCCGCACAGGCCGTCGACGCGGCCCGCGCGGCCCGCGGGCTGGTACCGGTGCCGCCCGAGGAGACCGGCGATCCGGAGATCGCGGCCTGGCGCGCGGAAGTGAGCGCGCTCCTGGACGAGCGGCGTCGCGCGGCGGCGACGGCCGTCGAGGTGACCCTGCCCGCGCAGCTCTCGGTGAGCCAGCTGGTGGAGCTCGGCGCCGACGAGAAGGCCTTCGCGGCGCGACTGCGCCGCCCGGTGCCGTTCCGGCCCAATCCGATGGCCCGGCGCGGCACGGCCTTCCACGCCTGGCTGGAGCGGCGCTTCGGGGCCACCCGGCTCCTCGACATGGACGAGTTGCCCGGCGCCGCGGACGAGACCGCCGTCGACGACGATCTCGAGGTGCTTCGCGCGGCCTTCCTGGCGTCCGAGTGGGCCGACCGCACGCCGCTCGAGGTGGAGGTCGGCTTCGAGACGGTGATCGGTGCCACCGTGGTGCGCGGCCGGATGGATGCGGTCTTCGCCGAGGCCGCGGACGACGGGCACGACTACCTGGTGGTCGATTGGAAGACCGGTGCGGTGCCCGATCCGGGGAAGCGCGCCGCGCTCGAACTGCAGCTCGCCGCGTACCGCATCGCCTGGGCGAGGCTGCGCGACGTCGACGTGGCGCGCGTGCGCGCCGCCTTCGTCTACGTCCGCCACGGCTACACCCTGGAGCCCGAGCGTCTCCCCGGTGCGCGGGAGCTGGCGGACTTGCTGGCCCGGACGCCCGGTGCGATCGAGTAGCCTCACCGATTGTGAGGACATCGATCGGCGCGGCGCCGTGATGCGCGAGCGCTTCCGGCGCGGGCGCAGGGGCGACGGCGACCTGTTCGACAAGCCCGACTACGCCCTGGTCGGCATCGTCAAGATCCCCGAACTCGAGCGCAGCCCGGCGCGGGCGATCGGCCGGCGCGTGCTGTTCGCGCTGTTCGCGCTGTTCGCCGTCTCGCTGATCGTCTACCTGGATCGCGGGGGATACCGCGATGCCCGGGGCGAACCGATGACCTACCTGGACTCGCTCTACTACTCGGCGGTGACCCTGTCGACCACCGGCTACGGCGACATCACGCCGATCACCGAGTCGGCCCGCCTGGTCAACGTCCTGCTGATCACCCCGGTGCGCGTGCTCTTCCTGATCGTGCTGATCGGCACCACCCTGGAGGTGCTGACGGAGCGCTCGCGGCAGGCCATCAAGATCCAGAACTGGAGGAATCGGGTGCGCAATCACACCGTCGTCATCGGGTACGGCACCAAGGGCCGCACCGCCACCGCCGCGGTGCTGGCCGACGGCGTGCGCCCGTCCGAGGTGGTGGTGGTCGACGACGATGCCGCCGCCCTCGACCAGGCCGCCGCCGACGGGCTGGTCACCGTGCGCGGCGATGCCACCAAGTCCGACGTGCTCCGGCTGGCCGGCGTCCAGCACGCCGCCGCGCTGGTGATCGCGGCCAACCGCGACGACACCGCGGTGATGGTGACGTTGACCGCGCGCGAGCTGAACCCGCGCGCCAAGATCGTCGCCTCCATCCGGGAATCGGAGAACACCCACCTGATGCGCCAGTCGGGCGCCAACTCGGTGGTGGTCTCGTCCGAGACGGCCGGCCGCCTGCTGGGCATCGCGACCATCACTCCGTCGGTGGTGGAGGTCGTGGAAGACCTGCTCAGCCCGGAGGAGGGCTACGCGATCGCCGAACGCGAGGTGGAGCCGTCGGAGGCCGGGGGCTCGCCGAGTCACACCCGTGACCTGGTGCTCGGAGTGGTGCGCGACGGCAAGCTGTATCGGGTGGGCGAGGCCGAGGTGGACGAGATCGAGCTCGGCGATCGGCTGCTCTACGTCCGCCAGGGCGAACGGGGCTGACGGCGATGGCGGGTTTCGAGCTTCCCGAGCCGCCGCTGCTGGCGACGGCGCGCTTCGATCGCGCCGATCAGCTGCGCGACGATGCCGCCCGCCTGCAGGCCGGCTGGGCCACCGCGCGGGTGCTGATGGTGGATCAGCGCGGCCACTATCCGGTGCAGCCGGGCGGCGCGCTGCGCTGGAGCGCGGGCGCCGACCTGGCCGCCGAGCTCCGCGACGAGGCAGTCTTCCTCGGCGTGCTGGGTGAGACGGATCTGTGGGCGCTGCGCGCCGACGAGGTGGCCGAACCGGTCAGTGATCCGCGCTCGGGTGCGCATCTGCTGAGCGCCGACGAGGCCGGCCTGCTCGCGACCGCCCTGGGCATCCTGAACTGGCACCGATCCGCGCGTTTCGCGCCCGCCGACGGCACGGCCACCACGGCCGGGCGCGCCGGGTGGGTGCGGCGCACTGCCGACGGCGCCGAGGAGTATCCGCGCACCGATCCGGCGGTGATCATGGTGGTGCACGACGACGCGGACCGCATTCTGCTCGGCCGCCAGCACGCCTGGCCGTCGCCCTTCTTCTCGACACTGGCCGGTTTCGTTGAGCCGGGGGAGTCGCTGGAGCAGTGCGTGCTCCGGGAGGTGGCCGAGGAAGTGGGTGTCGCCGTTCGCGCACCGCACTATCTGGGCTCGCAGCCGTGGCCCTTCCCACGGTCGCTGATGCTCGGCTTCGAGGCCGTCGCCGATCCGGCCGAGCCGATCACCTGCCGCGACGGCGAGCTCGCCGAGGCGCGCTGGTTCACCCGCGACCAGGTCCGCGAGGCGCTGGACGGGTCGGCGGACTGGGGCTCGGGCGCGCCCGCAGACCTGATGCTGCCGCCGAGCGTCTCGATCGCCCGCTCGCTGATCACCGCCTGGGCCCACGCACGGCCCCGATTCCTGGAATGGCCGGTCACCCTGTCCTGAGTCCGGAGCGTCGACGGTGTCTCATCGGCGGGCCTCGATCCGGGATCTCGACTGCGCTCGATCAGCGGAGTGGGACTCGATTCGCGGAGTGGGGCTCGATCAGCGGAGTGGGACTCGATTCGCGGAGTAGGACTCGATCAGCGGGGTGGGGCTCGATCAGCGGAGTCGGACTCGATCAGCGGAGTGGGGCTCGATCAGCGGAGTGGGGCTCGATTAGCGGAGTAGGACTCGATCAGCGGAGTGGGACTCGATTCGCGGAGTGGGGTTCGATCAGCGGAGTCGG
>CAZEOP010000011.1:23025-27990 GCA_964513715.1 uncultured Gordonia sp.
TCGATCAGCGGAGTGGGACTCGATTCGCGGAGTGGGGTTCGATCAGCGGAGTCGGACTCGATCAGCGGAGCGACAAACCGAGTCGAAGCCACCGTCCTCGGGCCGTCCCGTGCCGTCCACTACCCTCGGGGTCATGGCTCTGACTGTGTACACGACCTCCTGGTGCCCCTTCTGCGACCGGCTCAAGGCCGGTCTGGATCGCAACAAGGTGGAGTACACCGAGATCGACATCGAGCGTGAGCCGTCGGCCGCCGAATTCGTCGGCAGTGTCAACGGCGGCAACCACGTCGTACCGACCGTGCTCTTCGACGACGGCTCCACCAAGACCAACCCGTCGGTCGGCGAGGTCATGTCGGCGCTCGGCCTGCTCTGACCGGTCTCCCGCGTCGGCACGCCGGCCGGGGCTGTCGGTGGCCCGTGAGACTGTTGACGACATGACCGCCGGAAGCCGCGACGGACTCGATCCGCAGCAGCGCGAGGCCGTGCTCGCCCCGCGCGGCCCGGTCTGTGTACTCGCGGGCGCCGGGACCGGCAAGACCCGCACCATCACCCGGCGCATCGCCGCGCTGATCGAGTCCGGGCAGGTGCAGCCGGACCAGGTACTGGCCGTCACCTTCACCGCGAAGGCGGCCGCCGAGATGCGCGAAAGGCTTGCGGCCCTGGGGGTCTCACAGCCGGGCAGCCGGGTCTCCGCGCTTACGTTCCATGCCGCGGCGCTGCGCCAGCTGCGCTACTTCTGGCCGCGCGAGTTCGGTCCGTCGTCGCACTGGGAACTGATGGACAGCAAGTACCCGATGGTGCGCCGGGCCGCGCGGGAGGCGGGTCTGGACACCGCCGATCGGGAACTGGTGCGCGATCTGGCGTCGGAGATCGAATGGGCCAAGTCGTGCCTCATCGGCCCGGGTGCCTATCCCGAGCGCAGCGCCGGCCGGGATCTGCCGGTGCGCGCCCAGACCGTGGCCGAGGTCTTCACCGCCTACGAGGAGGCCAAACTGGCGCCGGGCGGGGAGCGGCTCTTCGACTTCGAGGATCTGATCATCTACACCGCCGAGATCCTGCGCTCGTCGCCGGCGATCGCCGAGGAGTTTCGCTCGCGCTACCGCTGTTTCGTGGTGGACGAGTACCAGGACGTGACGCCCGTGCAGCAGGATCTGCTGACCACCTGGCTGGGCGGGCGCGACGACCTGACGGTGGTGGGCGATGCCAACCAGACCATCTACAGCTTCACCGGGGCCACGCCGAACCATCTGCTCGACTTCACCCGCACCTACCCGGACGCGACGCTGGTGCGGCTGGTGCGTGATTACCGCTCCACGCCGCAGGTGGTGGCGCTGGCCAACGGGGTGATCGGGCGCGCGCAGGGCCGGGTGGCCGGCACCCGCCTGGAACTGATCGGTCAGCGCCCGGACGGCCCGGAGCCGGTCTTCGCCGAATACCCGGACGAGACGGCCGAGGTGGTGGGCGTGGTCGCGGAGATCAAGCGGTTGCTGCGCGCCGGGGTGGATGCCGACCAGATCGCCGTGCTGTACCGGATCAACGCCCAGTCCGAGCCGATCGAGGAGGCGCTGTCGGCGGCTGGCATCGACTACCGCGTGCGTGGCGACCGGGGTTTCTTCGAGCGTCCGCAGATCCGGGCGGCCCTGCGCCGACTGGCCTCGCTGGCGCAGGGCCCGCCGCCGCCGATGGCACCCGGCGCGGCCGTGCGCGCCGCGCTCAAGCCCCTCGGCCTGGTCGACGACGAGCCGTCCGGCGCCGCGGCGCGCGCCAACTGGCAGCAGCTCACCGTCCTGGCCGGGCTGGCCGATGAACTGCTGGCCGAACGCCCCGACCTGAGCTTCGCGGCGCTGGCGCGCGCGCTGTCCGATCGCGCCCGCGCCGAGGGCGACACCGGGCGCGGAGTGACGCTGGCCTCCCTGCACGCGGCTAAGGGGCTGGAGTGGGATGCGGTGCTGCTGACCGGCATCCACGAGGGCTCGATGCCGCTCGGCCGGGCCAGCGGCACGCCCGAGGAAGTGGAAGAGGAGCGGCGGCTGCTGTACGTCGGCGTCACCCGCGCCCGCGAGCACCTGCACCTGTCGTGGAGCCTGGCCAAGAGCGAGGGCCGGTCGGCGACGCGCCGGCGGTCCCGCTTCCTCGACGGCCTGGTCCCCGGGGAGCGCGCCCGCGGCGAGCGTTCGGTGCAGCATGTCGACGATCGCCCGGCCGGTCCGAACCGCGAGGTCTTCGAAGCCCTGCGCGACTGGCGGGCCGATTATGCGACCGAGGCCGGACTGGCCGAAGCCAACGTGTGCAGCGCCAACTCGCTCAAGCAGGTGGCCCGGGTGCTGCCCCGCACGCACGCCGAGCTGGGCCGTATCAGCGGCATGAACCGCGAGCGGCTCGAGGCCATCGGCGACGCGCTGCTCGCCGTGGTCGAGGCCCACCGCCCCTGAACCGCCGTCGGCCACCGCCGCGGCATCTTGCCGATGTGCGCGGTGAAGGCGCAGGTCAAAAATAGTTTGTGTCGTTCTGCGGTCCCGGCGTAGCCTGGTCGTGTTCACGTCGCCGACGAAGGAAGGAATCGCTCCGATGCACATCGCCGTCATCGATCACGCCGCGCATCAGGCTGCCGCGCAGGTACCTGCAGCAGCACGAGCGCGCAAGCGATTCCCGGTGGCCCTCGAGGGCCCGTCGATGACGGTAGACGTCTAGACGGACTCCCGCAGTCTCCACGGCCCCGGCGAATCGCGTACCGCGCGAATCCCCGGGGTCGTGTCGCATCTCCGACCCCGGGCATCGCATCGAAGGACAGTCCACCCCACTCCCGCGAGGCCCGAACACATGACCATCACCGAAACCACCTTCACTGAAACCTCCTTCACTGAGACCACTTACACCGCGACGACTTTCACCGAATCGACCGAACCGCTGCTCACCGAGCCGGCCGACCGAATAGAACTGCCGTGCCAGAGCGGCGACGCGGACCTCTGGTTCGCCGAAGAGCCCGCCGCGCTGGAGACGGCCAAGTCGCTGTGCCGCACCTGCCCGCTGCAGACCGCCTGCCTCGACGAGGCCCTCGAGCGGGGCGAGCCCTGGGGCGTCTGGGGCGGCGAGATCTTCGACCGCGGCGTCGTCATCGCCCGCAAGCGTCCGCGCGGGCGGCCCCGCAAGAACGCGAGCTGAGCCGGCGGGTCCGGGAATCGGCGGTCAGGGGCCGACGACGTGCGGCGTCGGCGGATCGAAGTCGTCGTTGTCGGGCAGCGGATCTTCACCGAGCCGCTGCCCGACCTCCTGCACCGATTCGATGTCCGACAGCGGCGAGCCGCCCTGGCGGGCGAGAGAGTCGTCGTACCAGTCGAACCACGGGAAGCCGTACTGCCGGTACTCGGCGATGGTCAGCGGCGGATGGGTCGGCGGCCGGCCGGTGAGCGAACTCCAGGCGGCCGAGTTCACGATCCACAGGGTCACCGTCCGGCGCGCGTCGTCGTCCCAGTTCTCCCGCGGCTCCAGCGGTGTCGCGATGGACTGCTCGATGCGGCCTCCGGCCCCCATCCCCAGGGCTGCGTTCTTCGCGCTCCGCGAGGTGCCCGTGGTCATCGAGGCCGGCGCCGGGGCGCCGTACAGCACGCCGCCGGGCGGTCCGCCGAAGTCGCGTTCCCCGGCGGCCGCGCGGTTGGCCAGCCGCTGTGCCCAGATCTCGCCGCGCAGCGGGGTCACCGAGAGCCGCAGTGCGCCGTCGTCGCCGCCGGTGAGCTGTTCAGAGACGGTGTAGCCGCGGCCCAGCGGTGCGGCGACGAACTGCCGGATGGTCTGCGCATCCGTGCGGAAGCCGTCGAGCCAGGGTTGCGTGGGCACCTCGAAGTAGTCCTCGGCGGTGTAGTCGGGCTCGGGGGCGTACCGCTCGCCGGTGACTCCGTTGATCGCACCGACGCCCAGCTTCACCAGGAACGGGTAGCCGGTGTGCGAGTCGAAGCCGATCCAGGCCGCCTCGGACTGCCACATCGGCAGCAGCCGGTCGCCCGGGCCCCACTGCCGCCGCTCCGGGGTGACGCCGTCGGCCACGGCGAGCGGGAACGAGCCCAGGCCGGGCGGCAGATTTGTAGGTGGCGGCGCTGTCCGGGACACGCAGTGTCCGGTGGACGGTAGCGCCGAAGACGGCATCGGGGTGGACGTCGGGAAAGGTGAGACGGACGGAATCGACGAGGTCGGCGGTCACCCCGGCAAGTCTATCCGCGTCGGCTGCCGTGCCGCGGGCGTCGACCGCGCACCTGTTCCAGCTTTGCGCGCACTCGTTTCGCAGAAGCGCACCCGATCGGCGACGCATCTCCGAAACGAGTGAGCGTAAACGCCCAGAAGGCACCCGGACGAGATCCGCGGCGCGGTGTCGTGTCTAGAGTGCCAGGCATGACCGATTTCGTTGCTTACGCCTCTCGCCGGCGCATGGTGCTGATGGTTGCGGGTTCGGTGGTGTTCGTGGTGCTGGGTGCGTGGATGGCCGGGCTGTTCGGCGCGGCACCCGAGTCCTCGCGCTATCCGGCCGCGGTCGCCACATTCATCGGGTGGGCGGCCATCCTCTTCTTCGGATTCTGCGCACTCGTGCTGGCGCGGAGGCTGTTCGACGGCGGCGAGCTGTTGCGGATCGGCCCCGACGGCATCCGCTGGCGGCGCTGGTCGGATCAGACGATCCCGTGGACCGAGATCACCGACGTCACCAGCTGGGGGACGCCGGGTAACACCGTGATCGTCCTGCACCTGCGCGACCCGGACCGCTTCCCCGGCCGCGGCGTGCTGGGAGCGCTGGCCGGGGCCAACCGCAAGATGACTCAAGGCGACGTGTCGATCGCGCTGACGGACACCAATCGCAGCTTCGCCGAGGCGATGGCCGCGGTCGAACGGTTCCGGCCCGCCGGTCGGGCCTGAGTTCAGGTGCACGGGGGGGTGTCCCTATGGGGTTCGTCAAGCCGCTGCGGGTGTGGGTGCTCGGTA
>CAZEOP010000012.1:0-3697 GCA_964513715.1 uncultured Gordonia sp.
TCGACACCCCCGGTGAGGCCGACTACTACCGCAACGGCGGCATCCTGCAGTACGTCCTGCGGAACATGATCAAGAGCTAAGAGATCATGCCCAAGGTCAGCGATGACCGGCTTGCCGCGCGTCGTCGGGAGATTCTCGACGGCGCGCGGCATTGTTTCGCCGAACACGGATACGACGGGGCCACCGTCAAACGCCTGGAGGAGGCCACCGGGCTGTCGCGGGGGGCCATCTTCCACCATTTCCGGGACAAGGAAGCACTGTTCCTCGCGCTGGCCCGCGAGGACGCCGAACGCATGGCCGATGTGGCCGCGGAGGCCGGTATCGTGCAGGTGATGCGCGACATGCTGGCCCGCCCGCGCGACTTCGACTGGCTGGGCACGCGGCTGGAGATCGTCCGCAAGATCCGCAGTGATCCGGCCTTCGCGGCGGCGTGGTCGTCGCACACGGCCGATCTGGAGAAGGTGACGCTGGCGCGACTGCAGCGCAAGCGTCAGGACGGCAGTCTGCGCAAGGACGTGCCGACCGAGGTGCTGGTGACCTATCTCGATGTGGTGCTCGATGGGCTCATCACCCGGTTGGCCACCGGCCAGTCGACCGACGATCTGCACGCGGTGCTCGATCTGGTGGAGGCCTCGGTGCGCGCCACGGGGTGAGGCCCTCGACCAGCCCCGTTGGTTAGCCTGTCCTTAGTTTGGGTTACATTACCCGGGTGAGAAGGAACCGGCCGGCGGCCACCCCAGCGAGGACCGCGTCGATGCGCGCGGGCATCCTGGACCGGATGCACGCCGGCTCACGCATCGCCGCCGTCACCGGTCCGATCGCGCTCGCCGAGGCTCCGGTGGTGCGCGAGCGCCTCGCGGCCTTCGCCGCCCTGGGGCCGGCCAGCCGGATCGCGGTCCGGCCGGATCCGGACCGGTGGCGCTGGCGGCACGATCCGGCGGCGCTCGCGGGCGCGGTGCGCGTGCTGCCGGCGCCCGAGCGTCCCGAAGACCTGCTGGCCTGTGCCGATCGCTCGCAGCCGTTCCGGGTGACGTTGGCCGGCGACTATCTGATGACCGAGCACGACCACGGCATCGGCGAGGTGCAGCTGGCCCTGTTCGCCCATCTGATGATCACCGGTGTCCTGGCGCCGACCGGTGAGTTGCACCGGCAGATCGCCGCACCCGACGACGGCCTGATCGCGGCCGCCCTGCGCGTCTTCGGCGGAGATCCGCGCCGCATCCTGCGCGTGCTCGAGATCCTGGAACAACTGCCCGCGCCGATGGCCGACGAGGCCGTCGACGGCGGCGCGGGCGCGGCGACCCCGGTCGCCCGGGTCGGCTATCTCCGGCGCGAACAGACCGCCGAACTGCGCGCGTGGCGCGACGGCATGGGCAGTCGGGTGTCGATGAAGACACTGGTGCTGGCCGCCCTGGTGCGGGCCTTCGACGACGCGGGCGTGCAACTCGATCCGGACGTGACCGTGCCGATCGACCTGCGCCGCTACCTGCGCGCCGGGGTCACGCCACTGGGCAATCTGGTCGCGGGTCTGCGCTTCCGGCACCGTCCGGGCGACGATCCAGCGCTCCTGCAGCAGGCGATGGCCGAGACCATCGCGACCGGCCGGCCGGTGGCCAGCGGCATCCGCAGTGCGGTGACCGGGTCGGCGGCGCTGCTCGCCCGGCGCACGCCCGCACCCGGCGGTCGGCGGCCGGCGCGGCTGCTGTTCTCCGGGGTGCACCAACTCCCCCAGTTCGGCCTGTTCCCGTGGCGTGCGGCCGACTCCGGGGTGCATCTGGGCAGTGTCGATCCGCTCGGCCCGGGCGACATCACGGTGCTCTCGGTGGAGGTGCACGGGGCGGCCGCGCTCACCGCCACCTTCCACCCGGATCGCCATGCTCCGGAGGTGATCTCCGCCGCATTGCAGCGCGTCACCGCGGACCCCGTTTCGCTTCTCCGTTAAGCCTCCCCTAAGGTAGCCAAGGGTTACCTAACTGTCGGGGTGCGCTCTCCTCGGCCCCACCCCGCTGTCGTGTCCCCTCGGTTCGGAGTCCTGTCGTGAACGTTGCGCCGATCGCAGCCTCGGCCGAATCGTCGCCGTCGCCGTCGCTGTGCGTGATCGTCTGCTGCTACACGCTCGCGCGGTGGGATTCGCTGATCGCCGGCACCGAGGAGGTCCGCCGCCAGTTGCTGCCGGGCGACCGGCTGGTGATCGTGGTGGACCACGCCGACGATCTCCGCGATCGGCTGGCGGAGCACTTCGGTGCGGCGAAGACGGTCGCCGTGCTGGCCGCGGAGGGGGCTCCCGGCCTGTCGCAGGCCCGCAACACCGGTCTGGCGGCCGCACACGAGGACGTGGTGGTCTTCCTCGACGACGATGCCGTTCCCGAGCCGGCGGCGCTGGCCGCGGTCCGGACGGCGCTGGCCGACCCGACCGTGATCGCGATCGGCGGTGCGGTGACGGCCGACTGGGCCGCCGGCGCCGCACCCGAATGGTTTCCCGACGAATTCGGCTGGGTGGTCGGCTGCGACTATCGCGGGCTGCCGCCCGACGGCGCGGCCATCCGAAATCCGATCGGCGCGGCGATGGCCGTGCGCCGGGAGCCGCTGGAGGCCGTCGGCGGTTTCTCGTCGCGGCTGGGCCGCCGCGGCAACTTCCCGGCGGGCTGCGAGGAGACCCTGATGGGGATCGCGCTGCGCCGGGACTTCCCCGGGGAATCCATTCGCCGGGACACCGCCTTCCGGGTGCGGCACACCGTCTCCGTCGACCGCGGAACGCCGCGCTACTTCACCCGGCGCTGCTACCAGGAGGGCCGCTCCAAGGCACTGCTGGCCGGCTTGGCCAGCACCGGGGAGGCACTGTCGAGCGAGCGCGCCTACACCACCCGAGTCCTGCCGTCGGCCGTGCTGGCCTACCGGCGCCGGCCGGCGCGGGCGCTGGCCGTCGTCGTCGGCTTCGTCTGCACCGCGGCCGGCTTCGTCGCCGGGACGCTCGGTGAGCGGCTGCGCCGCGATGCATAACTTCAGCCCGTTTCGAGAGGAACTGCCATGACCCGCTTGACCGATCTGATGAACAGGCCCGCGACCTCGCGGATCGCCGCGCTGACCCTGCTGGTGTACTTCGCGGTGGAGTGGGTGGTCTCGGCGTCCTGGCGCGGCGCCTTCGAGTACCGGTACGCCACGTCCGGGCAGCTGGGCATCCCGTTCTGCGGCAGCCACGGCGATATCCCGTGCAGCGCGATCTACCCGGTGATGAACGTCGGGATGGTGATCACCGGTCTCGCCGTGATCGTGCTGGCCGCCAGCTGGCGCTCCCTGGGCTGGGTTCCCGTTCCGGCCACCGGGGCGCTGATCATCGGCGGCGCCGGCCTGATCGGTGCGGGTCTGGTGCGACAGAACGTCAACTATCCGCTGCACATGACCCTGATGAACGTCTTCCTGGCGTTCGTGGCGGCCGGCTGTGTGCTCGCCGGGGTTTCGGCGGCGACCGCGCTGCCCGGCTCCGGCCGGACCGTCCTGGTGATCGCCGGCACGGTCGGCACGGTGGCCTTCTTCCTCTACACCGGCGGCATGGATGCGTGGCTGGGCCCGGCGGGTACCGAGCGACTGGCCGTGTACTCACTGCTGGCGGGTCTCATCGTGGCGGGCCTGCGGGGCGCCAACCGGATCCCCGGGACGCCCACGGCTGATCCCGAGGCGGCGGATGCGCCGACCGAGG
>CAZEOP010000012.1:3797-27713 GCA_964513715.1 uncultured Gordonia sp.
AGTTCGCGACTGAGGAGTTCGCGACTGAGGAGTTCGCGACCGAGGAGTTCGCGACTGAGGAGTTCGCGACTGAGGAGTTCGCGACCGAGGAGTTCGCGACCGAGGAGTTCGCGACCGAGGAGTTCGCGACCGCCGCGCCGCTCACCGGCTCCGAGGACGCCGATGAGGGCGAGATCGGCCGCGCGGCGGACGAGCCCGACGACCTGCCCGCGGACGAGGATGACGACCTGCCCGCGGACGAGGATGACGACGCGGACGAGGACGCGGCGGACGACCTGCTCGAGGACGACGACGAGGGCGCGGCGGACGACGACGAGGGCGCGGCGGACGACGACACCGAGGTGTTCGCCGTGGCCGTGGCCGAGGCCGAGGCCGAATCCGGCGAGACGGCGGACGACGACGCCGAGGCTGAGTCGGACGATGCGGCTGAGGCTGACGATGAGGCTGAGGCTGACGATGAGGCTGAGGCTGAGGCTGACGATGAGTCCCGGGGCGAAGCCGAGGTCGATTCCGAAGCCGAAGAAGTGCTCGACACCGATGACGAGGAGGGTTCCCGATGACCACGCGCCGAATCCGGACCATCGTGCCCGCGCTGGTGCTGGCACCCGTGCTGACCGCCGGACTGCTGACTGCCGGCTGTTCGATCTCCGCCGCCGCACCCGGCAACTCGTCGCTCGGTGAGCGGCTGCTGTTCTCCGCCGAGTTCGACGGTCCCGCGGGACCGGTCGGCGCACCGTGGCACGCCGAGACCGGCGGCGGCGGCTGGGGCAACAATGAGCAGCAGATCTACACCGACGATCCGGCCAACGTGCGGATCGACGGTGAGGGGCATCTGGCCATCACCGCGCGCCACCGCGACGGCCGGCTCACCAGCGGGCGGGTCAGCTCGTACGGCGGCTACTCGATGACCTACGGGCTCGTCTCGGCCCGGATCTCGCTGCCGGCCGGCCGGGGGCTGCACCCGGCCTTCTGGCTGCTCGGCGACGACATCCGGAAGGTGGGTTGGCCGACGGCCGGCGAAATCGACGTGATCGAGACGCTGAACGATGCCGATCGCTTCCACACGGGTGTGCACGCCCCGCAGGACTCCGCGGATCGTGGTCAGAACATCTCGGCCAGCGGTCCGGCGCCGGTGCCGCTGGCCGGTCAGTTCCGCACCTACTGGATGCGCAAGTCCCCCGGACGGATCGAAACCGGGATCGACGAGCACAGCCTGCTCACGGTGACCCCGGCCGATCTGGCCCCGGATGCGCGCTGGGTCTTCGACGCCCCGTTCCACCTGCTGCTGAACCTCGCCGTCGGAGGCGACTGGCCGGGCCCGCCCGACGCCTCGACGCCGAATCCCTCGGTGATGCTCGTCGACTGGGTACGGGTGAAGCCGCTGTGAGCCAGGCGAACAGCGGCCCCGCCGCGCCCCGGCTGACGATGCCGATGGCGCCCGGCGGCGCCCCGGACTGGTCCGGCGCCACCTGGATCGGCGTCCTCGACCTCGACGACCTCGCGGACACCGCAGCGGCGCTCGACCTCGAGGTGCCGGAGGCCGCCGGCTACTCGCGGGCCCGGATCCTGGTGCGTCGCGGACCGACGCCGCTGCGGTTCGTCGAGGCACCGATAGTCGACGGCCGGCTCACCCTGCCCGAGGACGCCCTCGCCGCCGTGCCGGACGAAGCGGCCGGGGAGCCGGGTGCGCCGCTCCCGCCGATCAGCGTGGTGCTCTGCACCCGCGAGCGCCCGGACGATCTGCGCGGCGCCCTCGAGTCGCTGCGGCGGCTGGACTATCCGGAGTTCGAGATCGTGGTGGTCGACAATGCGCCGGTCACCGACCAGACCGCCCGGGTGATCGCCGAGGTCGCCGACTCGCGCGTGCGCCGGGTCGTCGAGCCGGTCGCCGGTCTGGCGACCGCGCGGAACGCGGGACTGCGCGCCGCCGCCCACCGACTGGTGGCCTTCACCGACGACGACGTGGTGGTCGATCCGGCCTGGTTGCGCGGAATCGCCGCCGGCTTCGCCCGGGCGGACGACGTGGCCTGCGTCTGCGGCACGGTCCCCAGCGGGGAGCTGCGCACCGCCGCGCAGGCGTACTTCGATTGGCGGGTCAGCTGGGGTGAGAGCCTGGCGCCGCGGCTGTACCGGCTGGCCGAGCCGCCGGAGGATCTGCCGCTCTTCCCATTCCAGGTCGGCGCGTACGGCACCGGCGCGAACTTCGCGGTGGACGCGGCGGTCCTCGCCGAACTCGGCGACTTCGACGAACGACTCGGCGCGGGTACCGCGACGCGCGGCGGCGAGGATCTGGACCTGTTCTTCCGGGTCCTGGCCGGCGGCCGGGCCCTGGCCGCCGAGCCCTCGGCGATCATCTGGCATCGGCACCGCGCGGATGCCGACGCGCTGCTGGCGCAGGCCCGCGGCTACGGCGTCGGTCTCGGCGCCTGGCTCACCAAGGTCGCGCTGACCGCCGAGCATCGCCGTCTGGCCTTCGGGGTGCTGCGGCGCCGGGTGCGGGCCGTCGGCCGGGCCGGCCGCGACTACGCGGCGATCGCCGCGCCGCCACCGGAGTTCACCCGCGAACTGCCCGACTCGGTGGGCCGCACCGAGGTCTTCTCGGTGCTCGCCGGGCCGCGGGCGCTGTGGACCGAGAATCGGCGGGTCCGGGCCCGCCGCCGCCATCCGAGCCGCGCAGCGGCCCCCGCACCGACGTCGACGAAGGAGAACCGCGCATGACCGCGCTGCTCGATCGCACCACCGGGACCGCCGGTCGCGCAGCGAGCGTCGGCGGGCCGCGGCCCCGCGCGTCCGCCGGGCGGGTGCGGCTGCGCCCCGCTGATCTGGCGCTCGTCGCCGCGGCGGCCGGCGGCATCGCCCTGCTCCCGGTGGGCAGCGCACTCTCGTCGATCCTGCTCGCCGTCTTCGTCTTCGCCGGTCCGGGCGCCGCCGTGATCACCTGGGTCCCGGTGCCCCGGTACGCGCGCATCGCGGCCGTGCCCACCCTGGGCGCGGCGCTGATGACGCTCGTCACCATCGCCGCGATGTGGTCGTACCGGTGGAACCCGGTCGGCATCGCGGCCCTCGGCGTCGCGGCGGTCGCCGGCAGCAGCCTGCTCTGGTACTTCCGGCGCGGGGGCCTGCCCGAATTCCGGGCCTGGCCGCGGGCGACGGCGGATGCCCTGCGCGCCGCGGTCGTCGCACCGGGGTTGACGGTTCCGACCGTCTTGACCGTCGCCGGCCTGGTCTGCTGGTCCGTGGCGCTGCCCAGTCTGCCGGGCTCGGAAGCCGGCTTCTACGGGCTGGTCGCCTCGGGCAGCGGGTGGTGGCTGCTACCTGCCACCGCGCTCATCGCGATCGCCTTCGTCTGGGCGGTGCGCTCGGGCCGGTTCGGCGCCGCGGTCTTCGCCGTCGCCGCGATGCTCGCCGTGCTGCGGGTCACGACCTGGCTCGGCACCGAGATGCCGCTCTACGACTGGACCTACAAGCACGTCGCCGTGGTCAGGTATGTCCAGGAGTACGGGCTGATCACGCCGAACGGCACCGACATCTACACGCAGTGGCCGGCCTTCTTCGTCGCATCCGCGTGGTTCTGCGATGTCACCGGGCTGGATCCGATGACGCTGGCACATGTCTTCGCACCGGTGATTCACCTGCTGCTCGCCGTCATCGTCTACTCGGCGGCCCGCCTGCTGGGTCAGCCGCCGATGACCGCGCTGATCGCGGTCTTCGTCGCCGAGGTGGTCAACTGGGTCGGCCAGGACTACTTCTCGCCGCAGGCGTGGGCCATCGTGCTGGCCTTCGGGCTGCTGGTTCTGCTGCTCGCCTCGCGCGGCGCACCGCGGGCCGCGCTGCTCGCCGTGATCCCGTTCGCGGCGATGGTCCCGTCTCATCAGCTCACCCCGTTCTGGATCGTCGGCGCCGCCGGACTGCTGGTGATCTTCCGCTGTGCGCGGCCGTGGTGGGCGGTGGGACTGATGGTCCTGATCGTGGGCGGCTATCTGGCGCTGAATCTGGAGGCGGTGGCGCCGTACGGGATCTTCTCCGGTGGCAATCCGGTCGCCAACGCGGCGAGCAATGTGGCGATGACGGGGGTGCCGGCCAAGATCCACACCTCGATCATCTGCCGCGGGCTGTCGGTGGCGGTCTTCGCCGCGGCGGCGGCCTCGGCGCTGTGGGCCTGGCGGACTAAGCAGCGCCACGTCCTGAGCCGGACGCTGCTGGCATTCTGCGCGGTGGGTCTGTTGCTGGCACAGGGCTATGGCGGCGAGGCGATCTTCCGGATCTATCTCTACAGTCTGCTCGGCTGCGCGCTGCTCATCGCCCCTGCCGTCGCGGCGCTTCTCGGCTCGCGCCGGCCGGGCGTGTGGGGCCGAGTGGGTGTCGGTGCAGCCGCCGCCGGACTGGTCGCCGCCGCGCTGGCCGGTCTGTACTCGTTCTTCGCGCTGTGGCCGATCGTCGTCGAGTCGAAGAGCCAGGTCGAGACGATGTCGCGCATCGTGAGCGAGGCCGAGCCGGGGAGCCGGTTCATGATGATGGCGGCCAGCGGCATGCCGACCCGGACCACCGCGCACTACGCCGCGATGACGCTGGCGAACCCGTACTTCGACGATCCGATCGAACTCGAATACGGCTCGCGGCCGGACCTGTTCCCGACCGATCAGGACCTGGGCTTCTTCGCCTGGAAGGTTTCGGAGAATCCCTTCCCGACGTACATCAGTTTCAGTCCGCAGTCCGAACGCCGGATGGACTACTACGGCTTCTTCCAGACCGATTCGGACGACCGGTTCAAGGCCGCGCTGGACCTGGCCGACGACTGGGTCAAGATCCACGACGACGGCCACGGCTTCGTGGTGTACCGGCACGACGCGGGCAAGCCGGAGAACGCACCCGGCTGAGGATTCCCCGCTCAGGATTCCCTGCAGCGGCGCCGTCGGGTAGCGGTCACGTCCCAGTCGCGGTGACCGCCCGCCGGACGAGTCGTGTCAGCCGGCGGCGGCGTCGAGATCGACGCTGCGGCGCAGGAGCAGTGCGAGCAGGATCGCCGAGAGGATCGCCCCGATCCCCTCGGCGATCAGCATCGCCCAGCTGACGGAGATCAGCCCGTGGCGCGGCAGCTGCCAGGCGGTGATCGAGAGCAGCACGGTCGCCGTCACCACCTGGATCAGCAGGGCGCCGCGGATGCGGCGGCGGACCCGGCAGATCGCCGTGTAGAGGTAGCCGACGGCCGCCAGCGGCAGCGCGAAGGCGGCCACCCGCAGGACCGGGCCGCCGTGCTCGGCGTACTCGGGACCGGCCAGTCGCAGCACGAGGGGCCCGACGGCCAGCAGACCCAGGCACGCGGCGGTGGCGATCGTGAGAAGGATCGCCGCGAAGCGTGCGGTCAGCGCCCGCAGATCGGTGCGCGGATCGCTCGCCGCCGCCACATACGGACCGGTCAGCATCGTGAGCAGAACCAGCACGGCGGTCAACAGGGACCACGGAATCGAGAAGTAGGCGCTGTGGTTCGCGCCGACCGCCGCGATCACGATCATCGGCAGCATCAGCGGGGTGAGCGCCGAGACGACGAAGATCCCGTAGTTGCCCGCGGTGAAGCTGACCAGTTCGCGCAGCGGCGGGAGTCCGTCGGCCGGTGCCGGCTCGCGCCGCATGGTCCGCAGGGCGAAGTAGCCGACAACCAGCGACGCCAGCAGCGCGGTCGCCACCCAGGTGCCGGCGATGCCGGTGCGCCCGATGAAGAATGAGGCGACTACCGCGCAGCCCAGTTTCAGCACCGCGTGCGCGACGTTCTTCGCCGCGCCCCAGTGCGTGCGGTACATGGCGATGGTGATGTTGTCGAGCAGGGCGAAGATCGAGAGGATGACGACGAAGAGCGGGAAGATCACCTGCTGCGTCGTGTTGGCGAACATCTCGTCGGTGGGGCCGACGAAGATGAATGTCGCGCCCAGGACCACACCGCACAGCGCCGCGACGGTGAGGCCGCGCGCCACATGCCGGTTCCGGTTCTTCCCGGCCAGCGGCAGAAAGCGTTCGAAATACGAGCCGAGGCCGAGATTGGCGAAGCCGGAGAGCATCGTCGCGGCGGCGATCACCGCGGCGGCGGCGCCGACCTCGCTGGGCGGATACAGCCGGCCCATCAGAATCCAGTAGACCAGGCCGATCGTCGCGGTCGTCGCCGACGAGATCAGCAGGGCGAGTGAACTCTTGGCCAGGCCGGGTTCACTGCGCGCGGAAGTCACCCGGCCCACTCAACACCGGCCGCTCCGCTAAGGCAAGGTAACCCTAAGTGGAACGCGTCACGTCGGGCCCGGCGGCCTTGGTCCACTTGGTGAGGCTAGCCTAAACTACTGTCGAAGTGCCGGCGCCGGTCGCCGGCCGCGCACAGAACGGACCGTGTAGGCGACGGACGGCACAGCTGCCGCGCCGACAACCGAGGGAGAAACGTTGACCATCGAGGCGCCCGCCACCGAACCGGCACTGAGCAAGGAAGTGGCCCCGATTAAAGAAGTAGCCCCGGTCCACGTCACCGATCACATCGATCCCCTGCTGCGCGTCGACGGCAAGGAACGCAGCGGCGAGCACTTCGCCTGGGTGGACGTGCGGGCGCTGTCCGGGCAGAACCGCGAGGCGGTCGTCGCGGCGGCGCTGAATCAGGGGCTGGACGGCATCGTCAGCGACGATGCCGAGCTTCTCGCCACGCTGCCGCCGACCGTCCGCCGCGTGCTGCTGCGCGCGGGCGCCAAGCCGAAGAAGGGTGAGTCCGCCGACCTGGTGATCGTCGAGGCCGACCGGCTCGCCCCGGAGGCGCGGCCCGACGGCATCCACGTCGTGGTGAGCGACGCGGCGACCCTGCAGGATGCGTGCGAGCGGGTCCGGCAGGTGCCGTGGACCCTGCTGACCTTCACCGATCCCACCAAGATCCCGCTGGAGATCGTCATCGCCGCGGCCGAGAACTCGGGCGGCAAGACGGTCACCGTGGTCGACGACATCACCGACGCGGAGATCGTCAAGCTGGTGCTGGAGCACGGCTCGGACGGTCTGCTGCTGGCACCCCGGCACGCCGACGACGTGATCGCGCTGGCCGCGATCCTGCAGCCGGCCCAGGCGGGCATGGATCTCGCCGAACTGACCATCACCTCGGTGGAGCACATCGGGATGGGCGAGCGCGCGTGCATCGACACCTGCTCGCTGCTGGAGCTCGACGAGGGCTGCCTGATCGGCTCCTTCGCCAGCGGCATGTTCCTGTCCTGCAGCGAGACTCACCCGCTCCCCTACATGCCGACGCGACCCTTCCGCTGGAACGCGGGCGCGGTGCACTCATACGTCCTGACCCCCGGAAACCGCACCCGCTATGTCAGCGAGCTGCGGGCCGGCCAGCCGATCCTCGCCGTCCGCACCGACGGCTCGGTGCGCGAGGTCCGGATCGGCCGGGTCAAGATCGAACGCCGCCCGCTGATCTCGATCAGTGCGGAGTCCGCCGACGGCCGCGCGGTGAACGTCATCGCACAGGACGACTGGCACGTCCGCCTGCTCGGCCCGGGTGGCAGCGTCAACAACGTCACCGAACTCAAGCCCGGCGACGTGCTGCTCGGCTATGTGCCGTCGGAGGCCCGGCACGTCGGGCTCCCCATCACCGAGTTCTGTGACGAACGCTGTCCCCTCCGGCGGGCGCGGCGCCGACTCGCCGCGCACCCTCGGCGCCCGCTTCGCGCAGATCGCCGCGGCCCATCCGGCCGAACCCGCACTGATCGGGGGCGGCCGGACCCGCAGCTACGGCGAGCTGGCCGACGAGGTGGCCCGGGCCGCGGCGGCCCTGTCCGCGGCGCCGCCCGGCACCCCGGCGCTGGTCCCCGCCGCGGCGGCAGGAGGGCCGCCCGCCGATGCGGACCGAGACCACCCGGCCGACACGGTGGTGCAGATGCTCGCGGTACTGGCCGCCGGCCGGCCGCTGGTGCCGATCGACGCCGGGCTGCCCGCCGAGCGCATCGCCACCATCTCCCGGCTGGCCGCGACGCCCTTGCCCGGCTGCGCGGTCCTGCTGTTCACCTCGGGTTCGACCGGTGCACCCAAGGCCGTGCGCCAGGGCGGGGCGATGTGGCTGCACCAGGTGGACGAGCTGGCCCGCGAACTCGGGATAGGTCCGGGCCGGACCGTACTGAGCGCCCTGCCGCCGAGCTTCGGCGGCGGCCTGGACATCGTCGCGACGACCTTGCTCTCGGGCGGCACGCTGGTGCTCGCCGATCCGCGTAGCGACGGGGTGGCCGGGGTCCTCGCCGCGCTGGCCGCGCACGCACCGCACGCCCTGCATCTCTCCCCGCATCTGCTGCGATCGCTGGTGACCGAGACCGACGCGCCGCGCGCCCTGGCCGGGCTGGAACTGGTGTGCACCTGCGGCGAGGCGCCCGACGGGGCGGATCTGCGCGCGTTGCGCGGGGTCGCGGGCGCCGTCACCTACGTCAATCGGGCCGGCTCGAGCGAGACCGGGAATCTGGCCTTCGATCACTATCCGCCCGCGCGGCCCGCGCCGGCCGGCACCCTCCCGCCCGGGTACCTCGCCGCCGCCAAGCACGTCGTGGTGCGTGGGGACGACGGCACCGAGGCGCCGGCCGGTGCGGTCGGACGACTCGAGGTGCATTCGGAGTTCCTGGCCGACGGCTACCTGGTGGACGGACAGCCGGTCGACTTCCCCGTCGACGACCTCGGCCGCCGGGTACACCGGCTCGGTGACGCCGGCGCCGTGTCCGACGGACAGCTGCGCCTGGTCGGCCGGGTCGACGATGCGGTGAAGATCCGCGGCTTCCTGGTGGACTGTTCCGAGGTGACGGCGGCCGCGCGCAGCCTGCCCGGCATCGTCGATGCGGTCGTCGTCGCCCGTTCCGGCGGTGCGGACGGCGACCGGCCCGAACTGGCGGCCTACCTGGTGCCCGCCGCCGGGACCCGCCCGCCGGCCGTCGCCGAACTCCGCCGCGCCCTGTCGGACCGGTTGCCCGCGTGGATGCGGCCGACCCACCTGATGCTGCTGCCGGCGCTGCCCCGCACGCCGCGCGGCAAGGTGGCCCGGGCCGAACTGCCCGATCCGCTGCGTCGTCCACCCGCTCGACCGCCGGTGACCCGCACCCAGCGCCTGCTGGCGCCGATCTGGGAGGACCTGCTCGCGGTCCCGGACATCGGCCTGGACGACGACTTCACCGCCCTGGGCGGCGACTCGCTGACCGCGGTCACCCTGCTCGACCGCATCGACGAGAGCTTCGGCACTCGGCTGTCGCTGCCGGTGCTCACCGGGGCGCCCACCCTGGCCGCGCTGGCCACCGCGATCGACGGCGGCGCCGGTGCCGGGTACGGAACCGGCGACCTGGTGGACTTCGGCGGCGACGACGACCACCGGCCGCTCGTCTTCGCCTTCGCCGGCGCCGGAGAATCGGCGCTCGCCTTCCGCCCGCTGGCTGGCCGGCTGCCCGACTACCGGCTGATCGGCCTGTCCGCACACGCGCTGGAGCAGCGCGGGGTGCCCGACTACACGATCGGCCGCAGCGTCCGGCGCGCCGCCGCGCACATCCGGGCGATCGCGCCGCACGGGCCGTATCGCTTCGTCGGCCACTCGATCGGCGGTGTTCTGGCGATGGAGACCGCCCGCCTGCTGGAGGCCGACGGCGAGACCGTGGCGCACGTCGTCTGCCTCGACACCGTGCTCGACGACGGCCTGCGCGCCCGGTCGGCGCTGGTCTTCCCGCCCGCGCCCGGCGCACCGGCCCCGGCCACATCGGTACCGGCCACATCGGCACCGGCACCGGCGCCGAGGGCATCGGCGAAGGACGCGGCGGGGACCTGGCGGACCCGGCTGGCGCTGCTCAGCGCGGGCTGGTGGCCGCGGCCGGCGGCCGCGCAGTGGTCGCTGTTCCACGAGCTCGGTCGGCGCAGCGCCCTGCTGCACCGGCTGCGCGCCTGGTCCGGCCCGGTGACGGTGATCCTCGCCGAGGACAACGACGATCCGCAGATCTGGTGGCCGGTCGTCGCCCCGCGGTTGCGCGCGGTGCATCGGGTCCGCGGCGACCACACCGCGATGCTGCGCCCGCCCTTCGTCACCGCCACCGCGGCGCTGATCGATGAGGCCCTGATCGATGAGGCCCTGACCGCCGAAGACCCGATCGCCGAACACCTGTGCGCGCCGACTCCGGCCGGGCCGGTCGTCGCCCACGACGGGGCATCGTGACGCGGCCCCGCTTCGCCGTGCACATCCTGGCGCATGCACAGCCGCCGCTTTTCGGCGACCTGGTCGCCTCGCTCGCGCATCCGGCGATCGACGTCTTCGCCCACATCGACGCGAAGTCCGATCAGCGGCCGTTCGCCGCGGCCGCCGGCGGCCGGGCGACCTTCGTGCCCGCGCGTCGGCGGGTGCGCGTGCACTGGGGCGGCCTCAGCGTGGTGCACGCCACCCTCGCCTGCCTCCGCACGGCCGGTGCCGGCTATCACCGGCATTCGTTGCTCTCCGGCGCGGACCTGCGGCTGCGCGAGCTCGGCGAGATGATCGACCGCTGGGCCGGCGACGAGCAGTACCTGCGCGTCGACCGGCGGCTCGGCGACGCGCCGAATCACGCCTGGAAGGTGGAACGCTTCCACTTCCCGGACCGGCCGCGGCTGGGCGCCCTGTCCGGCCGACTTCCCCGGCGCCGCTCCGACGCGGCCGCACTGCACCAGGGCAGTAACTGGTGGTCGCTCACCGAACCGGCCGTCGCCCAGGCCCTCGACCGATTCGCCGCGGACCGCGGCCGGCTGCTGCGGCGCCATCGCTTCTCGCTGTGCCCCGACGAGTATCTCTTCCAGTCGGTGCTGGCCGATACGCCCTTCGCCGGCGCGCCCGCCGCGGCCGAGGCGCCGGACGTGCACGGCCAGCACTACATCCGCTGGACCGACGACGCGGTGCTGCACCCGGCGGAGCTGACCGAGGCGGACCTGCCGGCCGCCCTGGCCAGCGGGGCACTGTTCGCCCGCAAGGTGGGACCGGGGTGGGCCTGGCGGGGCGGTGACCGGGGATGACGAGTCTGCGGGACCGGCTGATGGTCAACGCGGGGGCGCTGATGCTCTCCTCGGCGGCCTCCGGTGTCCTCGGCCTGGTCTACTGGATCCTGGCCGGCCGGCTGTTCCCGGCGGCCGAGGTCGGCCGCGCCTCGGCGCTGATCAGCACGGCGACCATGCTCTCGTCGGTCGCCTGCCTCTCGCTGGGCGGGGCCTATCAGCGTTTCCTGCCGCTGGCCGGGCGACGCACGACGGCCGCGATCGTCGGCGGCTATGCGCTGACCGCGGTCACCGCGGTCCTGCTCGGCGGCGCCTTCGCCTGGAGCGGACTGAGCCGGGCGCTGCTCGACGATCCGCGCGAGCGGCTCGCCTTCCCGGCGATGGTGGTGATCTTCGCGGTCTTCGCCCTCACCGATGCGGTCCTGACCGGCCTGCGCCGGGCGCCCGCGGTCGCGGCGAAGAACGTCTCGGCGTCGGTGCTCAAGATCGTCCCGCTGCTGCTGATCGGTGCGGGCGCCGCGGCGGCCGGCATCGTGGTGTCCTGGACCGCGGTGTCGCTGCTGGTGGCGGTGATCTTCGTCGCCCTAGCGGTGCGCGAGGCGCGCACCCGGCGAGCCCCGGCGGCGCTGCCGCCCACCCGCGAACTGCTCTCGTTCCAGGGCGCCTTCCTGGCGATGATGCTGGTCTCCTCGGCGATGCCGCTGCTGCTGCCGTTGATCGTGGTGCACCGGCTCGGGCCCGCGGAGAACGCCTACTTCAACCTCGCCTGGACCATGTGCAGTGCCAGCGGCCTGCTGCGCGGCGGACTGGTCTCCGCGTTCATCGTGGAGGCCTCGGTCCCCGGCGCGGACCGCCGCGCGCTGCTGCGCCGGGCGGCTCCGGTGTACGGCGGCGTCGCGGCGCTGACCGCGGTGGGTCTCGGGGTGGGCGGTCCCCTGGTGCTCGCGCTGACCGGCGGCGAGTACCTGCGGCAGGCCTGGCCGCTGATGGTCGTCATGGCCGGGGCCTCCCTGCTGGAGTGCCTGGTGACCGGCTATTACACGCTGGCGCAGCTGGTCCGGCGGCTGCGGCCGATGGTGCTGGCCCAGTTGCTCGTCACGGTGGTGACGGTGGCCGGCTCGTATCTGCTGGTTCCGGAGTTCGGGATCACCGCGGTGGGCATGGCCCAGGCCGCGGCGCTGATCCTGGCGCTGGGGCTGGTGGCCCGGCCGCTGCGCCGCGATCTGCGCGAGCTCAGCGCAGCGCCAGCGCCGCCTCCACTGCTTTCCGTCCGGTGAAGCGGGCCGTCTCCAGTCCGGGCCGTCGTGCGACGATCGCAGCGGCGGCCGCGACCGGCCGCGCGAGCGGGGCGATCGGTCCGCGGCGCGGTGGCCAGAGCAGATCGGTCAGCAGTCGCGGCGGGACCGATCGCCCCGTCAGCCGGCCGTACTGCGCGGCCGCCCGCAGATGGGCCGCGCGCTGGGCCGCGGCGTGCCGGTCGCTGACCTGGCCGGCGTGGATGCGGTAGCGGTAGCCGACCATCGGCAGATTCCCGAGCTGCCCGCAGCCGGCCAGCCGGGTGAAGAACTCGTAGTCCTCGGCGTGCGCGAAGGCCGGATCGAAACGCAGCGAGTGCTGCTCGATCGCGCTGCGGCGGATCAGGATCGACGCCCCGCAGAAGGCACTCGCCAGGGCCATCCGCTGCCGGCAGGCTCGATCCGAGCGCGGCATCCGCACCCGCCCGCGGGCGTCGCCGAAGAGCTCGTAGTCGGTGCCGCAGGCGACCGCCGCCGGTCGCGCCGAGAGCCAGGCGTACTGGGCCGCGAGCCGGCCGGGCACCGACAGATCGTCGGCGTCCATCCGGGCCAGGAACTCGCCGCGGGCCAGCTCGAGCCCGCGATTGAGGGCGGCGACCAGGCCGCCGTTGGCCTGGGCCGCGATGCGGATCCGCGGATCGCCGAGCCGGCGCAACCGCTCGGCGCCGCCGTCGGTGGAGCCGTCGTCGATCACCAGCAGTTCCAGCCCGGGCAGCGGCTCGGCAAGGATCGACTCGGCCGCGGCCACCACCGTCTCGGCGGCGTTGTACATCGGCATCAGCACGGTGACGCTCACCGCCATCGCAGCACCGCCGAATAGGCCGCCGGCCAGTACTTGACCAGCACCGCGAACACCGACGACCGGAACTGCCGGTGTCGCAGCAGGGTGGGTACCTCGCGCAGATCGATCGCGGCGCGAACCCGGTCCAGCGCCGCGTCGTAGAGCGGCGGACGCACCGGCGCGGCGTGGTCGGCACGCATCGCCACATGGGCCACGGAGGTGAGCACCTGGCGGTACCGGAAGGCCAGGACGTCCCGGCGCTGCCGGGCGCTGCCGCCGCCGAGGAGCCGGTCCACCTCGTCGCCGACGACGAACAGGTCGAAGGTGGTCTCGGCGAGGGTCGTCGAGATCGATCCCGAGCGGTGCAGGTACTGGTAGAGCGGGCGGCCGACGAGGGCCACCCGCTCGGCGGCGAGGGCGAAGCGGAGGGCCGGCACCAGATCCTCGTAGGCCTGGTCCTCGGGCCACGGCCGGGCGCCCAGGAGGGTGCGCCGGTAGAGCTTGGTGCAGGCATAGGCCTTGGCCCGCCCGCGCAGCAGTTCGGTGGCGTAGACCTCGCCGGCGACCACCGGTCCGGGGGCTGCGGCCTCGTCGGTGCGCAGCACCCGACCGGTCTCGTCGACCCGCTGCGTCCGGCAGACCGCGAAGTCGGCGCCCGAGTCGACGAGGGCCGCGGTCAGCACCGCGACGAAGTCGGGGTGGGCGGTGTCGTCGCTGTCGAGGAACCAGACGAGGTCGGTGTGCAGGACGCCCAGTCCGCAGTTGCGCGCCCGGCCCAACCCGCCGTTGCGCGGCTGAGTGACGAGCGTGTACGGCTGCCCGCGCTCGCGCAGGAAGCGCTCGGCCACGTCGATGGAGTCGTCGCCGCCGCGATCGTCCACCAGGACGAGCTGGTCGACCGGCCGGGTCTGGGCGAGGACCGAGGCCAGGCAGGCCCGGACGTAGTCGGCGCTGCGGTAGACGGGGATCACCACGCCCACCGTCGGCGCGCCCACGGCCGGCGCCGCCTTCGTCGAGCTGCCGGTCACTGCGCGATGAGCTCCCGGGACAGCAGCGGCACCACCTGCTCGGCGAACCGGCGCGCCTCCGCGGCGAGCGGCCATCCGGAGAGGATCCAGTACCTGGCGCCGGTCTGCGCCGACAGCCGCTCGATGTTGGCCGCGACCGTCTCCGGACTGCCGACCAGGTAGTTGCCCGAGCCCTTGCCCGCGAGGTCGAAGGGCGGCTCACCCGAGGTCCAGGTGGTCAGGCCCGCGGCCATGCCGGGGGCGTATTCGAGTTCGGCCCGCCCCGGGATCCGTCCGGCGCGCAGCGCGTCGATGCGGGCCTGCACCTGCGGATCGTCGCTGGCGGCCGCCGCGAGTCCGGGGAAGCCGAAGGAGCGCAGATTCCGGTCGGCCAGCCGCGCCATCTCGACCGGATCGGTCTGCGCCAGCTGCCATTCGAAGTGCGCCCAGGCCTCGTCGTCGGTGTCCCGGACGACGACGCTGCCGAGCACCCCGCACGGCAGATCGCGACCGTGTGCCGCGGCGGCGGCGCGGGCCGCGTCGAACGTGCGGGTGAGGGCCTCGGGCTGTGCGAGGAAGCTCAGGTAGACGTCCAGGACCTCGGCCGCGTGGGTCAGGCCGGCCGGCGAGGCACCGGTCCCCCAGATCGGCAACCGGTCCTGCCGCGGTCCGGCGATCGGCGGCTTGTACTGCGCTCCGGCCCGGAAGTAGTCGCCGTCCACCGGCTCGGCGGAGTCGTGGTACATGCTCCGAACGCTCTGCCAGTACTCGGCGGAGACGCGGTAGCGCTCGTCCTTGCCCTCGAACCGGCCGTAGCGCGCGAGCACCGGATCGGCGCCGTTGACCTGGTTGATGATCAGCCGACCCGCCGAGTAGTGGTCGAAGATCTGCGCCCGCTCGGCCATCAGGGCCGGCGGCATCACGCCCGGATACTCGGGCACCAGGAAGCGCAGCTGCCGCGTCGCCGAGACCAGGGCGACCGGCTCGCGCGCGGTGCACAGCACGCCGTAGTAGCCGAGCCGGTCCAGTTCAGCGGCGACGCCGCGCAGATGATCCAGGGAGGGCTCGATCCGATGCTCGGCCTGCCAGGGCACCGCACCGTCGGCGTGGTTCAGGTACCAGAGGAAGGTGAGAGGCTCGGTCATCGCGCGGTTCCGCGGTGGAGTTTGCGTTCGTAGTTGATGGTGCGCAGCACGCGGAGCCCGTCGCTCACGGCGTTGAGATTGCTGCGCCCGTGGATCCGGCAGCGTTCGTGGCTGCCCACCTCCTGGATCTTCTTGCCCGCGCGGATCATCCGCACGTTGATCACGGTCTCCACCTCGAAGCCGTCGCCCCACTGCGGCTCCTTGGCGTGCACGTCCGGCAGGTCCAGCACCGGCAGGTTGGCCCGCCAGAAGGCGTTGTAGCCGTAGCAGAGGTCCTTGTACTTCGCCTTGAAGATCCGGTTCACCAGCCAGTTCAGTCCCTTGTTGCCCAGTCGGCGGAAGGCGGTGATGTCGTCGCTGTCGCCACCCTGCGAGAAGCGGCTCCCCTTGGCCAGGTCGGCGCCGTCGAGCAGCGCGTCGACGAAGTCGGGGATCTCGGCCGGATCGGTGGAGCCGTCGGCATCGATCATCACGATGATGTCGGCGGTGGCGTGCGCGAAGCCGCACGCGAGGGCATTGCCCTTGCCCGAGCGGGTCTGGGTGATCACCAGTGCCTCCGGCCACAGCGAGCGCGCCACGGCGACCGTGTCGTCGACCGAGTGACCGTCCACCACGATGATTTCGTCCACCTCGGGCATCCGCTCGGCGACGTGCGGCAGGTTCCGCGCCTCGTTCATCGCGGGCACGATCACCGCCACCGTGGCCAGACCGCGACCCACCGACGCGCGCTGACCGCTCAGCGAGGCGGCCAGACCGGCCATGGGATCGATCACCTCGGTCTCACGCGGGCGTGCGGGCTCGAACTCATCGAAGACCTCAGTCACTGCGGATCCCTTCGGTAGTGCATGTCGTCGGACGGCCGGGTTGGCGAATCTCACCCTAAGCGCGTTAGGTTAGCCTGACCAAACACCTAGGGAGGACTGTGGTGACGTTCACAGCTGAGTCGGCGACCGAGCGCGTACAGGTGGTGATCATCGGCGCGGGCCCCGCGGGACTGTCGCTGGCACACATGCTGGGCCGGCAGGGCATCGAGGCCGTGGTGCTGGAACGTCACGACGCGCAGTACGTCCGGTCGCGGGTCCGCGCGGGAGTGCTGGAACAGACCACCGTCGACCTCCTCGGCGAACTCGGCATGGCCGACCGACTGCACCGGGAAGCCTTGCGGCACAACGGCTTCTACCTCCGCTTCGACGGACGGACGCACCAGCTCGACTTCCACGCCGACACCGGACGGCACGCCTGGGTGTACGGCCAGGCCGAGGTGGTCGCCGATCTGATCGACGGGCTGGCGCAGGCCGGCCGGCCCGTCGAGTTCGGTGCCGCCGGCGTCGAGATCTCCGGCTACGACACCCGCAGTCCGGAGGTCGCCTTCACCGATGCGACCGGACGCCGGCGCCGGATCGTCGCCGACTTCGTGGCCGGGTGCGACGGCTTCCACGGCGTCAGCCGGGCCACCGTCGCCGACGCGATCACGACCGTCTCGCGCAGCTATCCGTTCGCCTGGCTCGGCATCCTGGCCCACAGCACGCCGGTCTGCGCCGAGGGCACCTACAGCGTCCATCCCGACGGCCTGGCCGTGCACAGCATGCGCGGCCCCGCGCTGTCCCGCCAGTACCTGCAGGTGCCGGCCGGCACCGACCCGGGCGCGTGGTCGGACGAGCGGATCTGGGCGGAGTTGCGCCGCCGCAGCGCCGTCGACGACGCTCCCCCGCTGGAGACCGGCGAGATCATCGAACGCAGCGTGGCGCCGCTGCGCAGCCTGGTCTCCGCACCGATGCGGGTCGGCGCACTCTTCCTGCTCGGCGATGCGGCGCACATCGTGCCGCCGACCGGCGCCAAGGGCCTGAACCTGGCGGTCTCCGATGCCTGTGTGCTCTCGCACGCGCTGGGCGGCTTCTACGGCGAAGGTCGCACCGACCTGCTGGACGGCTACTCGGCCAGGGCCCTCGACCGGGTCTGGCAGGCGCAGGCCTTCTCGTGGAATCTGACGGCGCTGCTGCACCGGTTCGACGGGGAGGACGGCTTCGACTGGCCGCTGCGCCGGGCCCGGCTGCAGCGGCTGGTGGAATGCGACGATGATCGCCGCGCGATCGGCCACGTCTACCTCGGCCTCCCGTTCCCCACGCCGTGGCGGTACGACGGCGCCGAAGCGCCGCGGCCGGTCACGGTATGAGGCGGCGCGGTGTCCGGTCCGGCGGTGTCCGGTGCGGTGGCGCCCAGTGCGGGGGCGTCCAGTGCGGCACGGACCAGGGCACTGCGCCGGGGCGCGCGGGTAGCTGGCATGCCGAAGCGCGCGCGGAGCACCGCGGTCGCCTCATCGACGGTCAGCGCGGTCTCGGCGCGCCCGGCGGGGCCGGACCCGCCCGGGGTGTCGTCGATCAGCCGGTAGGTCAGCGCACCGCCGGGGCCCGGGCGGGCTGCGAGGGTGGTCCGGCCGCCGGCGGCCGCGGGCAGCGTGCAGATCACCGAGCCGGTGAATCTGGACTCCGGCGAGGTACTGTGCCAGCGCGCCATCTCGGCGAAGTCGGGCAGCTCCCGGTCGACGGGATCGAGTGCGTAGGACGCCTCGCCGACCCGGACCCGAAGGCTCGCCGGGTCCGCCGGATCGATCGGCCGCAGCACCCGGTCGCCGCCGAAACCGACGTCGACCAGCAGCAGCTCGCCCGGCGCGGGGCGGGCGACGACCGCCATGTGACCGCGCTCGGGTCCGGTGCCCGCGGCGGTGCTGACGCGGGCGCCCCAGAACGCGACGGGGACGCCGAGGGCCCGCAGCGCGAGGCCGAGCAGGCCGTTCAGCTGGTAGCAGATACCGCCGCGGCGACCGACGATCAGCGTGTCGGCCAGGTCGCGCGGCACCACGCTCACCGGGCGGCCCCGGTGGATGTCGAGGTTCTCGAAGGGCACCGTCCGGTGCTGCGCCGCGGCGACCGCGGCGACCAGCTGCGCGTCCGGTGCGCCGTTCGCGTCGAGATCGCCGATGCGGTGCAGATAGGCCGCTGTCGGGAAGCTCACAGTCCGGGTGGTCATCCCAGTAGGATAGGCTACCCTCATTCACTCCCGGGAGGACCCCACACATGATTGAGAGCAGGACCGTACGCGCCGCCCTGGACGGTCGGACCGTGCGTCTGCAACGGCTCTTCTCCGCGCCGTCGGGTCGGGCCCTCATCGTCCCGCTCGATCACTCGGTGACGGTGGGGCCGCTGGGCGATCGCGGCCACGCCGACGCCATGGCGGCGCTGCTGTCCGAGGCCGGCGCCGACGCGGTGGTGGTGCACAAGGGCCGGGCCCGGCACATCGATCCGGTGCATCTGCGTAACCTGCGGCTGATCGTGCACCTGTCGGCGGGCACGCAGCTCTCGGTGGACACCACCGGGAAGGTTCTGGTGGCCTCCGTGGAGGAAGCCCTGGTGCTGGGCGCCGACGCGGTGAGCGTGCACGTCAACATCGGCTCGCCCACCGAGGCGCAGCAGTTGGCCGATTTCGGTGCGGTGGCGGCGGAATGCCAGCGACTCGGCATGCCGCTGCTGGCGATGATGTATCACCGCGGTCTGGCCGGGGTGGCCGGACGGCCGTCCACCGCGACGCTCGCTCATCTCGCGGCCATCGCCACCGACCTGGGGGCGGACGTGGTGAAGCTCGACTACGCCGGCGATCCGGAGTCGATGAACGAGGTGGTCGACACCTGCCCGCTGCCGATCGTCGTGGCGGGCGGGGCGAGCACCAGCGACGACCATGCGATCGCCCTCGGGACGGAGATCGGCCGCTCCCGGGTGGCCGGGCTGAGCTTCGGTCGGCAGATTTTCCGCGCCGCCGAGCCCGGCCGGGTGGCCGGGACGCTGGCTCGAACGCTGCACGAGCACCTCCGGCACGAGCGTGCGGTGGCCCGGAGCCTGGCTCGGGCCTGAGCGCTGCGGTACCGAACTCCCGTTCCGGCGGCCCGGTGCCGCAGCTCAGAGTGTGATCTCCGAGTGCGATTTCCGAGTGCGATTTCCGAGCGCGATCTCAGAGTGTGATCTCAGAGTGCGATTCCGGCGACGACGCCGTGGTGATCGGAGCCCGCCAGCTCGACCCGCTGGAATGAGACCGGCTCGGCTCCCCCGCCGGTCAGGATCCGGTCGATGGCCAGTACCGCCGGAAAAGCGCGGTCGGCCGGATAGGTCGGCACGATTCCGGCCCCGGTGTGTTCGGCCGCATCCGTCAGTGACGCCCCGGAGACGAGCCGCCGCAGCTGCGCGTGATCCCAGGTGGAGTTGAAGTCGCCGGCGGCGACCAGCGGCAGCGGCTCGGCCGCCAACTGGGTGCGCAGCCGGTTCAGTTCCAGTTCCCACCGCCACGCGGGCTCGGGCCACGGCGGTTGGGGATGCAGGGCGTACAGCGCAAGCGCGCCGTGCCCGGGGACGACGGTCTCGGCGCGCAGGTTGGCCATCCGCAGGCCGGGCAACCGGCCGCCGCCGGTCAGCGGGAAGCGCGAGAACAGGCCGGTTCCGGCGCCGCCCTCGGCGACCGGCTCGGTGACCGAATACGGCAGGCGCGCGGCGATCGAGGACTTCTCGATCCGGGTCAGCGCGGCGTCGGTGAGTTCCGAGACGGCCAGCACGTCCACCCCGCGCTCGTCGACGGTGCGCGCCAATCCGTCGATGTCGGCCTTCCCGAGATAGATGTTCGCCTGCATCACGGTGAGGGCGGCCGGCCGGCCGGAACTCGCACCGAGGTAGAGCGGAGCCTGGGTGGCCACCCCCGCGGCCACCACGATCACCGCGGCGGTGACGAGCCACCATCGGCGCAGGATCGCCGCGAGGATTCCGGCGAGCAGGGCGGCGAGGATCCCGAACGGCGCGACCGAGGCGAATCGGGCCACCAGGTTGCTGGTGGGGCCGACGAGGTGCAGCCCGACCGCGGCGATTCCGCCCGCGAGGAGACCGAGCACGACGAAGACGGGCAGCCGGGTGATCACCCCTCCAACTTAGGGTGTCCTACTTAAGGCTCGCTGAGGAGGCGGCGGGCGCGCGGCCGCCCGGAGACGGGTCACGCGGGCGACGGGGACCGGGTAACGCGGAGACCTGGTAACGCCCTGCACCGTGATTGGCGACGTACCTGATGCAGGCACGGATCGGGGAGAGAGCGAGTCCCGCGATGTTGACGCCCGCCGAGTTGGAGACCACCGAGGTGGAGCCGACCGCCTTGACCTCCGGTGCAGTGACTCCCCCTGCATCGAATCTCCCCGTGTCGAATCCCCCTGGGTCGCCGTCGGCTCGGCGGACTCGGCGACGGCCCCGGATACTCGGCGCCGTCACCGCCCTGGCTCTGGTGCTGGCGACCGTGCCCGGCGGCACCGTCGCGTTCGCCGACCCGAGCGACCCCGCGCCGCCGGCCGCGTCCGTGCCGGTCGCGCCCGGGCCGGACGATGCCACCGCTGCGGATCCGGGCGATGGGCAATTGCCCGCCGCCGGTCCGGTCTCGGGTGCCGCGCCGGTGAGCGGCTCGAGCAGTGCCGAGTCCGGCGCGGCCTCGTCGACTACTACGGCCTCCTCGAGTACCACCGCCTCCTCGAGTGCGGCCTCGTCGAGTACGGCCTCGTCGGCGGCCCCGGTCGAGCCCACGCAGGCGCCACCGACCTCGTCGCCCACCGACGGAATTCTGAGCATCCGCGCCGTTGACGTCGTGACCGGTGCCGAGGTGGTGAATGTACCGGCGCGGGTGTGGCGGCCCGAGGCGCACGACACCCGGCTGCCCGCATCGATGCTGCTGCCCGCCGGCCACTATCGGGTGGAGATCCTCGGCATCCCCGGCGGCTACCGCCTGGTCTCGTCGTGGGTGCGCGAGGCGGTGGTCCCGGCGGGCGGCACCGCCGGAGTGGTCTTCGAGCTGATCCGGGCCGGCGACCGGGGTCGGATCCCGATCAGGTCGATCCCGTCCGGGCGCGAGTACTGATGATGCGCGGGCCGGCGGTGGCAGGCGGCGTGCGCCGCGGCATCGGTGCGCTCCTGGCCGCCCTGGCGCTGGCGGCCACCGGCTGCGGGGCATTGACCTCGGCGCCCGGTCCGAGCACCGGGCAGGCGTCGCTGCCGCCGCCGGTGCTGACGCAGACCGCGGATGCCGCCGCCCCGACGGCCGTCCGGGTCGCCGGGCGCGTCGCTCGGGTGCGCACCGTCGACACCGATGCCGACGGCGTCCTGCTGCCGCCGAAGGACATCGGCGAACTCGGCTGGTGGATCGGCTCGGCGCGGCCCGGCGCCGGTGCGGGCACCGTGGTGATCACCGGTCACGTCGACGATGTGGAGCGGGGCACCGGCTTCGCCGCCGCGTTCACGGGTTTGCGCGCGGGCGACGAGGTGTTCGTCACGACCGCCGACCGGTCCGAACACCGCTATGCGGTGACCGACAATCGGGCCGTCGCGAAGGAGGGCGGACTGCCCGTCGACGAGTTGAATCGGCTCGACGGGCCGGAGACGCTGGCGCTGGTGACCTGCGGGGGCCCGTTCGTCGGACCGCCCCTGGGCTACCTGGACAACATCGTCGTCTTTGCCCGTCCGCGCTAGTCCCCTGCTGCTAGTCCCCCGTCGAGCAGGCTCCTGCTCGCGGCGGCCCCGGCCGTTCAGGCGAGCTCGATGAGCTCCTGGTACTCGTCAGACCAGTGGTCCTCGGTGCCGTCGGGCAGCAGAATCACCCGCTGCGGATCGAGGGCCGCGGCCGCGCCGGGGTCGTGGGTCACCAGCACGACGGCGCCGGTGTAGCTGCGCAGCGCCTCGAGCACCTGCTCGCGGGAGATCGGGTCGAGGTTGTTGGTCGGCTCGTCCAGCAGCAGCACATTGGCCGCCGAGGACACCAGACCGGCCAGCGCCAGGCGCGTCTTCTCGCCGCCGGACAGGGTGCCGGCCGGCTGTTCCAGCTGCGGTCCGGTGAACATGAACGCCCCCAGCAGGCCGCGCAGATCCTGCTCCCCCGCGTCGGGTGCGGCGTGCCGGATGTTCTCCCAGACGCTGGCCGCATCGTCGAGGGTGTCGTGCTCCTGCGCGAAATAGCCGAGTTTGAGCCCGTGGCCGGCTTCAATGGAGCCCAGATCGGGCTCTTCGGTCCCGGCCAGCAGGCGCAGCAGCGTCGTCTTGCCCGCGCCGTTGAGACCCAGCACCACCACCCGGCTGCCCTTGTCGATCGCCAGGTCGACGCCGGTGAAGATCTCCAGCGAGCCGTAGACCTTGGTCAGCCCGGTCGCGGTCAGCGGGGTCTTGCCGCACGGGGCCGGTTCGGGGAAACGGATCGTGGCGGTCCGGTCGGCCACCCGCTCCTCTTCCAGCTCGTCGATCATCTTCTCGGCGCGTTTGAGCATCTGCTGGGCCGCGGTGGCCTTGGTCGCCTTGGCGCCGAGTTTGGCGGCCTGGGCGCGCAGGGCGCCAGCCTTCTTCTCGGCGTTGGCGCGCTCGCGGCGGCGGCGTTGCTCGTCGGTGGCGCGCTGATCCAGGTAGCGCTTCCAGTTCATGTTGTAGACGTCGGCCTCACCGCGCACCGCGTCGAGGAACCACACCCGGTTCACCACGTCGGCCAGCAGTTCCACGTCGTGGCTGATCACCACGAGACCGCCGTCGTGGTTCTGCAGGAAGGTTCGCAGCCAGGCGATGGAGTCGGCATCGAGGTGGTTGGTGGGCTCGTCGAGCAGCAGGGTGGTGTCGGACTTGCCGGAGCCGTCGGAGGCGGCGAACAGGATGCGCGCCAGTTCCACCCGGCGGCGCTGACCGCCGGAGAGGGTGCGCAGTTCCTGTTCCAGCACCCGGTCGGGCAGGCCCAGGTTGTGGCAGATGCGGGCGGCCTCGGATTCGGCGAGATAGCCGCCGAGCGTCCCGAAGCGCTCTTCGAGCCGCGCGTATTTCGCGATCGCCTTGTCGCGCCGGGTCTCGTCCTCGGCCTCGGCCATCAGGGTCTGCTGCTTGGCCATCTGGGCGAGGATCTCGTCCAGGCCGCGGGCCGAGAGCACCCGGTCCTTGGCCAGCACGGTCAGGTCGCCCTCCTTGGGGTCCTGCGGGAGGTAACCGATCGGTCCGCTGCGGCGGAGGGTGCCGGCATAGGGTTCGGTCTCCCCGGCCAGGATGCGCAGGCTGGTGGTCTTGCCGGCGCCGTTGCGGCCCACCAGACCGATGCGGTCGCCGGGGGCGATGCGCAGGGCATCGCCGGGGGCCGACAGCAGGGTCCGGGCGCCCGCACGGACTTCCAGGTCGGTCGCGGTGATCACGCCGAGCAATGCTACCGGCGGTGGCGACCGGGAGCTCAATCGCGACCCCGGCGTCGTAATGTGGGACACATGACTCTTCCCGCACTCCCCCTGTCTGGAAAATCGGCTCTCGTCACCGGCGGCAGCCGCGGCATCGGTCTGGCGATCGCCACCGAGTTGGCCGCGCGCGGCGCGGCGGTCACCATCACCGGGCGCAAGCCCGAGCCGCTGGCGGAGGCGGCCGCGGCCATCCGCGGTGCGGTGCCCGGCGCCGTCGTGACCGCGGTCGCCGGGAACACCGGCGATGCGGAGCACCGGGCGGCGGCCGTCGCCGCGACGGTGGCCGCGGGCGCGGGCATCGACATCCTGATCAACAACACCGGCATCAATCCGGTGTACGGCGACCTGATGACCGCCGACCTGGACGGTGTCCGCAAGATCTTCGACACGAACGTGGTGGCGACCCTCGGCTACCTACAGGAGGCGCACCGGG
>CAZEOP010000013.1:0-27490 GCA_964513715.1 uncultured Gordonia sp.
CAGCACCAGCTGCTGGTAGTCCTTCTCGCCGAAGTAGGCCGCGTGCGGGGCGGCGATGTTCAGCAGCTTGTTCACCACGGTCAGCATGCCGGAGAAGTGCGTCGGCCGGGAGGCGGCCTCCAGGCCGCGGCCCGCCTCGCCCGGGTGGATGGTGGTGCGAGTTCCGTTGGGGTACATGGCCGTTGCGGTGGGTGCGAAGACCAGTGGGACGCCGAGGGCGGCCAGCTTGGCGCAGTCCGCGTCGAAGGTGCGCGGGTAGGCAGCCAGGTCCTCGCCGGCGCCGAACTGCAGCGGGTTGACGAAGATCGACACGATCACCACGGTGTCGCCGCGACCTTTGGCCGCGCGCACCAGCTGCAGGTGGCCGTCGTGCAGGGCACCCATCGTCGGCACCAGCGCGACACGTTTCCCGGTGGCGCGCAAGGCTTTCGAGACGCGATGCAGCTCCGCGGGATCGCGGTGCACGGTCAGCGCGCCAGGCGTGTAGGGCGCCTGCGCAGCGTCGACGATCGGGAAGGTCATGCGGTCACCTCGCAGAAGTCGAGCAGAGCGGTCGGCGCACCGGACTGGGCTGCGGCGCGGCCGGAGAGCACGCGGTAGCCCCGCGCCACCCCGGGATCAGGAAGTCGTTCCAGGGCCTCGGCGTGCGCGGTGACGGTCGCCAGGTCGCCGCGGGCCACCGGTCCGGTGAGCGCCGCCGGCCCCAGTGCCAGAACGTTCTCCAGGCTGGCGCGCACCAGCGGGCCGAGGATCTGTTCGGGCAGGCCGAGCGCACCGCCGTCGACCGTGGCGCGCTCGGCACCACCGGGCCCGTCGACGGCCGCGGCCAGGGCGGTCACCGCATCGGTGACGAGGGCGATCAGGTTGTTGGCGCCGTGCGCGAGGGCCGCGTGATACAGGGTGCGCCGGGACTCGTCGATGCGCACCGGGGTGGCGCCGAGCTCCAGCACCAGCGAGGCGGCCACCGCATCGCCCAGCTCGTCGGCGGAGGTGATGCCGAAGCAGGCAGACGACAGCCGGCGGGTGTCCTCGGCGTCGTCGACGAAGGTCATCGCCGGGTGCAGCGCCAGGACCACGGCGCCCGCCCGGGCGACGGGTTCGAGGATCGCGACACCGTGGGCGCCGGCGGTGTGGGCGACGAGCTGGCCGGGCTGCACGCAGGCGGCGGTCTGCGCGATCACAGCGGGGAGTTCGGTGTCCGGGACGGTGAGCAGCACCAGGTCGGCGGCGGCGATCACCTCGGAGACGGTGCCGATGGCGGCGGTAGGAAGGCGGCGCTCGGCGCGCTCGCGGGAGGCCGGCGACGGAGCGTGCACGGCGACCACCCGATGTCCCGCGGCGGCGAGGGCTTCGCCGAGCGCGGTGCCCACACGACCGGCCGACACGATGCCGACATTCAGCCGCGGAGCAGGGGTGAATGCGTTCACTCCGGTACCTCCAGTTCAGTTCCAGTCCTGGCAGGGGGGCCGGGTACCAGACTTCACGCGTAACGATAGGCCTCGCGGCGCCGCCGCGCCACGGCGTGTGATCGGCTTCACCGCGTGCCGAACTGCTCCTCCTGCTGCGCGGTCAGCGGCGGCGCGTCCGCACTGATCCGGCGGTCGGCGTACGACGGATCGCGCATCACCGCGCCCAGGAGACCGTGATCGCCGCCGACCACCACCGTCCCGCCGTCCGGAGTGGCCGCGGCGTACCAGCGTCCGGCGCCGATCGGCCCGATCGGTCCGCCCCGTTCACGCGGGCCGGACGGATTCGCGGTGTCCCACACGACCAGGGTCTGGCCGTCGCCCGCCGCGACCAAGGCAGCGCCGTCGGCGACGAAGTTCAGGGTGCGGATGGTGCCGCCGCGCGCCTGTCGCCGGGATGCCAGCGGCACCAGCGCATCGCCGCTGACCCGCCAGAGCCGGAGTGCACCGCCGTATCCGCCGGCGGCCACCACGTCGCCGCTCCAGGCCAGGGCGTTGACGCCGCCGGACTCGCCGGACGGCGTCTGGGCGAGCCGGCGCGGCGCCATCGGATCGGCGACGTCCCACAGTTCGACGATCCCGTCGGCACCGGAGAGCACCAGCCGCCGGCCGTCGGGCGCCCAGGCGGCCGCGGTAGCCCAGCCGCCGGTGTCGCCGTGCACCATCGGGGCGCCCAGCGGGGTGAGCTCACCGTCGTCCGCGACGCGCCACAGCGCGAAGGAGTCGTCGCGCGCACCGGTGACCAGCAGATCGGGTCGTGCGGCCGAGCCGAAGAGCACGCGCTGCTGGTCCAGGGTGTCGACGGTGCGGCTGTGCGGTGCACCGAACCGGTCGCGACCCGGTCCGAGCGGCCACACGGTGATCCGGCTGTCCTCGGTGGCGACCGCGGCCATCGCGCCGTCGGCGGAGAGCGAGAGCTGATCGATCCGGGCCCGGTCGGGGACGGTGTACTCGGCCAGCAGGCGCGGTGCGGCGCGGTCGTGCAGATCCCACAGCTGCAGGCCGCCGTCGGCGTCGCCGGTCAGCATCCGGTCACCAGCGATCGCGGGGGCGATGACCCGTCCGGTGTGCCCGGACAGCACGCCGCGAGGCAGGCTCCAGATGCGCAGGCGGCCGTCCGCCCCGGATGTGACGACGCGGTGCTCGTTGCCGGCGAAGACCGCCGCGAACAGCGAGCTCGCGGCCCCCTCGAGGCTCTGTCCCAGCTGGATCGGCACCTCGGGCCGCGCCACGCTCCACACCCGCGCGGTGCCGTCGACCGAGGCCGAGACCAGGTTGCGCCCGTCCGGGCTGAAGGCCACCGACCAGACCGGACCGGTGTGCGCGGTGATCGGCAAGCCGACCGAAACCGGCGACGCCGGATCGGCGACATTCCACAGCCGGACGGTGGCATCGTCCGCGCCGGTGGCCAGCATGCCGTCCGGCGCGAAAGCCAGCGCGTGCACGGTGTCGGTGTGCGCGGTGATGACCCCGCGCAGGGCGTAGTCGCGGCCGTCCCACAGTCGGGCGGTGCGGTCGGATCCGCCCGAGGCGATCAGGGTTCCGTCCGGGCTCCAGGCCACGGTCCGCACATCGCGCGTGTGGCCGCCGAGTTCGGCCAGTTGCGCGCCGGTGCGGGTGTCCCAGACGCGGACCAGGCCATCCATTCCCGCAGTGACCAGGCGGCCGCCGTCCGGCGACCATGCCGCGTAGACCACCCGGCCGCGGTGCCCGCGGAGCACCAGCGGTGCGCCGCCGCTCCCCGGCTGCGGCCAGATGCGGGCGGTGCCGTCGTCGGAGGTGGTGGCCAGCCGGGTGCCATCGGGCGACCAGGCGACCGAAGTGAGGAAGCGCTCGTGGCCACTCAGCACCGTCGGCTCGGCCTCCGGCCGGGCCAGCGGCCAGATCCGGGCGGCACCGTCCGAGCCGGCCACCGCCACCGACGCGCCGTCCGGAGAGACCGAGACCGAGTAGAGCGCGCCGGCTCCGGTGTCGATCGGTGTGGCCAACGGCAACATGCCCGCCGCCACCAGGCGCGACAGGTTGCTCTCGGACGGGTCCTGGTACGCGGCGAACTGAGCCAGTCGCGCCGCGAGGGTCGGGTCTGCAGAACGCAGCCGGTCGGCCTCGGCGTTCAGCCGGCCGAGTTCGGCCGCGGTGCGCGCCCGCACCGCGTCGCTGCGCGCGGAGTAGGCGACGATGCTCAGCGTCAGCGCCAGGACAGTGGTCGCCGCGAGTGCGAGCACCGCGCCGCGCCGGCCCCGTGCGGCCCGGCGCCGCATGCTCGTCGCCGCCGCGACGAACTCTGCGGCCTGCGACGAGATCTCGCCGGTCCCGGCGGCGTACTGGGCCCGCTGCAGCTGAGCCCCGCGCAGCAGCAAGCTGCGATCCCGACTCTCCTTCTCCCACGTCTGCGCCGCGGTCTCGAGTTGCTGGCGGACCAGCAGATCGGCCCGGTCCTCGTCGATCCAGCGGCGCAGCCGGACCCACGCGTGCATCACGATCTCGTGAGTGAACGAGATGCGGTCCTCGCCGTCGACGGTGAGCAGGCGCGAATTCAGGAGCGCGTCGAGGGCGGCGGCGCGTTGCGGTCGGTGCTCGCCCGCCCCGGACAGCAGATCCGACCGGGTCCGGACCATCCGCGTGTTCCGGCCCGAGCCGTCGAGATAGACGACGCCCAGCAGCAGACGCTTCGCCTCCTTCCGGGTATCGGAGTCGAGTCCGGCCCACATGTCTTCGGCCGCCTCGCCCAGCGTGCCGAAGACTCCGCCGGATTCCTCGTAGGCCTTGAGCGTCAATCGATTTCCGGTGCGATGGCTCCACAGTGTGGCGAGCGCATGATTGAGCAACGGGAGCGCAGCCTCGTCGTTGCCCTCCATCCGCGGACCGCAGAAGTCCGCCAAGATCCGTTCGGCGAGCCCGCCGTCGAGCTTCACTCCGGCGGTCGCCGCCGGCTCGACAATCACCTCGGCGAGTTCGTCGCGACCCATCGGGCCGAGCAGATAGGTCCGCCTGTTCATCGCCTCCAGTACGCGCGGGAAACGCACCCATTCGGAGACGAAGTCGGCCCGCATGCCCAGAACGACGACGGTCGGCCGGCCGGTCTCCGGGCAGACGATCGCATCGAGTCGATCCAGGAAGCAGTGCACCGTGGCCGGTTCGGCGACGGTGAAGAGTTCTTCGGCCTGATCGATGATGATCACCAACGGCGCATCCTCATCATCGACCTCGGCCATGGCTCGTTCCAGTGCCGATTCGGGCGCCGGGCCGGGTGTCATCGTGACGACGGCCATGCCGCGGACGAGGAGTTCGGGTCGGACACCGGCCGCGAGCAGCGACGACTTGCCGGCACCCGAGACGCCCACCAGGGCGACCAGCCCGCCGCCGTCGGCGACGGCATCGTCGACCAGCTCAGCGATGGCCCGGATCTGCCGGTTCCGGCCGAAGAAGCGCATCGCGCTCTCCGGCCCGTACGGCGCCAGCCCCGGGTAGGGACAGACCTGCGCCGCATCCTGTTCGGCGAGCCGGCCCTGGCGCCAGAGTTCTTCCCACTGCTCCATGCGATCGGGAATGTCACCGAGCGCATCCAGCTCTCGGGCGCGGTCGAGGAGTTCGGCGATGGTGATGAGCAGGACGCCGTCGAATTCCCTCGGCAGATGCCTGCCCCTGCGCCAATCACTCAGGCGCGGCACAAAATTGCGCCGGGAAATCCCCGCTGCCCGGCCGCGCGCCGCGATCGCATCGCTCACCTGCTTGAGCGTCGGATCACCGGCCGCGGCCCAAAGCCGTTGCAGTTCACTGGAAAATGACATCGCTTCGCCTGCCGTACAGGAGCCCGACCCCCGACAGGCAGGCTCGCACTTCGTCAGACTACGGAATGGGAAAATCCGGGTGAACGCCCTACCCCCTATCCCAGGGCGTTCATCCGGCTCCGGACGGATCGGTCGAAGAGACATCGACCCGTCCAGGACTTTCCGCCGCGGGCGTCACAGATCGGTCGTCGACCCCGTGACTCCGGACGATCTCCGCTCCCGCCGTCGGCGCGGCCTCACGTCGGCTGGTCTCCGGGAGCTGAGCCGTTGAGGGTGACGAAGACCAGAGCGATAAGCACTCCGAGCACGATCACCGTCGACACCAGCGACACCCAGAGGGCGGCCTTGGCGTCCCGCGTCGTCACCAACATCTGTTCGTCAGATCTCGGTCGTCTTGCCGTACGCGTAGTACACATAGACACCCGTCTCCGACGAGACCGAGATCTTCGCGAACGGACGCACATTGATCGGCCCCAACGCATTCGTCATATTCAGACCCACCCCCGACAACACGATGTCGGCCACCGGCTTGGTCAACGCGATCTCCGCCAACGTCACCGTGGTGATCTTCCCGGCACCGACCTCGAACTCCAGATCCGCCGACGGAATCACCGTCGCCTCGGCACCCACCTCGGCACCGATCTCACCCAACGACCCGCCACCACCGGTACCGCCGATCGTCACGTTCGGAGCCAGCTTCGCATTCAGCCCCGACGACAGCTTCAGCTCCGGCGTGTGCGCGGTGATCTTCACCCCGCTCGGCGCCACCGACACCGGATACCCGATCTGATAACCGAGCTCCAGCGTCGCCCGCACCGTCTTGGTGCCGATGTTGTCCACCGCCGCATGCACATTCGACGACAGCAACGCCTCACCCGACATCGGCGACGAATCCAGCGCCGGAATCTTGCGCACCGACTGCTGCGCCGCCGCCAACTCGATCGCCAGCCCCTCGCGCGTCTGATACGTCGCCGCCTGCGCCGGACCCGCCAGCAATCCCGACGCCGCCAACACACCCGCGAGCACGGCCGCCACACCCACACGAACCTTCATGAACACTCCCCGTCCCCTCGAACTACCGGCCCCACGCGACTCGCAGAACCGCCACCGACAACGCTACGAAGCCCCGCATCACCCGAAGTGACAACAAAAGACAAAACTGCAGGTCAAAAGCGAAAAGAAAATTACGGTCCGTAATTTTGTGGTCGGCGACCTGGGAAAACACCGACACCCGACAGCGCCCGCGCCACCCAGAAACACCCGATTCACCGCCTCGAAGACGCCCTACCAACAGAACCCGTCAACCCACGACGAGGCGGTCGCGGCACCCGGCACTGCCCGGGTCCCGACCACTGCCCGACGACGACGCGGCCCACCCTCGAACACGATCCGACATGAGACTCACAGCCACCTCGCGCAACCTCGGCGCGCCGCGTCGTCGCCTCACCTCGTCGGCGGCGAGGATGACTCGAGGCTCGGGCGTGACACCCGGGAGAGCACCGCCCGCGGATGCGCGAGCTTCTCCGCTTGAAGTTCCAACAGCGCCGGTAGATTCTCGGCCCTGGCGCGATCCCCGGTATTCACCGAAAGAAATGCTCCGATCTTCTCCGGCGTCACGCACGTCGCGACATGCCTTTCGATGTCGCCGGAGCGAACGACGAACGTCGCCGCAGATTCGCAGGCCTCCAGGCGTACCGATTCCGCCGCGGTGATCCGCACCCTCGTTTCGGCATCCCCGGAGATCACCACGACGTCCTCACATCCGTCCGGACTGGCGGAAGTGAGACCGGAGGCCGGCGTAATCAGCAGGGACACCGCCGGCCCGGCACCGGGATCGGGTGTCGGCTCGTCCGCTCCCCGCACCGGAAACAGCTTGACCGTCACCACCGTCCCCGCCGGAGAGTCGAGCAACTCCCGACACTGCGCAGGCGTGTACTCGGCAGACGATCCCTGCACCGGCAGTCGGCTGACGCTCGCCGTATACGGCAGGCCGGCCTCGCGCAGATCATCCGTGGTGATCAGCTGACGTTCACCGACACTCAACGTCGCGCGCACGTCCAGATCGTCCTGGTCAGCGGCACAGGAAGCAACCAGTGCGACGAGAGCCACGATGGCCGGCCCAAGAATGCGGAGTCTTCTCATCAATCACCTCGGGCGACTCGGTCTGCAGGTCCACGCGACTCGCAGACCCCCACCGACACGCTACGAAGCGCCGCACCACCCGAAACGACGAGGAAAGACAAAACCGCAAGTCAAAGCCGAAAAGAAGATTACGGTCCGTAATTCTGACATCGGCGACCTGGGAAAACAGCCACACTCGAAGGCGCCGGCACCACCGCGAGACACCCGATTCACGGCCGCGAAGACGTCCTACGAACAGCACCCGTCAACCACAACGAGGCCGGCCCCGGCACCCGGCACCGAGACCGCACAACGAGAGCGCCGCCCGTCGAACACCGGATTCCGATGCTCGACGGGCGGCGCTGAGAAGACTCGCGTCAGTCGCGGCGGCGGCGACCGCCGCCCGCCGAACCTCGGTCCTCGCGAAGCCGGTTCAGCAGTTCCGACACCGGCTGACCGCCGGTGTGCGCGCCGTCGTCGACGGCGCCGCGGCGCGGTCGCGGCATCGGCGGCACCTCGGGGACCGGCGGCACCACCGGACCGGAGCCCGGCGGCTGATAGGCGGAAGCGTCGTACGCGGCCGGGGCGTGGCCGGCCACCGGGTACTCGTCGACGACCGGCTGCGGCGGAGTGTACCCGGCGGCCGCATAGCGCGGATCGGCATACTGGGGCCGACCGTGCTGGGGCCGGCCGTACTGGGGCTGGCCGTACTGGGGTTCGCCGTACTGGGGCTGGCCGTACTGGGATTCCCCATATTGGGGCCGGCCGTACCGGGGCGGGGTGTATCCGCCGGCCGGGCCGTAGTCGGCTGCGGAGGCATCCTCGTAGGACATGTCCTCGTAGGACGTGTCCTCATAGGAGGTGTCCTCATAGGCGGCCTCCCCGTACTCCGCTTCCCCGTATTCGGCCTCCCCGTACGCGGCTTCCCCGTACTCGGCCTCCCCGTACGCTGCGGCCTGGTATTCCGCTTCCTGGTACTCGGCTTCTCGGTACTCGGCGTTCTGGTGCTCAGCGGCGGGATCCTCGGTGATCACCGGAATGAGCTCGGTCATCTCGACCCCGGACGACTGCTCCTCGGCGACGACTTCCACGTCGAGCGGCGCGTGCCGGCCGGCATCGGACGGCGTCGCCGTGGACTGGAAGTCGAGGTCGGCGGCCACGCGGTCGTCGGTGGACACCGCATAGGCCACGCCCGACAGGCCGGAGCCCAGTTCACGACGCCGCTCGGGGCGCAGGGCCAGCGGCACCTCGGGCAACGGGTTGCCGAGCACCTTCTCCAGGCTCGCGCGCAGCGCCAGGACCTGGTTCTTGAGCGCCTCGAATTCGGCGTTGGTCTCGGCGGCAAGTTCCGCCCGCACGGCCGTCTCCACCTCGGCCTCGTACTGCCGGCGGGCGGCGATCTCGTGTTCCAGCTGCAGCTCGTACACCAGCCGCTGGTCACGGTTGCGGGACTCGGCCACATCGGCCTGGCGCCGGTACTTGGCCACCAGCACCGCGCCGATCACCGCCGCCCACAGCGCGGCGATCACCGCGACGGTGCCGGCCACCGTGATCCCATCCTTGGCGACGACCATGACCACGCTGGCGACCACCGCGAGAACGATGAACAGGCCCAGCAACCACGACGCCGGGCTGTTCGGCCGCCGCAGTGGTGAGGCATCGCGGGCCGTCGCCGGCTCCTGCGAGTCCGTGCGGCGGGGCTTCCGCCGCGCGGCCCTGGGTGCGCTGTCTGTGCTGGCCATGCAGGCCAACTTACCCGGCGACCGGCCGCGGACCGGTCAGCGGCCGCGGAGAGTCGCCGCCCGGCGACCGCTCAGACGGCGTGCGGAGCGGGGTCGGCGACGTCGCGTTCGGGATCGTCGGGGGCGCGGCAGCAGTACTCCAGCCACAGCGCGGCGGCCACCAGCAGCACCCCGCCGAGCAGTCCGACGAGGGCCGCCGGACGGTCGGCCACCGCCACGTCCAGGTCCCGGTGCTGCAGCAGAAAGACCAGCAGACCGGCCCAGCCGCCGGTGGCGATGGCACCGAGCAGCGCCGAGGCTTTGGCCAGTGCCGCCGACCGGGCGACGTTGATCGGATGCAACTGCCCGGGCGCCGGACCCACCCGTCCGCCGGCCACCCGGCGACGCACCAGCACGGCCACCACCACCTCGAGCGCGGCCAGGATGTACAGCATGGCGCCCGCGGCCCAGGGCAGCGGCGGAAACACCGAGTAGTGGTAGCGAGCCAGCACCCACAGCAGCAGACCGGTCACCACCGCGACAGCCAGCAGGTCGCGCACCCGGGTGGGTCCGAGCTTGTGTTCGTCCTCCGGCGGCGCCGGCGGCCGTCCCGGTTCCACCGTCATCGCCCAGCCTCCGGTCGCCCAGCGTCCGCTCGCCCGGCCTCCGGTCGCCCAGCCGCCAGCCGCCGCACTCCGTCGCGCTCGGCGGCCGGCAGCGCCGACAGCAGCTCGGTCACGGCCTGCTCGCCGTCACCGCTCCACAGCCGGGCGGCCGGATCGATCTCCAGCCACGGCACCAGCACGAAGGCCCGCAGCGCCGCTCGCGGATGCGGCAGCGTCAGTTCCGGATCATCGCTGCGGATCGTCGCGCCGTCGTCGCCGATCACCGTGACCACGTCGACGTCGAGCGTGCGCGGGCCCCAGCGCACATCGCGAACCCGCTGCGCCGCCTGCTCGCATGCGCGGCAGAACTCCAGCCACTGTCGCGGGGTCCGCTCGTCTTCGGCGATGATCACCTGGTTCACGAAGTCGTCCTGCGGCACACCGCCCCACGGCGCGGTGGTGTAGACGTCCGACACCGCGACCGCCCGGGATCCCAGGGCCTGCACCACCGAGGCCAGCGCCGCACGGCTGTCGCCGAGATTGGCACCGGTCGAGAGCACCGCGCGCGTGGTCACCTGGTGGGTCCGCTCTTCCCGGACCGCCGCGTCACGACGGCGACGTCGTCGAAGGCCAGCGGGATGGGTGCCGACGGCTTGTGCACCGTCACCTCGCACGCTGCGATCCGCGGATCGAGCATCACGTCGTCGGCGATCTCCGCCCCGACCGTCTCGATCAGGTTCCGCGGCGTACCGGCGACGATGTCGTGCGCCCGCTGAGCCAGTGCACCGTAGTCAACCGTGTCGGCCAGATCGTCGCTGCGCGCCGCCGGCCGCAGATCGAGCCAGAGCGTGATGTCGATCAGGAAGTCCTGCCCGTCGGCGCGCTCGTGGTCGAAGACTCCGTGGTGTCCGCGCACCCGCAGGCCGCGCAGTTCAATCCGGTCAGCCATGATTGCGCCCCTTCTCTCCCCGGCGGCTGCCGGTGTCCCCGCGGTCGCCGCCGGCCAGCCACGCACCCGCCACCGCGACCGCGTCCCGGCTGCGGGCCACATCGTGCACCCGCACACCCCACGCCCCGCCGGCCGCGGCCAGCGCAGAGATGGCCGCCGTCGCCTCGTCACGTTCGGCGGGTGCCCGCTCGACGCCGTCGGCATCGGCCAGCAGGCTGCCCAGGAATCGCTTCCGGGAGGCCCCGATGAGAATCGGGAAACCCAGTCCGACCAGGGTCGGCAGGGCGTGCAGCAGGGCCCAGTTGTGCTCGGCCGTCTTCGCGAAACCCAGCCCGGGGTCCAAGATCAGCCGGTCCGGATCCACTCCGGCGGCGACCGCGGCATCCACCTGGGCCAGCAGCTCGCCGCTCACCTCGGCCACCACATCGCGGTAACTGCCCGCGTCGGTCACCCGGTGGGTGAAGTGCCGGTCGCCGCCATCGGTAGACGGTCGCCAGTGCATCAGGATCCACGGCAAACCGGAATCGGCCACCACCGCCGCCATCTGCGGATCGGCCCGGCCACCGGAGACATCGTTCAGGTACGACGCTCCCGCCGCCACCGCGGCTTCGGCGACGCTGGCCCGCATGGTGTCGACCGAGACCACGATGCCGTCGGCGGCCAGCGCCGAGATCACCGGCACCACCCGCGCGGCTTCCACCTCGGGGGCCACGCGGTGCGCCCCGGGCCGGGTGGATTCGCCGCCCACGTCGACGATGTCGGCGCCCGCCGCGGCCAGCGCACGACCGTGCGCGACGGCCTGCTCGGCACCGAGATAGCGGCCGCCGTCGGAGAAGCTGTCGGCAGTGGCGTTCAGAACACCCATCACCAGGGTCCGCACGCCGTCGGCCGCGGGCGCCCCGGGCATCAGCGTGCGATCAGGTCGAGCGCTTCACCGCGCGAGACCGCGCTGGTCTGGAAGATGCCGCGCACCGCGGACGTGGTGGTGCTGGCTCCGGGCTTGCGGATGCCGCGCATGGCCATGCACAGATGCTCGGCCTCGATCACCACGATCACCCCGCGCGGCTGCAGCCGCGACATCAGGGCGTCGGCGATCTGACTGGTGAGCCGCTCCTGCACCTGGGGGCGCCGGGCGTAGAGATCGACCAGCCGGGCCAGCTTGCTGAGCCCGGTCACCTGTCCGCTGTCGCCGGGGATGTAGCCGACATGGGCCACCCCGTGAAAGCTCACCAGGTGATGCTCGCAGGTGGAGAACATCGGGATGTCCTTGACCAGCACCAGCTCGCGATGGTCCTCGTCGAAGACGGTGGCGAGCACCTCGGACGGATCGGTGTAAAGGCCGCCGAACATCTCGCGGTAGGCGCGCGCGACCCGCTCGGGCGTGCGGCGCAGGCCCTCGCGTTCCGGGTCCTCGCCCACCGCCAGCAGCAGTTCGCGAACGGCCGCCTCGGCGCGAGCCTGGTCGAACTCGCGGCCGTCAGCCGTCACCAGGAGCTCATCGTCGCTCATCAGCGCTGCTCCTCGGACGGCGGCCAACCGGGTGCCTGCCAGTCGCGCGGCGCCCCGTAATCCGGCCAGGTCTGGCCGTCGTGCGCGGGGGCACCGTTGGGCTGGGCACCGTAACCGGGCTGTCCGTACTGGGGCTGACCAGGCTGGGCCTGACCGTTCTGGGGCTGGCCGTTGACCGGCTCCCCCGGGTACACCGCGGGCTGCCCGTACTGCGGCTGCACCGGCTGGCCCGGACCGTAGTGCGGCTGCCCGTACGAGGGCTGACCGTACTGGGGCTGGGGCTGCGCGTACGGCGGGTACCCGGGCTGCGCCGGAACGGCGACCGGTTCGGGCGCCGGCTCGGGCTCGGGGACCGGCGGCCACGGCTCGCCGCGCTCCATCGCCAGCTCGCCGGGCGTCTTGATCGGCGGCTTGGTACTCGGGGTGCGCTGGCCGAACTCGCTGAACTCGGTCATCCGCGGGCGCTTCTCGACGCCGTCGAGAAGTTCCTCCAGGTCCTTGCGGACCAGCGTCTCCTTCTCCAGCAGCGCACCGGCCAGCTCGTCGAGCTTGTCGCGGTAGGTGTCCAGGATCCGCCAGGCCTCGGTGTGCGCGGCCTCGATCAGCCGGCGCACCTCCTCGTCGATCTCCGCGGCCACACCCGCCGAGTACTCGGGCGTCCCGCCGCCCATGCCGCCGCGACCCAGGAACGGATCGCCCTGCTCGTGGCCGTAGCGCACGGCGCCGAGGCGGCCGCTCATGCCGTACTCGGTGACCATCGCGCGGGCGATCTTGGTCGCCTGATCGATGTCGGAGCTGGCGCCGGTGGTGGGCTCGTGGAAGACGAGCTCCTCGGCCGCACGGCCGCCCATCGCCATCACCAGGCGCGCGATCATCTCCGACCGCGTCATCACGTCCTTGTCCTGCTCGGGCACGGCCAGCGCGTGACCGCCGGTGCGGCCGCGAGCCAGGATGGTGACCTTGTAGATCGGGTCCAGATCCGGCGTGCCCCAGGCGGCCAGCGTGTGCCCGGCCTCGTGGTAGGCCACGACCTTCTTCTCGTGCTCGCTGATGACCCGGCTCTTGCGGCGCGGACCGCCCACCACCCGGTCGACAGCCTCCTCCAGGGTCTCGGAGGTGATGACCGTCTTGTTCTCCCGGGCGGTCAGCAGCGCGGCCTCGTTGATGACATTGGCCAGGTCCGCGCCGGACATGCCGGGGGTGCGCTTGGCCAGGCCGTCGAGATCGGCGTCGGGCGCGATCGGCTTGCCCTTCGCGTGCACGGCCAGAATCGCCTTGCGGCCGGCGATGTCCGGGTTGCCGATCGGGATCTGCCGGTCGAAACGGCCCGGCCGCAGCAGTGCCGGGTCCAGGATGTCCGGGCGGTTGGTCGCGGCCATCACGATGACGCCGGAGCGGTCACCGAAGCCGTCCATCTCCACCAGGAGCTGGTTCAGGGTCTGCTCGCGCTCGTCGTGGCCGCCGCCCAGGCCGGCGCCGCGCTGGCGGCCCACCGCGTCGATCTCGTCGACGAAGATGATGCAGGGACTGTTCTCCTTGGCCTGCTCGAACAGGTCGCGCACGCGGGACGCACCGACACCGACGAACATCTCCACGAAGTCCGAGCCGGAGATGGTGTAGAACGGCACCCCGGCCTCACCGGCCACGGCCCGGGCCAGCAGCGTCTTACCCGTGCCCGGCGGGCCGTACAGCAGCACGCCCTTGGGGATCTTGGCGCCCAGGGCCTGGTAGCGGGCCGGGTTCTGCAGGAAGTCGCGGATCTCGTCGAGCTCCTCCACCGCCTCGTCGGCGCCGGCCACGTCGGCGAACGTGGTCTTGGGCATGTCCTTGGTGAGCTGCTTGGCGCGCGACTTGCCGAAACCCATCACGCCGCCGCGGCCACCGCCCTGCATGCGGCTCATCACGAAGAAGAACAGTCCGAACAGGATCACCATCGGCAGCACGAAGATCAGCAGGGACTGCCAGAGGCCGGCGTCCTTGGTGACATTCGTCTGGTAGGGCGCGCCGGTGGTGGTGGCCGCCTGGAAGACCCGCGCCGAGACGGCCGCCGGGTACTGGGTGGTGATCTTGGTGACGTCGTCTTTACCGTCGACGCTGATCGGGTCCTTGAGCGTGACGCGCAGGCGCTGCTCTTTGTCGTCGATCTGGATCGACTCGGTGTTCTTGACGTTGAGCTGAGTCATCGCCACCGAGGTGTCGACCGAGGTGTATTCGCGATCGTCGGCGCGGAGCGCATTGAAGCCCCACAGCGCGAAGATGATCACGGCCACGATGGCCAGATTCCGGTACAGCTTCTTACGGTTCATGCTGGGTCCGCGCGATCCTTCCAGGTGTCACTCGCTCTCACGAGGCTACCTGGCGATGCCGACGGCCCCCCGATCTGTTCCCGCAGGGCGTAACCCGGCCCGCCCGGCGCCGCGCCTTGCGCGGGTGGGCGACGGTGCTCCGCGCACCCAAGTCAGTGCGAGTAGACCGCCGGGTTCAGCCGGCCGACGTAGGGCAGGTCCCGGTAGCGCTCGGCGTAGTCGAGGCCGTAGCCCACCACGAATTCGTTCTCGATGTCGAAACCGACGTCGGCCACCTCGATCGGCAGCGAGGTGGCCTTCGGCTTGCGCAACAGGGTCACCACCTCCAGCGAGCGCGGCGAGCGGGTGGCCAGGTTCTTCATCAGCCACGACAGCGTGAGACCGGAGTCGATGATGTCCTCGACGATCAGCACGTCGCGGTCGACGATGTCGCGATCGAGGTCTTTGAGGATGCGCACCACCCCCGACGACGAGGTGGACGAACCGTAGCTGGAGACGGCCATGAACTCCATCTGATTCGGGATGGGCAGAGCCCGGGCGAAGTCGGTCATGAACATGACCGCCCCCTTGAGCACGCCGATCAGCACCAGATCGTCCGGGGTGTCCCGGTAGCGCTCGGCCGCGGCCTGCGCCATCTCGGCGGTTCGCTGCGCGATCTGCTCCTGCGTGATCAGGATCTGTTCGATGTCGGTGTCCGGGTACCCATGCGCCACGCCTTCCACCTTTTCACACGCGGGCACCGGCGGTCACCGCCAGTCCCCGGCGCACCCCGGACTCGCGGTCCACCGGCCCTCCCGGTGCGCGTCCCAAGCGCTGGGGACCCCTCTCCCAGCGCTGGTGACGGCCGGACGAATGCACTTCGCGCCGAGCGCCTTCTGAGGCTCGACTTTTTCGCTTCCCGATCGCTAGCGTGCAGCCCGAGGACCTTCTGTTACCGGTCCGTGACCAAATCTGGAGAGTTTCGATGAGCCTTTTGCGCCGCGCCCTGATCGCGCTGCTGGCCGTGCTGACCATGCTGCCGTTCGCCGGCACCGAGGCCGCCGCAGCGCCCGCCACCGACGACACCGACGCCCCCGCCCCGCGCGCAGCGGTGTCTCGCACCGCCGACGACGTGATCGTCAAGATCACCGACGGCCAGCTGGCCGTGGACGACGGCTACCTGGTGATCAAGGACCGGTCCGGCAAGGAACTGGAGCGCTACAACCTGACCTTCGTGGCCCCCGACGAATCCGAGTACGAGGTCGCCGCCGCGATCACCGGCGACACGGCCACGCTGACCCCGAATCCGGTGGCCAAGCGCAAGGCCGCACCCCGGGCGACGCCGCAGCGCGAACGCAAGCCTGGCGAGATCGTCTGCGGCCCGCAGACCCGCGCCCAGCGCGACCAGGAGGCCCTGACCCGGATGAACTCCGAGCTGGGCACGGCCGCGACCATCGGCGGCCTGATCGGCACCGGAGTCGGCGCCGTCCTGGCGATCGCCTCGCTGGGCACCCTGGCCGTCGCCATCCCGATCGGCGCCCTGATCGGCGTCGGCATCGCGCTGGGTGGCTCCGCCGCGACCGGCACCTTCGACAGGTACAACAAGACGGTCCGGAAGCCGTTCCAGCGCACCTACTGCTGATCGCTCCACCGACATCACCGACGAAGCCCGTCTCGCCCGCGCGAGGCGGGCTTCGTGCATGCCGCGCGAACTGGTCGACGGCACCGATCGCCCCGAATCACCTGGTCATCGGCCCATGGCACCCCGACCCCCGGGCGCCCACCCCCCAAGTCCAGTGACATATCACCCGTTTCTTTGTCACCAACTTGCCGATTTCTGCTTGTTCGGCTTTTCAAAATGGTCGCGAATCCCCTATCGTGATCGTCGGGACTCCGAAATGTGATCTGCACCATCGGCTCCCGGCCTTGTTAGCTGCTTCACTTCTTCAGGAATTCTGCTCATGCCTTCGCTCTTCCAGCACCCGCTGCGCCGACTACTCCTCGTTCTGCTCGCCGTCGTCACCGCGCTACCCTTCGGCACCGCGGCCGTCCACGCCGCCCCCGCCCCGATGAAGGCCTACGTCACCGGCTCGGACACCGACGTCCTGGTCCGCATCGGCAGCGGTGAACTCGCCGTGGAGGACGGCTTCCTGGTGATCCGCGACAACGCCGGGCAGCTGGTCGACGCCTACCGGCTGTCGTACATCGCCCCGGACAACCGCACCTATCCGATCGACGCGACGATCGACGGCCGCACCGCGACCCTGGTGCCCTCGGTGGACGCGGCGCGCGCCACCCGCACCCCCGCCGACGTGCTGAAGTCGACGGCCCGCAAGAACGCGGCCTACCCGAACGCGACCATCCCGAACGCCACCAGCCCCAGCACCTCGAGCCGGACCACCAGCGCCACGCCGACCTGCGACGCTGCCACCAAGACCCAGCGTCAGCAGCAGGCCGTATCGCTGCTGAGCGGCGAGATGGCCATGGCCTCCTCGCTCGGCGCTACGATCGGCGGTGCCATCGGACTGATCATCGGTATCCTCGGCGGCGGCGTCCTGGCCCTGATCAGCGTCCCGCTCGGCAGCCTCATCGGCGTCGGTATCGGCGTGGGCATCGTCGCCCTGACCGGCGGCTTCAGCCGCTACTTCAAGGTGATGAACGGCAAGGACTGCTGATCGGCCACCCCTGATCCATCAGCCCTGAGCGGCCGGCCCTGAGCCGACCGACACCGCCGCTCAGCGCTCGGAGCGAATCAGCACCAGCGACCGCGCCCGCCTGGCCACCACCAGGCGGGCGCGGCTGTCTCCGCCCACGGCGATCGGCCCCTGACCGTGCCACCGGGTGATCAGCGCATCGAGCTCCGCCAGCGTCGCCGCGCCCGCAGCCGGCACCCCCGCCTCGATCAGCCAGCGGCGCACCACGCGCCGCCGCAGCGCCGCCGGCGCCGCCGCCAGCGCATCGGTGTCCAGGACCGCGGCCGGGCCGTCCCCGGTGCGGACGACGGCCAGCAGCTCCAGCGCCAGCCCGTCGAGCGCGTCCGCATCGTCGCGCAACTGCCGCGCGGTCCGCGCCAGCGCCGGCGCGACGCCACCACCCAGCACGTCCTCCAGCAGCGGCAGCGCCTCCTCGCGCACCCGGACCCGCCGGAAGCGACGATCGGCATTGTGCGGGTCGTCCCACACCGGCAGGCCCCAGTCGGCGCACGCCTGCCGCGTCTGCGCGCGACGCACCGCCAACAGCGGCCGCCCCCACGGCTCCCGCCACGGCGCCATACCCGCAAGCGAGCGTGCCCCGGCGCCGCGACCCAGCCCCAACAGCACCGTCTCGGCCTGATCGTCGAGGGTGTGTCCGAGCAGCACCGGCGCGCCCGCACGGGCCCGTTCGAGCGCCGCATACCGGACGCTGCGCGCCGCGGCCTCGGGTCCGCCGGGACCGGTCACCCGCACCGGCAGCACCGCGGCGCTCGCACCGAGTTCGCGGGCCGCGGCCGCGGCACGATCCGCGATCTGCGCCGAACCGTCCTGCAGGCCGTGATCCACCACGAGCGCCCGCACCTCCAGTCCGGCGCGCAGCGCAGCCGCGGTGAGGGCCAGCGAGTCCGCGCCGCCGGACAGGGCCACGCAGACCCGCCGCCCCGGAAGCCACTGCGCAGCGAAGCCCGAGACGGCGCCGATCAGCGCCCGCTGAGCGGGCGAGCCGCCGCGCGCCGCACCGCCGGGTGCGCTCAGAGGACCCGGGCGATCCACTGCTCCGGCGCGCCGATCTCGTCCATGGTCGGCATGGTCTCCGGCGAGGTCCACACCGTGTTGAAGGCGGTCATGCCGACCTCGCCCACCACGGCATCGACGAAGGCCTTGCCGCGGATGTACTGCGCCATCTTGGCGTCCATGCCGATCAGCGCCCGGATCAGTCGCTGGATCGGATTCTGCGGACGGGTGCGTCGGGCGTCGAAGGCGGCGCGGATGGTGGCGACGGTTGGCACCTGCGCCGGACCCACCGCGTCCATCACATGGTCGGCGTGGCCCTCCAGCAGCGTGCCCAGCACCAGCACTCGCTGCAGCGCGTCGTACTGCTCGGGCGTGGCGACCAGCTGCATCAGACCCAGCACGCCCTTCTCCCGCTGCCGGCCGCTGCGCAGCGACTCGGTGAGCCGGCCGATCAGTTCGGCCGTCGAATCGCCGGCGTCACCGGTCAGCAGACCCACGTTGTGCCGCATGTAGCCGGCCAGCCACGGGTTGGCCGAGAACTGCACGCGATGGGTCACCTCGTGCAGGCAGACCCACAGCCGGAAGTCCGACGGGACCACCCGCAACTGGCGTTCCACACCGATGATGTTGGGCGCCACCAGCAGCAGCACCCCCGGCTCACCGGTGATGGGATCGGGCGAGAACGGGTCGTACTGCCCGAGGATCGCGCCGGACAGGAAGGCCAGCAGTCCACCGGCCTGCGCGCCGCCCACCTTGCCCGCCATCCGCTTACCCAGCGGAAGCTCGTCGTCGCCGGCATCGCCCAGCATGGCCGGCATCGAGGTGGCGGCCGCGGCGATCCACCCGGAGCGGTCCACCACCTGTGCGGTCGGCACGGCCAGGCCGTCGGCCAGACCGGTCACCTCGCGCACCGGCGCCTCGGCGCGAGCGGCGGCGTCGGTCAACTCGGCGTAGGCCTGGGTCATCGTGTACCGGGTGACCCGCGGTCCCGGCCGGGCCAGCTTCCGGCCGAGCGCGGCGGCCAGCTCCCAGTCCACCGGCGCGGCGAGCGACGGCTCCTCGCCGGCATCGTCGACCGCGGCGGCAGCCCGGTCGGCCAGGTCAGTCGGCTCGGTCATCTCAGCCACGGCAACCACACTCCCGCAGGGCGCCGGCCAGCGCATCGAGCGCGGGCCGGGCATCGGCCGGCGAGGTCCCGCCGGACATGAAGGCGAAGGCCAGTACCCGGCCGTCGACGGTCTGCACGATCCCGGTCAGCGAGCTGACGCCGGTGAGCGTGCCGGTTTTGGCGCGCACCCAGCCGGCGCCCGGATTGTCCTTGTCGAACCGGTCGGCCAGGGTGCCGGTGCCGCCGGCCACCGGGAAGGTGTCGAGCATCGGACGCAGCTGCGGATGCCCCTCGCCGGCGGCGGCCGAGACCAGGTCGTCGAGCAACCGGGCCGGTACCTTGTCGGCCGTCGAGATCCCGGAGGCATCCCGCAGGGTCACCCCGGAGACGTCGAATCCCTTGTCGCGCAACACTTCCACCACTGCGGCGGCGCCGCCGGCGATGGAGGCCGGCCCCCCGGTGGCCACGGAGAGCTCGATGGCCAGGGTCTCGGCCAGGATGTTGTCGCTGTAGCGCATCATGTCGCCGACGCGGGTCGACAGCGGCGCCGACTGGACCGAGGCCAGCACCGCGGCCCCCGACGACGGCGTCGCCTCGGTGACGCTGCCGTGCAGGTCCAGTGCTTCGGCCAGCGCCCGGCCGGCATCCAGCGCCGAGGTGTCCGAGCGCGGCGAGAACTCGTCGAGCGGATCCTTGCGGGCGCCGTCGAGCATGAGCGACGTGATCGGCGCGATGTCGCCGCCCTCGATGTCGCCGGTGGACCAGCTCTTGTCCATGGCCGGGCCGGTGAACGCGCTGGGCGCCACCGCGACCGAGGTGATCTGCGCCCCGGAGCGGCGCAACTGCTCGGCCAGATCGTCGATGCGCGGCGGCGCGGTATAGAAGGTGTCCTCGTCGGCCCCGGCCGCGGTGAGCGTGGGATCTCCGGCGCCCACCAGGATCACCTGACCGCCGCTGCCACGCACCACGGTGGTGGTGAGCCGGGCATCGTGGTCGAGCGCCAGAAGCGCCGCCGCGGCGGTGAGGATCTTGGCGTTCGAGGCCGGGGTGCGCGGAGTGTTCGGCTGGTCCGACCACAGCGTGGATCCGCTGAGCGGATCGGAGATCATCCCGGTCAGCGTGCCCAGCGCCGGGGCCTTCAGGCCGCCGCGCAGGGCGGCGGCGACACCGGCGGCGGTGGGCGCGGGCGCGTCCGGGGACACCGGGAGGATGTCGGGGTCGACGGTCACCGCTGCCGGCTGGGCGGGAGTCCCGGCGGGCACCGGTTCGGGGCGTTGGCGGTACCAGTCGTAGCCGAGCACCCCGGCGACGGCGAGCCCCGCGACCAGCAGAACCGCCGTCAGCGTCAGCAGCATCGTGCGCACCCGACGGCGGCCGGGCCTGGTCGTCGACGCCACTGCGGTTCCCTTCGAGTTCTCCGTCCGGACCCCTCCCACAGTATCGTTGGGCGCACCAGACAATCTTCACCAGACTAGAGGAGCGAACGCATGGAGTTCGAGGTCACCATCGAGATCCCCAAGGGCGGCCGCAACAAGTACGAAGTGGACCACGAGACGGGGAAGGTCTTCCTGGACCGCTACCTGTACACCTCGATGGGCTACCCGGCGGACTACGGCTACATCGATCACACCCTGGGCGAGGACGGCGACCCGCTGGACGCGATGGTGCTGCTTCCCGAGTCGGTGTTCCCGGGCGTCATCGTCAAGGCCCGCATCATCGGCATGTACACCATGACCGACGAGGCCGGCGGCGACGACAAGCTGCTCGCGGTCCCGGCCGGCGACGTGCGCTGGGATCACATCCAGGACATCGACGACGTCTCCGACTTCGAGAAGGGCGCCATCGCGCACTTCTTCGAGCACTACAAGGATCTGGAGCCCGGCAAGTCGGTCCAGCCCGGCGGCTGGGTCGGCAAGGCCGAGGCCGAGAAGGTGGCCCAGGCCGCCGTCGCCCGCTACGGTTCCTGACCGCTCGCACACCCGCGACGACCGAGCCCCGCAGTCCCCTCTCCCGAGGAGCTGCGGGGCTCGGCGCATCCGGGTAAGGCGCGCGCTTCGACGGGTCAGCCGACCCGGTCGCCGACCGCCTCGCCGCCGAGGGCATCGGGATCTCGCTCGTGACCGGTGCGCAGCGGCAGCTCGGTCCAGGTGACGGTGCCGATGATGGCCAGGATCGACAGGATGGAGGTGAACAGGAAGACCCGGTCCATCGACTCGGCGAAGCCGTCCTTGATCGGGCGGGCCAGCCCCGCCGGCATCCGTTCCAGCACCGCGGTGTCCTTCATGATGGCGCCGGCGGTCTCCCCGTGCCCGGCCTGACCGCCGCGCCCGGCCTCGATCAGGCTCTGGCCGAACGCGGCCACCTCCGGATCGTCGGAGTGGGCCGCCTGCGCCACCGCCGCGACGAACTGCGGATCGTGCTGGGCGGCCGCCAACTGCGCCGAGATATTGGGCCCCATGGTGGAGAACAGCATGGAGAAGAAGACGGCGACGCCCAGCGTGCCGCCGATCTGCCGGAAGAAGGTCGCCGTGCCGGTGGCCATGCCCATGTCGCGCAGCGGCAGCACATTCTGCATGGCCAGCATCAGCGGCTGCATCAGGTTGCCCAGACCGAAGCCGAGCAAGGCCGCCAGCGCCATGACATGCCACAGCGGGGTCTCGTTGCCGATGTAGTGGAGGACGAAGGCGGCGACGGCCAGGATGACCGAGCCGATGATCGGATAGACCTTGTAGCGTCCGGTGCGCGAGATCAGCTGACCGGACAGGATCGAGCCGAACATCAGACCGAGCACCATCGGCAGCATCTGCAGTCCGGCCACCATCGGGCTGGAGCCGCGCAGCACCTGGAAGTACTGGGGCAGCATCGAGATGCCGCCGAACATCACCGCGCCGACCACCACGGAGACGAAGATGCCCTGCGCGAAGACCCGGTTGCCGAAGACCCGCAGCGGGATGATCGCCTCGTCGCCCATGGCGCGTTCGATCAGCACGAAGGCGATCAGGCCCACCAGGCCGATCGCGTAGCAGAGCCAGGCATTGGTCGAGGTCCAGCCCCACTCGCGGCCCTGTTCGGCGACGATCAGCAGCGGGGCGACGGTGACCGCCACGGCCAGCGCTCCCCAGTAGTCGGTGCGATGCCCGGTGACCTTCAGCTGGTCGTAGTTGAGGACCTTGTAGACCAGCGCCAAGGCGACGAGCCCGATCGGCACGTTCACCAGGAACACCCAGCGCCAGCCGGCGATCCAGAGGATGGAGTTGGCACCGGCGAACAGGCCGCCGAGCACCGGGCCCAGCACACTGGACGTGCCGAAGACGGCCAGGAAGTAGCCCTGGTACTTGGCGCGTTCGCGCGGCGGCACGATGTCGCCGATGGTCGTCAGCGCCAGGGTGAACAGACCGCCGGCACCGATGCCCTGGAAGGCCCGGTAGCCGGCCAGCTGGTACATCGACGTCGCCGAGGCGCACAGCGCCGAGCCGATGATGAAGATCGTGATGGCGGCCAGGAAGAAGGGCTTGCGGCCGTACAGGTCCGACAGCTTCCCGTACAGCGGGGTGACGATGGTCGAGGTGACCAGGTAGGCGGTGGTGACCCAGGCCTGCAGGTCGTAGCCGTGCAGGTCGTCGGCGATGGTCCGGATCGCGGTGGAGACGATGGTCTGGTCCAGGGCGGCCAGGAACATGCCGGCCATCAGCCCGGCGAGGATGGTGAGGATCTGGCGGTGCGACATCCCCTGCGACGGGAAGCGCTCCGCCGACACTGCATCGGTCATCGCGCAAGTCTGCCCGCGGGTGGCCGGGGCTGCAACGGTGACATACCCGGCCAACCGGAAAAGCGGCGGTCAGTCCCGCCTCGTCACCTGCCGCGGGCCCGTGCGGCCACCAGCTCACCCAGCGCCGTCAGCAACCGGTCGACATCGTGCGAGTCGGTGCCCAGCCCGAAGCTGGCGCGCACCGCGCCGTCGGCGTGGCCGAGTCGGGTCAGCAGCGGGTGCGCGCAGAACTTGCCGTCGCGCACCCCGATACCGTGCCGGTCGCTCAGGTATTCGGCCACTTCCCGGGCGGCGACACCCTCGACGACGAAGCCGGCGATACCGACCCGGTCGGCATCGTCGAAGATCCGCAGCCGGGTGATCCCGGGCAGCCCCGCGAGACCGGCGTCCAGCCGATCGCCGAGCGCCCGCTCGTGATAGCCGATCTGCTCGAAGCCCAGCTCCCTGATCGCCTCGGCAGCCGCGGCGATGGCGATGGCGCCGAGCACGTTCGGACTGCCGCCCTCGTGGCGGGCGGCACCGGTGTGCCAGCGGGTCTCGTCGATCGCGACGTGCGCGGTGGCTCCGCCGCCGGCCAGATAGGGCGGTGCGGCATCGAGCCAGTCCGACCGGCCGATCAGCACGCCGGCGCCGAAGGGCGCGTACAGCTTGTGGCCGGAGAAGACCAGGTAGTCGATGCCCAGGCTCGCCAGCGAGACCGGCCGGTGCGGCACCAGCTGGGCACCGTCGACCAGGATCCGGGCGCCGTGCCGGTGGGCCAGCGCGGCCAGACGGCGCAGCGGCAGCACCTCGCCGGTCACGTTCGAGGCCGCGGTGATCGCCAGCAGCGCCGCGGGCGCCGCCGCGAGCTCGGCCTCGAGCGCCGCCAGCGTCGCGGTCACCGACGGACGGGCGACGACGACGCGGGCCCGCCGGGTGCGCTGCCAGGGCAGCAGATTGGCGTGGTGTTCGATGTCCAGGACGACGATCTCGCCGTCGCCCGGGACCGCGGTCGCGGCGAGGTTGATCGCGTCGGTGGTGTTGCGGGTGAAGACGACGGTGTCGTCGGCCCGCCCGCCGACGAAGCGGCGCACGGTGTCGCGGGCCTGCTCGTAGCGCTCGGTGGTGATCTTGCTCAGCCGGCCCGCGCCGCGGTGCACGCTCGCGTACTGGCCCAGCGCCGCGGTGACGGCCGCGGTGACCGCGGCCAGTGCGGGGGCGCTCGCCGCATAGTCGAAGTTGGCATAGGGCACCTGCTCACCGGTGCTCAGCGGCACCGGCTGACCCGCGCCGGTCACCTCCGCCAGCGCCGGCACCGCGGGGCCGGCCACACGCCCGGACCCGGGCGATCCGGCGGTGTCGAGTTCGAGGTCGGGGCCCGACAGGATCGGTGCGTCCAGTACAGCGGTCATGGGTGAAGCTCCTCAGTGGTTCCGCGCTTGCCGCGACCGGTCGGCCGGCGGCCGGGTCGTCACCGGGGGCACCCCGCTCGACGGCGGAGGGTTGCCGATCAGCCAGCCCGGGCTTGTCGCTGATACTCGTGACCCGCGCCAGACTCTGCCGGACCGCGGTCGCCGCGGCGACCGTTAGACGCACGCGGGTTTTAACGTCTAGCGTGATGCCCGATCCGTCCGGAAGGAGCGCCATGAAGTCCAGGGCTCGGCTGCTCGGTCTGCTGGGCGCGCTCATCGCCGCCGCCGTCGCGATCGTCCTGGTGATCGTCCGGCCGTGGACATCCGGGGACGACGGGGCCCAGACCTTCGCGCTCGACCGCGGGGTGCAGGTCACGGTGACTCCGCCGACCGGCTGGCAGGCCGCCGCCGCGCGCGCCGCCGCCGCCGGCCAGACGCTGACGGTGGTGCCCGACGGCGAGACCCGCACCACCTACGACGCACTGAACGAGGCGGTCAAGCGGTCGAGCACCGATCCGGCGGTGCCGCCGGTGCACGCGGTCTTCGCCACCGTCGGCGACTGCGGCGCGCTCAACCTGCCCGCCGGCACCCTGCCGGCCGGGCAGTGGCAGCACGGGAAACCGACCACGAGCACCTCCGACGGCGTCTCGAACGCCGTCTACCGCGCCGTGCAGCGGGTGGACGAGCACTCGTGCCTGCTGCTGGTGGGGCTCGATTCCCAGCACGGCGACACGCTCCCCGCACATCGCGGCGTCGACCTGGCGCAGCAGCTGGTGGCCGAGCGGCAGATCAGCGGATCCGTCGCGCGGTGACCGGCGCACCCGGCTTCCTCCTGCGCCGCGACGGCCGCGCCGTCCACGGCGACGGGACGGCCGCGCAGTACCACTCGGTGGACGCGGCGCGCGCGGCCCTGGCCGGCGGCGCGCCGGTGGTGGCCGGGGCCCTCGGCTTCGACGGACGACTCGCCGCGCTGACGGTGCCCGAACGGTGGCGGCTCGGCGCCGCACCGGCGGGCCGGCCACCGGTGGCGCGCACGCCGTTGACCGAGGACGTGACGCCCGCGGCCGCGCACCGCGCGCGGATCCGCACCGCGCTGGCGGCCATCGAGGCGGGCACGGTGGCCAAGGTGGTGCTGGCCCGCCGCGCGGAGTGGACGCTGCCCGAGGCCGTCGACCCCGTGGAACTGGTCGGCGCCTTTGCCCACATCGGCACCCGGGCCGCGGTCTTCGCCTGCCCGCTCGACGCGGCACCCGGGTACGCCGGTCGCTGGCTGATCGGCGCCAGCCCGGAACTGCTGGTGCGCCGCGAGGGACCGGTGGTGACCTGCCATCCGTACGCCGGATCGGTGCCGCGGCAGGCAGATCCCGCGGCCGACGCCGCCGCGGCGGAAAAGCTGCTGGGTTCGGCGAAAGACCTGGCCGAGCACGCCTTCGTCGTCGACGAGCTGCGCGCCCAGCTCGCGCCGCTGTGCCGCGAGCTGTCGGTGCCCGAGCAGCCCGAGCTCACCTGCACCGGCGAGCTGTGGCATCTGGCCACCCCGATCCGCGGGGTGCTGGCCGATCCGTCGATCACCGCGCTCGACCTGGCCGCCCGGCTGAGCCCCACGCCCGCGGTGTGCGGCACCCCGACCGCGGCGGCCGCCGAGCTGATCGACCGGCTCGAGGGCCCCCGCAGCTTCTACGGCGGCACGGTCGGCTGGTGCGATGCGCGCGGCGACGGCGAATGGCTGGTCGCCATCCGCTGCCTGGAGCTGTCCGCCGACCACCGCCGGGTCCGCGCCTGGGCGGGCGGCGGGATCGTCGCGGGCTCGGACCCGGACACCGAGGTGGCCGAGACGCAGGCCAAGTTCGGCACCGTCCGCCGCGCCCTCGGCCTCCCCGCCGGCTGAGCCGCGCGATGAACGAAGTGCCCTTCGACGGGGCTCAGGAACCGCGCGCGTCGAAAGCCACCCCGCAAGGCGCGTCGAACGCGGCGCGGATGCGCGACGGCCCGCCCCGGAGATGGGGCGGGCCGTCGGGCAGGCGGGTGAGGTCAGGCCTTGTCGGGCTCGGAGGCGGCGAGCATCTCGTGCCGCTCCACCACCTTCTTGCGCTCGCGGCCCTCGGCGGCACCCAGGCCGCGCTCGTACTCGTCCAGCCGGTACCAGCCGTCCCAGGTGGTGTACGGGACCTTGCGCGACTCGAGCAGCGCGATCACCGACTCCTCGCTCGGGTCCTCGGGCGCGTTCAGCGCACCGTTGACCATGTCCTCCACCAGGCATTCGACGGTCTCGTTGGCGTCACCCTTGGTGTGGCCGATCAGGCCGACCGGGCCGCGCTTGATCCAGCCGGTGGTGTACAGGCCGGTGACGTGGGCGCCCTCGTCGAAGACGCGGCCGGCCTCGTTCGGGATCACGCCGGCCTGGCTGTCGAAGGGGATCTCCGGCAGGTTGTCCGAGAGGTAGCCGACGGCGCGGTACACGGCGCCGAGCTCCCAGTCGGTGTGCTTGCCGGTGCCCTTGACGTTGCCGGTGCCGTCGAGCTCGGTGCGCTCGGTGCGCAGGCCCACGACCTTCCCGTCCTCGCCGAGGATCTCCACCGGGCTCTCGAAGAAGTGCAGGAAGAGCTTGTGGATCGCGCCGGTCTTGGGCTCGTGGATCGCGTAGTTCTCGATGATCGTCGCGACCTGGTCGGTGATCTTCGAGGTGCGCCGGGCGACGGCGGAACCCTCGTCGTACTCGATGTCCTCCGGGTTCACCACCACCTCGATGTTCGGCGAGTGGTCGAGCTCCTTGAGCTCCAGCGGAGTGAACTTGGCCTGCGCCGGGCCACGGCGGCCGAAGACGTGCACCTCGACGGCCTTGTTCGCCTTGAGGCCCTGGTAGACGTTGTCCGGGATCTCGGTGGGCAGCAGCTCGTCGCCGGTCTTGGCGAGCACGCGGGCCACGTCGAGCGCCACGTTGCCGACGCCGATCACGGCGACCTTCTCCGCCTCCAGCGGCCACTCGCGCGGGAAGTCCGGGTGGCCGTCGTACCAGGCGACGAACTCGGCGGCGCCGTAGCTGCCGTCCAGGTCGACGCCCGGGATCT
>CAZEOP010000014.1:0-27394 GCA_964513715.1 uncultured Gordonia sp.
CGGTGGCCGGGGTGGGGCCGGTGAGCATGATCGCGGGCTCGCTGCCGACCTCGGCGTAGGCCACGATGCGCCCGCGCGGGGTGAGGCCGTTGCGCTTGCCCGCCTCCTCGGAGCCGATCAGCACCAGGCCGGCGCCGTCGACGATGCCCGAGCTGTTGCCGCCGGTGTGAACGTGGTTCACCTTTTCGACCGCGGGGTACTTCTGCAGGATCACGTCGTCGAAGCCCGCCATGTCGGCGAGGGCCTGGAAGGCCGGCTTCAGCTTGCCGAGGGCCTCGGCGGTGGTACCCGGGCGCATGTGCTCGTCCTTGTCCAGGACGGTCACACCGTTGATGTCGGTGACCGGGACGATCGACTTGGCGAAGCGGCCCTCGTTCCAGGCGACCTCGGCGCGGCGCTGCGACTCGGCGGCGAAGGCGTCGACGTCCTCGCGGCTGAAGCCCTCCATGGTGGCGATCAGGTCGGCACCGATGCCCTGCGGGGCGATGTAGTTGTCGTACGCGGTGGCGGGGTCCATGAACAGGGCGCCGCCGTCGCTGCCCATCGGCACGCGCGACATCGACTCGACACCGCCGGCCAGCACCAGGTCGTCGTAGCCGGAGGCCACCTTGGCCGCGGCCAGGTTGCAGGCCTCCAGGCCCGAGGCGCAGAAACGGTTGATCTGGGTGCCCGGGACGCTCTCGCCGAGGCCCGAGGTCAGCGCCGCGGTGCGGGCGATCACGGCGCCCTGCTCACCGACGGGCGACACGACACCGAGCACCACGTCGTCGATGGCCTTCGGATCCAGCTCGGGGTGACGCTCCAGGAGACCGTCGATCAGGCCGGAGACCAGGTCGATCGGCTTGACGGTGTGCAGCGCACCGCCGCGCTGCTTGCCACGGGGCGTACGCACCGCGTCGTAGATGAATGCTTGAGGCACTTGTGTTCCTTTCACACGAACCATGGTGGTTACTCAGTGAGGCTAACGCGGAATAACGCATTTGGCTATACCCACAGGTGAATGTGTAGGAATCCGTTCCGGCTTCGGCTATGGTCGGTTCACGATGTCGACCCCCAGAGCCCCTCGCCGCAGCAGCGCGCAGGACCGGCGCCGCCAGCTCAGCGCGGCCGCCGCCACCCTGTTCGCCACCCGGGGCTACCCGCATGTCTCGGTCTCCGACGTCGCCGCGCGGGCCGGGGTCAGCACCCCCACGGTGTATCGGCACTTCGCCGACAAGCAGGCCCTGCTCTTCGCGGCCACCGAGTGCGCCGTCGACAGCTTCGAATCGCTCTCCGATGCCGCCCTGGACCACGCCCCCGACCCCGCGGAGGCCGTGGTGACCGCCGCCACCGCACTGAGCGTCGCCGATCTGGGCGCCTCCTCGTTGTGGCGCTGGTCCGGCCAGCACCTGTCCGACGACCAGAATCGCGAGGTGGTGCGCCGGACCCGTGCGGTCCTGCGCCGGTGGGCGGCCGCCATCGCCCAGAGCCGACCCGAACTGACCGAACGCGAGTCGATGTACCTGGCCGGCGCGATGCTCTCGGTGGCCGGCAGCCTCATCGGCCGCGTGCCCCGCAGCGACCAGGAGTTCACCGAAACCACGGTGCGCCAACTGATCTGGCGGCTCTTCGAGCTCCGGCCGTCGCTCGCCCCGCCGCTGCCCGAGGCCCCCGAGCCCCCACCGACCGACGGCGGGCGGCGCGACGAGATCCTCGACGCCGCGGCCCGGCTCTTCGCCGAACACGGCTTCGCCGGGACCGGGGTCGACGACATCGGCGCGGCGGTCGGCATCACCGGACCCAGCGTCTACAAGCACTTCCCGTCCAAGGACGCGATCCTCGTCGCCATCGGCCAGCGCAGCGCGATGCGCCTGGAGGCCGGGGCCATGGCCGCGGCCCTGACCACGTCCGACCCGGCGGCGCTGCTCGATCTGCTGGTGGACTCGTACGTCCAGAATCTGACCGCCTCACCGGACCTGCTGGTGGCGCTGACCAGCGGGTACGCGTTGGCCGGCAATCCGCACGCCGCCGAGCTGCTGGCCAGCCAGCGCCGCTACGTCAGCCGCTGGGTGGAATTGCTCAAGGCCTCCCGCGACGACCTGAGCGACAAGTCGGCGACGCTCACGGTGCACGCCGCCCTCGCCGTCGTCAACGATGCCGTCCGGATGCCGCGCAGCACACCTCGCCCGGAGTTCGCCGCCCGGATGGCCTACCTCGTGAAGGGCCTGCTGCACGGCTGAGTCCTGTGCTGCCGGATGGCACCGTGCCATGCTGATGGGTATGCCCGACGAACTCGCCATCACGTTCAGCCGCGACGAGATGATCGAGAAGCTGCGCGTCGACCCGGCGTTCGCCGTGAGACTGTGGAGCGCCTTCGGTTTCGGCGACGACCCGAGCGACCTCCCGCAGTTCACCGCCGACGACGAGGCCGCCCTCGGCGTGTACGTCGGCACCGACCGGCAACTCGATCCGGTAGCTCAGCTGGCCGCGGCGCGGGTGATCGGCCAGTCGACCGCGCGCCTGGCCGAATGGCAGGCGGTGCACATCCGCGCGCTGGCCGAGGACCCGGACAACGAGCTGAGCCGGGACGAGTTGGTCGACGCCCTGCAGCGGATCCAGGAACTGGTCTGGCGCCGCCACCTGGAGAACTACCTGCGCTACGAGGACAGGCACACCACCGAGGAAGCCGACGCCGAGGGCACCGAGGTGGTGATCGGCTTCGCCGACATCGTCGGCTACACATCCCTGACCCGGCGCCTGGGCCTGCACGAGCTGGAAGATCTGCTGGAGACCTTCGAGTCGGCGGCCCACCAGGTGGTGACCGGACACGACGGGCAGGTGATCAAGACGATCGGCGATGCGGTGATGTTCACCGCGAGCACGCCGGCCGACGCCGCGGAGATCGCGCTGCGACTGCACGGCCTCGCCTCTGACGGCGCCCTGCCGACGCTGCGGATCGGCCTGGCCTCGGGCATCGCGCTGAACCGGATGGGCGACGTCTACGGAGAACCGGTCAACATCGCCGCGCGGCTGGCCGGGGTGGCCCGCGAGGGCGCCACCCTGATCGACGAGAATCTGGCCGATCAGCTGGCCGACGAGCCGGAGTTCCACGTCGGACACACCAGCTCGCTCTCGGTACGCGGCTACCGGCGGCTGCGGGCACATCCGCTGGTGCGCAACAAGAATGCGCCGTCGGTCCGCTCCGCGAACGAGGCCGCCGAGCAGCTGGCGCAGGCCGAGGAATCGCGCCTTGCGGCCGAACGCGCCGAAGCCGAGCAGCGCGCCACCCAGGAGAAGGTGCGCGCCGCCGAACGGGCGGCCGCCGACAAGGCCCGGGCCGTCGCCGACAAGGTGGCCGAACGCGCCGAGCGGGTGGCCGAACGCGCCGCGAAGAAGAGCCAGAAGGCGCGCAAGCGCGCCCAGCGCAAGGGCCCCCGCCACCCGGACTGATCCCGCCCGGCCGGTGAGCCCCGGACCGGAGAAAAAATAGACGCGACGGATCGGTCCGCGGCCATTAGGCTTGACCGGTGACCACGGATCAACCCGCTGTCGAAGCCGTCGATCTCGTCAAACGGTTCGGCGACTTCACGGCCGTCGACGGCGTCTCGTTCAGCGTCCCCACCGGCAGCGTGCTCGGCATGCTCGGCCCGAACGGCGCCGGCAAGACCACCACCGTCCGGATGATGACCACCCTGTCGATACCCACGTCGGGCACGGCCCGCATCGCCGGCTACGACGTCCGCACCCAGGGCGACGAGGTCCGCCGGCACATGGGCCTGACCGGGCAGGCGGCCACCGTCGACGAGCTGCTGACCGGCCGGGAGAACCTCGCGATGATCGGCGGCCTCTACGGCATCGGGCGCAAGACGCTGCGCGCCCGGACCGAGGAACTGCTGCACCAGTTCTCGCTCACCGAGGCCGGCGACAAGGTGGTGCGCGACTACTCCGGCGGTATGCGCCGGCGCATCGATCTGGCCGTCAGCCTGCTCAGCTCGCCCCCGGTGCTGTTCCTCGACGAGCCGACGACCGGGCTCGATCCGCACAGCCGCAACGAGCTGTGGGACGTACTCCGCGGGCTCGTCGCCCAGGGCACCACCCTGGTGCTCACCACCCAGTACCTGGAGGAGGCCGATCAGCTGGCCGACCGGATCGTCGTCATCGATCAGGGCCGGATCATCGCCGAGGGCACACCGCTGGAACTGAAAGATCAGGCGGGTGCGGCCAGCGTCGTCGTGACACTGACCGAGGCGGGCGACCTCGCCGCCGCGCAGGCGCTGATCACACCGGTGGCTGCCGAGATCTTCGTCGACGCGGGCTCGCGCTCGCTCACCATTCCGGCCGGCGGCCTGCCCGATCTGACGCGCGTCGCCCAGTTGCTCGACACCTCCGGGATCGCCGTCGACGACTTGAGCCTGTCCCGGCCGAGCCTGGACGACGTCTTCCTGTCCCTGACCGGACGCCGCGCCGAGACCGAGGAGGAGCAGCCGTGACCACTGCACCGATCAATCCGGCTTCGTCGCGCCCTCCGGCTTCGCCGCCGCCCGGCGGGCCGGCCGCGACCGTGACACCGCCCGGGATGTGGCGGCAGACGCAGATCATGGTCAAACGCAGCCTGATCCACACCAAGCGGATGCCCGAGATGCTGGCCGACGTCACCATCCAGCCGATCATGTTCGTAGTGCTGTTCGCCTTCGTCTTCGGACCGGCGATGCCGGTGCCCGGCGGCGGCAGCTACAAGGAATATCTGCTGCCCGGCATCATGGGCCAGACCATCGCCTTCACCGCCTTCGTGGTGGCGACCGGCATCACCGCCGACGTCGACAAGGGCATCGTCGACCGCTTCCGCTCACTGCCGATCTCCCGGACGTCGTACCTCTTCGGGCGGTCCATCGCCTCGGTGCTGCACTCGATGATCGGCATCGTGGTGATGGCGCTGACCGGTCTGGCGATCGGCTGGCGGATCCACACGAACGTGCTCGACGCGATCGGCGGCTTCGCGCTGCTGGTGCTCTTCGGCTTCGCGCTGATCTGGTTCGGCGTGCTGGTCGGCTCGGTCCTGCGCTCGGTGGAATCGGTCAACGGCGTCATGTTCACCACGATCTTCCCGCTGACCTTCCTCTCGAACGCCTTCGTGCCGACCGCGCCGATGGCCCCGTGGCTGCGCGCCATCGCCGAGTGGAATCCCATCTCGTCGCTCGTGCAGTCGCTGCGCGTGCTGTGGGGCAACGGTCCGGCCGCGGCCCCCGGGGCGGCGCTGCCGCTGCATCATCCGGTGCTGGCGACGGTGCTCTGGTCGGTGGGCCTGACCCTGATCTTCGCGCCCTTCGCCCTGCGCGCCTACCACCGCCGCACCTCCGACTGACGCCCCCGCCCCGCCCCGCCCCGGGCCGACCTCCTCGTGCCCACACTTTCTGTTGCTGCCAATCGCCGCGCAATAGGGCGCGACGGAAACCAGCAGCACGAACGGGGATTAGGCGGTGTGGGCGAGGGCTTCTAGGGGATCGGCGTAGATTGCGTCGAGGGCGACGGCGCCGGCGGCCTTCTGCTGGACGGTGATGGCCGAGCGGGCCACCCGGACGTCGCGGTCGGTGATCACCGAGGTGGCGCGCAGCGCCTTCGAGACCACCGGGAGCGCCTCCGGGTAATCGGTGAACGCCTGCCCGCCGAGGATCACATAGTCCGGGTTGAAGATGTCGGAGATCAGGGCGACGGTCCGGCCGAGCACCTCGGCGCGCTCGGCGAGGATGTCGTGCGCCACCGTGTCACCGCTGCGGGCGGCGTGCCGCAGACCCTCCAGGCTGTCGACCTCGATGCCGGCGGCCGCGGCCGCGCGCAGCACACCCGAGTCGCTGATCGCCTCCTCCAGGCGGCCGGTCTTCTCCGGGTCGAGCAGCCGGGTGGCGCCGGCCGGGAAGTGGCCGATGGTCGGCGGTCCGGCGGCCGGCGTGTGCACCGCACCGTCGACGCTGAAGGCGATGCCGGCCATTTCGCGGGCGTAGAAGTACAGGAAGTTCTGGCTCGACTCGCCGGGATTCACCACCAATTCGGCCGCGGCCATCGCCTCGACGTGCGAGGCCACCGACACCGGCAAACCGAGCGACTGGGCCACCAGCTCGCCGACCCGCACACCCTGCCAACCGAGGCGCGGATGGTCGACGACGCCGTTGCCGGAAACCCGGCCGCCGATCGCGACACCGCCCCACAGCAGGCGCTTGCCCACCCAGCGATCGGCGAAGCGCCGCGCACTCGCGCCGATCGCGGCCACCACCTGGTCCGGAGTCGCCGCCTGCGGGGTGGGGATGTTGATGGCGCCGACCACGCGATGCTGCAGGTCGTGCGTGGTGATGGAGGTGACGGCGTAGCCGATGTGGATGCCGACGGTCAGGAAGTCGCCGGTGTTGATCTCGAACGGCACGCGGGGGCGGCCGACCGCACCCGGCGGGGTCAGGTCGGCGCGCTCGCGGATCAAGCCGGCCTTGAGCAGCGCGCTCACCTGGCGGTTGACCGTCGAGATCGACAGGCCCGTCTGCGCGGCGGCGTCGTCGCGGAAAACCGGACCGGAGACGCGAGCCGTGCGCAGCACCAGGGCGGCGGCCTTGGTGGAGAGCTGGAGACTGGCGACACCTGCCTGCGGCACCTGCCTCACCCCCTTGATGCTGGTCACACCCGCGGCGCGGGCGGACACCGGCCGCGCGGCAGCCGATGTGATCGGTCGAGTAACGGTACCCGGACTGCGCCGGCGGGGCGTCACCGCCGCAACGGCGGCAGTGACGGGACGATCGAGGGTGGAAGTCATGGGAGTGTCCTAATGTGCCTGGTGCGCGGGCCGGGAGACGGCCGCGGCGCAGCATGAATCGAATGCCCGCGGGAGCGGGATGGAAGCTGGGTTCAGCGCATTCGACGGCGACACAGGACGCGAGCCAGCGGCAGGCGGCATCCCAGAGCGGTGGTCACATAGGTGACCTCCGGGATGGTGCAGCGCTGACCGGTCATGGGGCTCAAGCTAGCACAGCGCACCCACCCGGCGCAGATCCGGCAGCGGTGAGGACCGCGATTCCGGGGACTATTCCACGATGAAGACGGGGATCTCCCGATCGGTGTTGCGCTGATACTCGGCATAGGTCGGGAAGGCGGCGACGGCCAGCTCCCACCAGTGCGCACGCTCGTCGCCGGACAGCTCGCGCGCAGTCTTCGTCGTCACGACGTCGCCGTCCTGCACGGTGAGCTCGGGGTGCGCCTTGACGTTGTGATACCAGGCCGGATTCTCCGGAGCACCGCCCTTGGAGGCGACCATCGCGTACTTGCCGTTCTCCTCCACGCGCATCAGCGGCACATACCGCTTCTTGCCCGACTTGGCGCCGGTGGTGGTGAACAGGACCACCTTCATCCCGTTGATCGACACCGACTCGGTGGTCCCGGTCGCCAGGATCTTCTCGGTCTGGCCGCGCACCCAGTCGGTGGGGCTGAGTTCCGGTGAATCGCTCATGTCCTCGACGGTACGCCGCCGTCGTCGCCCGCCGCCTCCGAAATCCGCCGCCTCCGAAATCCGCCGCCTCCGGAATCCGTCGCGGATCTTGCCGGAATCGCGGGCGAATCCGCGACGAATTCTCCGCCGGAAGACGGCGCGGCGTCAGACCAGCAGCGTCGGCAGGAGCAGCATCAGCACCGCGAGGATCACGAAGGGCACCACCATCACGGCGACGGACAGGCCGAGCCCGGCGTACGGCTGGGGCGACGGACCCACGGAGCCCCCGCTGAACGTCCAGGCCGGTGCCGCGTACTCGAGCTGAGTCGCACACTGCGGCGCCACGGCAACCGTCACGTCCACCGCTCCGACCCGCGACGGCATCAGGTACGGCACATGGACATGCAGCCGATGCTCACCCGGCGGCAACGGAATGCTGTTGGCTCCCCACACCCCGCGCATCGCCTGGCCGTCGACCTCGATCACCGGCTTGAAGAAGGTGAACATCCAGGCGAGGGGGAAGTACTTGGTCGTCAGCACCAGCCCCTGGAATCCACCCGGTGACGCCGTTGCACCGGCCGGTCCCAGCGCACCCGCGACCGAACCAACCGGCCCGCCGACACCGGCAGACTGTCCCCAACTGCTCGACCGTGCAGCGAACACAACGGTCACCACACCGGCGATCACCAGCACAATTCCTATCAGGCCGAAGAAGACTCTTCCGGACCAATACCACCACTCATATGCGAGGAACGCACCGCACGCGAGGACAGCCAGACCACCGACCACCGCCATCGCCCGGGACCTCTTCGCCACAATCGCGATGACGACCAGGACGATAGCGACCAGCGGGACGGATACCCAGGTAGCGCCGGTGAGCGCCCAGCGCCAGAAGCCTGGCTCGAAGGCGAATAGCGGGCTGCCGTGGAACCAGAAGCCGAACCAAAACCAGAGTGCTACGACGAACACGAGGTCCACCCAGAGCAGTGCCGTGAGCCTCGAGGACCGGACTCTCTGCGCACCGTCCACCGATACTCCCGGAGCGGCCGGCGGCACAGGTCCTGACGCCGGACCGAAGCCGGGCGCCGGGTGCTGCGGCACCGGAGCGGAGGTGGCCGGTGCGACGAGCGGCAGGCTCGGCGGCGGCACAGACGCGGGGTGCGGCGGGATCGGCGGTTCAGCATGCTCCAAAGCCACCCAGAGACGGCCCTCGTGCTCGCCGAAGTCCTGCACCTTCTGCCCCGACCGGCTCAGCGCCGCGACGTCGCGCTCGAACTGCTCGCGGAACCCCGGGCTCGCGGTCAGGGTGGCCGGCAGCACCTCCAGCACCTCGCGGCGCGGCAGGCGCGGATGGCGGACCAGGTACACGTCCCCCGACTGGCCCGGCCCCAGGGACCGCTCGATGACGTAACCGGCGAACACGTCGCCCGGTCGCAAGTCGCTCATGGCGGTCCATCGTAGACCCGGCCGCCGCGGAACCCGGCCGTACCGACGAGCCGATCCGGCTTCGGCGGCGCGACGGATTCTCAGCGGAAGGTGGCCAGGGCGACGTCGGTGGCCGACAGGTGGGCGTGCTCGTTCACCGAGACGACGGTGAGTCCGCGGCGCCCGACGATCAGCTTGGTGATGGACGCGTTCACCATCGCGCGGGCCAGGGCGGGCCACGACTCCGGCGGCACACCCCACAGCTGGGCGATCAGCGCGGTGATGGTGCCCGCTGACGACACCGCGAGCACGGTGCGGCCCGAACCGGCCAGCTCGGCGGCGCGCTGGGCGGCGTCGTTCATCCGCGCGACGTAGTCGGCGTACGACTCCCCGTCCGCCGAGCCGTCGGAGGCGCCCTGCACCCAGCGAAGCAGGGCCTCGTCGAGCAGGCGCTGGTAGGCGGCGGGGTTGGTGTACATGCCGGCGGTCGGCGCACCGGGCAGCGCGGGGATCGCGTACTCGTCCCAGCCGGGGTCGACGACGCGCTCGGTCTCGGCGCCGCCGCCGGCCGCGCCGAAGGCGTCGAGCACCCCGGCGAGGGTGGCTCGCTGGCGCGGGAGACCGCCGCTGACCACGGCGGTGAGCTCGGGGACCTGGCGGGCCAGTTCACGGCCGGTGGCGCGGGCCTGCGCGAAGCCGAGGTCGGTGAGCGGCGCGGGCGACGACCCTTCGACGCGGGCTCGTTCCTCGCCCGGCTCAGGGATCGGTGCGGCAAGGCCGGCCGGCTCAGGGGGCGCGGCGTAGGCGTGGGCGGGGGCTTGGCCGTGCCGGACCAGGTAGAGGACTCCCACGACTCAGGCCCGATGCAGGTTGGCGCCGGGTCGGGTGAGCACGGCCTGCGGCAGCACCGCATATCTGCCCAGTTCGGTGACCGCGTAGGCGATCGCCGCGACATCGGCGCCGGAGATCATCTCGGACGCGGGGATCGCATCCTTCGTCCACTCGGACATGTCGGTGTCGACATAGCCCGGGCAGATCGACGTCGCCGAGACGCCGTTCACCGACTCCTCCAGGTTGAAGGTCTCGCACATCGACGCGAGCGCGGCCTTGGTGGCGCCGTAGGCCGTCAGGTTCGGCTCCGGGTAGACGCCGGTGATCGACGAGATCGCGATGACCTTGGCCGCGCCGTCGTCGCCCGCGGTGGCCCGCAGCGTGGGCAACATGCCCTGCATCAACAGGAACGGCGCGCGCACGTTGACCCGGTAGAGCGTGTCGAACCGGCGCACCGGAAAGTCGGCGACCGCCCCCATGACGCCCATGCCGGCGTTGACGACGAGGGCATCGCACCTGCCGAAGGCACCTGTGTGCGCGTCGATGAGCGCCGCGACGGCCGCCTCGTCGGTCATGTCGGCGGCGACCACCTCGACCCGGCCACCGTGGGAGCGCAGTCGCTGTGCGGTGGCTTCGAGCGCCTCGAGACCGCGGGCACTGATCGTCAGATCCCAGCCCGCGGCGGCGAAGCGTTCGGCGATGGCAGCGCCGATGCCGCGGGAGCCGCCGGTGATCAGGGCGGTCTTCGCCGCGGGAGACCCGGTCACAGCGCGGCCAGTCCGGCCGCGATGAAGGCACCGGTCGCCTCGGCGGCGCGTTCGGCGCCCTCGGCTCCCGACGAGCCGCCCAGCAGCGCGCGATGGGTGATGCCCTCGGCGATGACGCCGAGCTTCAGATTCGCCAGGCCGACGTAAAAGCCCCAGTCGCCGAGGTCCACCCCGGCCACCTGGGCGTACCGCTGGGCCATCTGCTCGGAGGTGGGGTAACGCTCGCTGGTCCAGGCCGGCGCGAAGCCCATCACCTCGGCGAAGACCGGCTCGCGGTAGACGCCCATCAGCGCGACGTCGGTGAGCGGATCGCCGAGCGCCGACAGCTCCCAGTCGACCACCGCGGCGACCGTACCCGGATCGCCGGGCGCGATGATGGTGTTGTCCACCCGGTAGTCGCCGTGCACGATGGTCGACCGCGCGGAAGCCGGAATCCGGTCGGCCAGCAGGCCGGCCAGCCGCTCCACGTCGGGCAGCTCACGCGTCTTGACCAGGCCCCACTGCCGGGACCACAGCTTCACCTGACGCGCCGCGAAGCCCTCGGGCTTGCCGAAATCGGACAGGCCCACGGCCGCATAGTCCACATCGTGCAGGGCGGCGAGGGTGCGCACCATCGCCTCGAAGTTCGCGGCGACCTCGTCGTCAGACCAGGCCGACAGATCGTCGACGGTGCGGATCACCTGGCCGTCGACGAAGTCGACCACCGTGCACGGGGCACCGATGAACTCCCCGCTCCGGTCGATCGCCACCGGCGCGGCCACCGGCACCGCGGTCCCGGCGAGCGCGGAGGTGACGGCCCACTCGCGCTCCATGTCGTGCGCCGACGGCGTCAGCCCGGCCAGCGGCGGCCGGCGCGCCACCCAGCGGTGCACGTCGTCGTTCACCGCGAAGGTGAGATTGGAGCGGCCTCCGCTGATCAGCTCGATATTCAGCTCACCGGAGACCTCGATCCCGTTGGCGGACAGCAACTTCCTCAGATCATCGGCCTTGAGTCCGGGATGGTCGACGGTCGGTTCAGACATTCTTCTCTCCTGCCTCGCGCTGCTTGCGGGCGCGGCCCACGGCCCGTTTGGCCAGTGCCCACCGGTGTACCTCGGACGGGCCGTCGTAGATGCGGAACGGCCGCAGTTCGTTGGCCAGCCGGGCCAGCGGCAGATCCTCGGAGACGCCCAGGCCGCCGCACATCTGGATGGATCGGTCCAGGATCCGGGAGAAGGCCTCGGCGCCGAAGGTCTTGGCGATGGACGTGGCGTTTCCGGCGTGCTCGCCGAGGTCGAGTTCCCAGCACGCGCGGGTCAGCAGCGCCCGACTGGCCGCGAGGTCGATCTCGTTGTCGGCCACCATCTGCTGGATCATCCCGAGGTCGCCGAGGACGCCGCCGAAGCCCCGGCGCTCGCTGACGTAGTCGAGCGCGATGTCGTGGGCGCGCTCGGCGATACCCATCCACCGCATCACATGCGTCATCCGGGCCGGGCCGAGCCGCACCTGCGCGTAGCGGTAACCCTCGTCCACCTCGCCGAGCACATCCTCGTCGGGCACGAAGACATCGGTGAAGGTCACCTCGCAGTGACCGCCGATCATGCCGCGGTCGTAGGTGTGGACGTAGCGGTCGACGGAGATGCCCTCGGTGCCGCCGGGCGCCAGGAACATGGTCGCGCCGCCGCGCTCCCCCGGCTCGCCCCGGGTGCGCGCCATGATGATCCACATGCCGGCCCCGTCGGCGCCGGTGATGAACCGCTTGACGCCGTTGATCTTCCAGCCGCCGGGCACCCGCTCGGCGGCGGTGCGCAGGGCGCTGGGGTCGGCGCCGGCTCCGGGCGCGGGTTCGGTCATCGCGAAGGCGCTGCGGATCTCGCCGGAGGCGAGCGGTGCCAGGTAGCGCTCCTTCTGCTCCGGGCTCGCGACATGCGCCAGCATGTGCACGTTGCCCTCGTCCGGGGCACCCAGGTGCAGTGCGGCCGGGCCGAAGGTGGATCGGCCGGCGGCGGTGAACACCGGCGAGCGGTCGGACATGTTCAGGCCGAGACCGCCGAACTCGACCGGCGCGTGCGGCGCGAAGATGCCGGCCGCCTTGGCCTGGGCGTTGAGGTCGCGGCGCAGTTCGTCGCCGCCGGCCGCCTCGATGTCGCCGGCGAAGCGGTTCTCCAGCGGTAGCACCGTCTCGGCGATGAAGGCGCGCGTGCGTTCCACGAGGTGGAGCACGTCGTCGCTGTACGACAGATCGACGGCCATCGTCATTCACTCCCTAGTCGAATCAATCCCCGAATTACCGGGCCCCCAGGACCTACCGAACGATCGCTCGGTCACTACACCGTCCCACTCCTCGCGGCACCGCGTCAAGCCTTCGGCCGATATCCGACCAGTCCGTGCGCGAGCTCCAGATTGCGGGCGACCAGCTCGTCCGGCGCCAGCGGGCCGTCCGGCCGGTACCAGGTGGACACGCCCACGCACATCGTCGCCAGCGCCCGCCCCGCATCACGCGGATGCGCGGTGGTGAAGACCCCGGCGGCGACGCCGTCGGCCACCGCCTCGTCGATCATCGCCTGCTGCCGATCCCGATGCCCGACGTAGATCCTCCGGTAGTCCGGATCCATGCTGCGGATCTCGGTGGAGCCGACGAAGGCCTGCGCTCTGCGGAACATGTGGAAGCGCAGCAACGACTCGATCAGCGCATCGAAACGCGCCAGCGGATCGCCGCCCGCCTCGGCCAGCGCAGCCTCGCTGCGCTCCAGCAGATCGGCCATCGTCAACTCCGAAATCCCTTGCAGGAGAGACTGTTTGGACGGGTAGTGGTGATACAGGCCGGGCACCGAAAGCCCCGCGCGCGCCGCGATCTGCCGCACGCTGGTGCCGTGGTAGCCGTGCTCGGCGAAGGCTTCCAGCGCGGCGGCGAGGGGCACCGGAAGGTCCTGCGTCTGATAGTCCCGCCATGAGGCCATAGGGACCAACCTAGTGCTCGACGGCGACGCCGTCCGCCAGTCGGTCCGGCAACAGCATCGCGACGCACACGCCGATCAGGTCCTCGCGGCCCAGTTCCACCGCGCCCTCGACCCAGGCCGCCAGCAACCGGCCCAGTCCGCCGACCTGAAAGTAGGCGGCGGCCGTGGTCTCCGGGCCCGGGCGCACGCCGATCGCCTGCACCGCCGACTCACTGGTGAGCCCGACGAAGAGCCGAGTGGAGGCCTCCCGCTTGGCCGCGACCACCGGACTGCGCAGCGTGTCCGCGAACAGCAGCGTGCCCTTGCGGCGATCGGAGTCGATCACGTCGACCAGCGCGCGTACGGCTCGAGCCACCTTGTCGCGACCGCCCCCGCCGTCGGCGAAGGCGGCCAGCGCGGCCTGGGCGATCTCATCGATCACGCCGTCGTAGGTCGCGGCGACCAGGTCGTCGACCCCGGTGAAACTCTCGTAGAAGTAGCGCGGCGTGAGGCCGGCGCGCGCGCAGATGCCGCGCACGGTTACCGCGCTGACCTCGGGTTCGGCCAACTGATCCAGCGTCGCCTCGATCAATGCGGCACGACGGCGAGCCACGCGCACATCGCCGGCCTCGCCGCCGTAGGAGCGCAGGGTCGCCTCCGCGGGGACCTGATCGGGTGAGGACACCCCTCCATCTTGGCACCCGGCTCCGCCGCGTTCACCACGGTTCCAGTGCGCGGCCGAAGCCTTGACAACCGAATCCGCCGGGCGTTGAATCGAAGACATCAAGTGGTAACGAGTGTTATCAGATAACCGTATCCGATCGAGGAGGCGACGATGACCGCCGAGACCGTGAGCCCGCAGCGCGCCAGGGAACTGGCCCACGCCGCCGAGTCCATGCCGCTGTCCACCCGGCAGCAGCTCGACGCCGTGGCGGTGGACGACCTGGACATGATCGGCCTCGCCCTGCTGGCCGGCCCGGCGAACGTGATCATGCAGCTGTCGGTGCCCGCGGTGGGCTACGGCGTCTACGAGTCGAAGGTGGAGTCGGGCAGCCTCTTCAAGCATCCGGCCAAGCGGACGCGCACCACGCTGACCTACCTGGCGGTCGCCGGAATGGGGAGCCCGGAGATGCGCAAGGCCTACCGCCAGGCGGTCAACAAGGCGCACGTCCACGTCCGGTCCACCGCAGACAGCCCCGTCGAATACAACGCCTTCGACCCGAAGCTGCAGCTGTGGGTGGCGGCCTGCCTGTACCGCGGCTGGGAGGACATGCAGCGGCTGTACGGCGATCCGGCGAAGATCACCGAGGAGGCCTATCAGCAGGGCTCGGTGATGGGCACGACGCTGCAGATGCCGCGCGAGCTGTGGCCGGCCACCCGCGCCGACTTCGAGGAGTACTGGCAGCAGACCCTGGCCGGAGTCGAGATCGACGACACCATCCGCGATTACCTGCTGAAAATCGTGCGGATGGACTTCGCCTTCAAGCCGCTCTCCCGCGCGCTCGGCTGGTTCTCCGAGACGATGACGGTCGGCTACCTGCCGCCCGAATTCCGGGAGAAGATCCGGCTGGAACAGAGCCCGGCGCAGCGCCGCTTCTTCAACGCGCACAACGCGATCGCGCGCCGCGTGGTGAAGGTGATGCCCCGCCCGCTTCGCCAGTTCCCGTTCAACCTGCTGCTGGCCGATCTGGAGTGGCGCCGCCGCACCGGCCGCCCGCTGGTCTGACACCGGGGTTTCGACTGCGCTCAACCAGCGAAGGTTTCGACTGCGCTCAACCAGCGGGAGTCGAGGTTTCGACTGCGCTCAACCAGCGAACGCTCAACCTCAACCAACGGGACTTCGAGCCCCCTTCGCTGGTCGAGCGCAGTCGAGACCGCTTCAGCCCAGGTCTTTGAGCGCGGTCCGATCCAGCTCGGTCACGTCGGTGTGGCCGGACAGACCCAGGGTCAGGTCCAGTTCGGCGATGATGTTGGCCACCGCATCGCGCGCCCCGGCGGCGCCGTTCAGCGCCAGGCCGTACATGTGCGGACGGCCGATGCACACGGCGTCGGCCCCCAGCGCCAGCGCCTTGAAGACGTCCGAGCCGGTATAGAAGCCGGAGTCGACGAGGATCTTCGTCTTGCCGCCCACGGCATCGGCCACATCCACCAGCGCGTCGGCCGAGGAGATGGCGCCGTCGATCTGCCGGCCACCGTGATTGGAGACGACGATGCCCTCGATCCCCAGGTCGACGGCCCGGCGCGCGTCGTCCGGATGCAGGATCCCCTTCAGCACGATCGGCAGGGCCGTCTTCTCCCGCAACGTGGCGATGTCGTCCCAGTTGAGCGACGGCCGCGAGTAGATGTCCAGGAAGGTCTGCACCGCGGCCCGCGGCTCCGCGGCGGTCAGGTTCCGGCGCAGGTCGCCGGGCACGTTCCGGGCGATCGCCAGCAGCGTCTTGACGGCGCCGATCGAGATCTCCGGCCGCTCGTCGGTCGCGACCTTGATCCGCTCGGCGACGATCTCCCAGAACGACGGATCGGACGTGTACTGGTCGATGCCCTCGGCCCGGGCGAACGGCAGCGAACCCACGTTCAGGTCCTGCGGCCGCCAGCCCAGCATGGTGGTGTCCAGGGTGACGGCCAGCGCCGCCGCACCCATCTTCTCGGCACGGGCGATGAGGCTGTCGACCAGCCGATCGTCGGTGGACCAGTACAGCTGGAACCAGCGCGGCGCGCCCGGCGCTACGGCGTCCATGGCCGCGGCCACGTCCTCCATCGGCGCGCAGCCCTGATTGGAGAAGATGTAGGGCACCCCGAGTTCGGCCGCGGCGCGACCGATGTGCACATCGGCATCCGGGTGCGCCAGTGCACCGGCACCGACGGGGGCGAAGAGCACCGGGGCGGCCAGGCGCTGCCCGAAGAGCTCGATCTCCAGGTTGCGGCTGCTCACATCGCGCAGCACCCGCGGCACGATGGCCCACCGGTCCAGCGCGGCCCGGTTGGCCGCCATGGTCCGGCCCTCGCCGGCACCGCCCGCGATGTACGCCCAGGCCCGCTTGGACATCTTGGCCTGCGCGCGCCGCTCCAACTCGGCGAAATCGGTGGGCACCGCGGGGCGGCGGCCGTGAACTCCCCCCGTGTAGACCTCGTTCTGCCGACTGCGCCCGAAGTTCACCGACACCATCGTTTGTCCCCGTTCATCTCTCGGCGGCCCGGCCACCGGTGTTGTCAGTCCCGCGGCGAGTCGCGCTGCAGATAGAAGTAGAAGTGACGCTCGCGCACCAGCGAGGTCTTACCGTTCATGATCCCCATCAGGGTGCCGGCGTCGACCCGCTTGAAGTGATCGATGACGGGCTGGCCGTCGTACACCATCGACGCGGTCACCTCGCCGCGGAAAGCCACCGGCCACAGACTGGCCTCGCCCTTGCCGATCTCGGTGTTGGAGTACAGCTCCCCGTCGGGGCCGCGGCAGACCATCGGCGCCACGTCGTACCAGCTGCGGAACCACTTGCCGTGCCAGCCGACCTGCTCCAGCTGACCGTCCATCGGATGGCCGGAGGGCAGTTCGCCGCCGCGCCAGTCGCCGAGGATCTCCTCGACGGTCACCGTCGGCAGCGCCGCCCAGATCTCGTCGAGTTCCGCGGGTTCACTGACCTCCTGCGACTGCGCGCGGACGAAGAACTCGGCCACCGCCTCCTCACGCGTCAGCGCCATCGCCGCTCTCCTGCCCGGTCGTGGAGAAGACCATCTCCTGCGTCACGTCGTACCGGCGCGCATCGAAGGCGTCGAGGATCGCGTTGTGCCGCACCTGCCACGGAGCACGATCCCCGGCCTTGGGCAGCCGCGAGGCCGACCGTTTGATGTACCCCGAGTCGAGCTCGAAGAAGGCGTGCGCCGCCGGCTCCTGCCCGTGCAGCGTCGGATACGCGCGGGTGTAGCCGTGCGCGCGCATGTGGGCGATCAGCTCGGCGACGGCCTTGCTCGTCAGGTCGACGCGCAGCGTCCACGAGGCATTGGTGTAGCCGACCGACCACGCGAAGTTGGGCACGTCGTTCAGCATGTAGGCGCGATAGCCGTATTTCTCACCCGGGTCGACGTGCTCACCGTCGACGGACAATTCGATTCCACCGAAGGCCAGCAGGTCCAGGCCGGTCGCGGCGACGATGATGTCGGCCGGCAGTTCGCGACCGCCGGTCAGCGCGATCCCGGTCGGGGTGAAGCGCTCGATCGTGTCGGTCACCACCTCGGCGCGGCCCTCGCCGAGCACCCGGTACAGGTCCGCGTCCGGGATGATGCACAGCCGCTGATCCCACGGGTCGTAGCTCGGATTGAAGTGCGTATCGACGTCGTAGCCCGCGGGCAGGTAATGAGTGGCCATGCGCCGCAACAGCTTCCGCGAGACCTTCGGGAAGCGGCGGGCCATCTGGAAGACGGCCATCGTCAGCAGGGTGTTGCGGTGCCGGGTCACATCGTGCGCCAGCTGTTTCGGCAGCAACCGCTGCGCCAGACCGGTCACCGGATCGTTCCAGCCCCGCGCGAACATGTAGGTCGGCGAGCGCTGCAGCATGGTCACCGAGCCGGCCGTCTGCGCCATCGCCGGGACCAGGGTCACCGCGGTGGCGCCGCTGCCGATCACGACGACGTCCTTGCCCGCATAGTCGAGGTGATCGGGCCAGAACTGCGGATGGACCAGGCGGCCGGTGAAGTCGTCCTGGCCGGGGAACTCCGGCAGGTAGCCCGCGTCGTAGCGGTAGTAGCCGGTGCAGGCGTACAGGAAGCGCGCGGTCACCGACCGCGGCTCACCGTCGACCAGCAGGTCCACGGTCCACAGGTCGGTCTCACTGGAGAAGTCGGCGGAGACCACCTGCGTGGCGAACCGGATGTGCGGGTAGATCCCGAAGTCGCGGGCCGTTGCTTCCAGGTAGTCGCGGATCTCGTCGCCCTCGGCGAAGGTGCGACGGCCCGTCCACGGGTTCCACGGGAAACTAAGCGTGAAGATGTCGGAGTCGCTGCGCACCCCGGGATAGCGGAACAGATCCCAGGTCCCGCCGATCCGCTCGCGCTGCTCCACGATCTGGTAGCTGAGTTCGGGATTGCGCTCGGTCAGCCGATAGGCCGCGTCGATGCCGGACAGGCCGGCGCCGACGATCAGGACGTCGTAGTAATCGGAGTTCCAGGGGTCGGGGTTCCGGGAGTCTGGGTCGTTGCGGGCCACGGGTTGTCCCACCTTTCTCTCACCGTCCGCCGACTGTACCGAGCACAGCTCAGGCCGACCTCTTCGGCTCGACCTTCTTCGCCGCCTTCTTCGCCGGCGCCTTCTTCGCCACTGTCTTCTTCGCTGCTGCCGTCTTCTTCGCTGCTGCCGTCTTCTTCGCTGCTACCGTCTTCTTCGTTGCTGTCTTCTTCACCGGCGTCGTCCCGGCCGCGGTCTTCTTCGCCCGAGCCGGCTCGTCCGCGGCCTCCGCACCACCGGTCCGGTCCTTGACCGAGGCGCGCAGCGCGGCCAGCAGATCGGCCACCTCGTCGTCGTCCGCCGCCGGAGCCGGCGCCTGCTCGGGGAAGGCCTGCTCCCCGCCGGCCTTCGCCTCGATGAGCTTGGCGAGCTCATTCTCGTAGACGTCCTCGAACCGTGCCGGATCGAAGTCGGTGGCCATGGTGCCGATGAGCGAGGCGGCCATCTCCAACTCCTGCGGCCGGATCTGCACCTCCTGCTCCAGGAAATCGAACTCGGGCTTGCGGACCTCGTCCGGCCACAGCAGCGTCTGCAGGGTCATCACCCCGTCGATCACCCGCAGCGCCGCCAGCTGGGTGCGGCTGCGCAGGGTGAACATGGCGATCGCCAGCCGATCGGTGCTCTCCAGCGCCCGCGCCAGCAGTATGTAGGCCTTGGGTGATTTGGACGACGGCTCCAGGTAGTAGGCCTTGTCGAAATAGATCGGGTCCACCTGATCGGCCGGGACGAACTCGACGATGGAGATCTCCGGGCTGCGCGTGACCGGCAGGGTGGCCAGGTCGTCTTTGGTGAGGATCACCGTCGCACCCTCGTCGGACTCGTAGGCGCTGGCGATCTTGCTGTAGTCCACCTCGGTGTCGGTGCCCTCGCGCACCCGCCGGTAGCGGATGCGCGTGCCGTCGGAGGCGTCGACCTGATGCGAGGAGCGGTCGTGGCTCTGCGTCGCCGAGTAGACCTTGACCGGGACGTTGACCAGACCGAAGCTCAGATCGCCTTTCCAGATGGAACGCATGCCGGGTGCCATCACCCCAAAGTAGGCGAGAATGGGACGCGTGGCACAGGAACTGGAGGTCGACGGGCACACGATCGCCCTGTCGAACCTGGACCGCGTGCTGTATCCGGAAACCGGAACCCGCAAGTACGACGTGATCTCGTACTACCTGGCGATCGCCGATGCGCTGCTGCCGCACCTCACGTCGCGCCCGGTGACCCGTAAACGCTGGCCGGCCGGCGTCGACTCGCCGTCGTTCTTCGAGAAATCGCTGCCCGCCGGAACGCCGGCCTGGATCCCGCGCTTCACCATCGCGCACTCCGCGGGCGACAAGCAGTATCCGGTGGCCACGAGCGCCGCCGTTCTCGTCTGGTTCGCCCAGAACTCGGCGCTCGAGTTGCACGTCCCGCAGTGGCGGATCGACTCGCTCGGCGACGGCGACGGCGACAGCGACGGCTCGTCGGCGGAGCGGCGGACCGACCGGCTCGTCCTCGACCTGGACCCCGGGCCGGGCGTGCCGCTGAGTCAGTGCGGCGCGGTGGCGCTGACCATCCGCGACGTCCTGGCCGATGCGGGCATGTCGTCGTTCCCGGTGACCAGCGGCGGCAAGGGCATCCACGTCTATGCCCGGCTGCCCACCCGGGTGAAGTCCGAGTCGGCGCGGGCGGTGGCCCGCGAGATCGCGTCCGCGCTGGAGGGCGCATACCCGCAGGACGTCACCGCCTCGATGAACAAGCAGGCCCGGCCGGGCCGAGTGTTCATCGACTGGAGTCAGAACAGCGCCTCGAAGACCACGCTGAGCCCGTACTCGCTGCGCGGACGCGAGCAGCCGTGGGTGGCCGCGCCGCGCACCTGGGCCGAGCTGTCCGAGCCGGACCTGGCCCAACTCCTGTATCCCGAAGTGCTGGAACGCTTCTCCGACGACGGCGATCTGCTGGCCGGGCTGGACGGCCCGTCCGCACCGCCACCCGCACCCGGGGCCGGCGGCGTGGTGGATCTGGGCGCCTACCGGCAGCGCCGCCACGCACCCGGTCCCGCCGTGCCGGACTCGGACTCGGACGGAGCGACGGTGACACCGCTGCGGCCGATGCTCGCCGTCGATGAATCGATCGACGGCCTGGACCCGGCGGACTGGGCCTTCGAGGGCAAGTGGGACGGCTATCGGATCCTGGCGCACTTTCACGACGGGCGGCTGCGGCTGGCCTCGCGCTCAGGCATCGACATGACCGCCGACTTTCCCGAGCTGGCCGGGCTCGCCACGTCGCTGGCCGGTCACGATGCGGTGCTCGACGGCGAGGTGGTGGCCCTCAACGCGGCCGGCGACGCCGACTTCTCGCTGCTCTCGTCGCGCCGCAGGCGCCCCGGCGAATACCAGCTCAAGCTGCTGCTGTTCGACGTCCTGTCGCTGGACGGGCGCAACCTGGAGTTCGCGCCGTGGGAGGATCGCCGACGGGTGCTGGAAGAACTGGCGCCGCGCTTCGCACAGAACCCGCACGTCGAGGTGCCGCAGGTGCTCGACGGCAGCGCCGCCGACGCGATCGGCCAGGCCCGGCGCAACGGCTGGGAGGGCGTCGTCGCCAAGCGCCGCTCGTCGCCCTATCGGGCCGGCTCGCGCAGCCCGGACTGGCGCAAACAGAAGAACTTCAACGACATCGAGGTGGTGATCGGCGGCTTCCGGTACGGCCGCGAGGGCAACTCGCGGGGCCTGGGCTCGGTACTCGTCGGCCTACCCGAGCAGACCGGGCTGCGCTATGTCGGCCGGGTCGGCACCGGCTGGACGCAGGCGCAGGCCGCGGAGATCCTTGCCGAGCTGAAGCCCCTGACCATCAGCACCTGCCCGTTCCTCGGCGGGATCGACGCGCCCGTCGCCTCCAGCGCCACCTGGGTGCTGCCGAAGCTGGTGGTCGACGTCCAGTTCATGAACTGGACGTCGACCGGGCATCTGCGGCATCCGTCGTGGCGCGGGATCCGCCGGGACAAGCTCCCCGGCGACCTGTAGTCGGTCACCGGGGGGCAGGCCCTCAGCTCAGGTGGTGCACCTCTTGCAGGCCGTACACCGGAGTGTCGAGGCCCTCGTAGCGCGCCTTGAGCTGCAGCGCGAGGTAGAGCGAATAGTGGCGCGACTGATGCAGGTTGCCGCCGTGGAACCAGAGGCCGGGCTGCTGGGTGGGCTTCCACATGTTGCGCTGCTCGCCCTCCCACGGCCCGGGGTCCTTGGTGGTATCCGAACCGAGACCCCACACCTTGCCGACCCGGTCGGCCACTTCCTGGCCCATGAGGTCGGCGGCCCAGCCGTTCATCGAGCCGTAGCCGGTCGCGTAGACCACCACGTCGGCGGGCAGCTCGGTGCCGTCGGTGAGCACCACCGAGTTCTCGGTGAGGTGGTCCACCCCGCCCTTGGCGAGCTTGATGGTGCCGTCGGCGACCAGCTCGCACGCACCGACGTCGATGTAGTAGCCCGAGCCGCGGCGCAGGTACTTCATGAACAGCCCGGAGTCGTCGTCGCCGAAGTCGAGATCGAAACCGGCGGCCTCCAGGCGAGCGTAGAAGTCCTTGTCGCGCTCGCGGATCTGGTCGTACAGCGGGATCTGGAACTGGTGCATGATCCGGTACGGCAGCGAGGCGAAAGTGAAGTCGGCCTTCTTGGTGGTCATTCCGTCGCGCACCGCCTGCTCGCTGTAGAGCGCACCGAGGCCGATCTCCATCAGCGAATCGGACTTCACGATGTGCGTCGAGGACCGCTGCACCATGGTGGTGTCCACGCCGGACTCGACGAGCGCCTTGCAGATGTCGTGCGCGGAGTTGTTGGCGCCGATCACCACGACCTTCTTGCCGAGGTAGCCGTCGGGTCCGGGGTGCTGCGAGGAGTGATGCTGCTCGCCGGCGAAGACGTCCTGCCCGGGGAACTTCGGCACATTCGCCTTCCCGGACATCCCGGTGGCCAGCACCAACTGGGTCGGATGCAGGGCGAGCTTCTCGCCGTCGCGGATCACCTCGACGGTCCACGTCCCGGACTCCTCGTCGTACGCGGCCGAGGTGCATTCGGTCCGCGACCAGTACGGCACCTCCATGACCTTGGTGTAGAACTCCAGCCAATCGCCGATCTTGTCCTTCGGCGCGAAGACCGGCCAGTTGGACGGGAAGGGCAGGTACGGCAGGTGGTCGTACCAGACCGGATCGTGCAGGCACAGCGACTTGTAGCGCTTGCGCCACTGGTCGCCCGGCCGGTCGTGCTTGTCTACGACGAGCGCGGACACCCCGAGCTGCCGCAGCCGCGCGCCGAGGGCGATGCCGCCCTGCCCACCGCCGATCACCAGGACGTAGGGCTGCACGGTCCGGCCGAGCGCCGCCGCCTCGTCCTCCTGTTTCTGCGCCCACGAACGCTGATCGGGGTCGCTGCCGTGCACCGCGCCGAGCGGACGGGTGAAACCGGTGCGCTCCTCGTGCCCCTTCAGTTCCTGCAGCGTGGTGAGCAGCGTCCAGCCCTCGTCCTGCCCGTCGGGGCCGGGCGTCAGGCGCAGGTGCCCCTCGCCCCGACCGGTCGCGGTCTCGAAGGCGATGAACGCCTCGGCGACGCCGTCGGCGCCGTCGGTGGCCGGTTCGGTGGTGCGCCAGCCGGCCGGCTCGGTGTCGGCCAGCCGCCGCGCCAGCATCGCGGCGATCTGGTCGCGCCCCTCGGAGGTCTTGAGATTCCAGGTGAAGGCGACCAGGTCGCGCCAATAGCTGTCGACGGCGAACATCCCGGCGGCCGCGGCGACGTCGCCCGCCTCCAGCGCGGCCGAGAAGCGCGCGAGCCAGGCGTCGACGCGCTGCTGAGCACTGCGGGGCGCGACGTCCCGGGTGCCGGCAGCGGGCGCCTCGGCGGCGGTGTCGGGAAGGTGGGTGTCGGGTTCGAGGGTCGACGTCACGGCGGATGCCTTTCTGATCGAGTGAGCCAAGTCACTTGTTCTTCGGTGTCCGCCAGCAGACGCCCCGGGCCCGCCGCGCGGCAAGGGATGCAGTCGGTTGCAGTCGGCGGATGCTTGACGCCCCGGGCCGCCGGGAGGACGGTAGATGTGATCGTGACCACAACGGCGCGTGCACCTGAGCCGCAAGCCGAGAGAGAAGAAGCCGCCGTGCCCCTGCCGTTGACCCCCGAACCGGCCCTGGCCGCGGGCGACGATCCGCGCGAATACGCCGCGGTGCTGCACGCCGTCTACGACGCCTCGATGACCGGTAGGAAGCCGCCGGCCCGGCCGCGCACGGTGATCGGCGAGTCGTGGGACCGCGTCCGCCAGGCCGGGGTGCGGCCCGACTCGGACACCTCCGATCCCGTCCTGGACACGATGGACCTGGCCGAACGCCGCCGCTCCTCCGGTCTGAGTGAACTCCTCGACCCACTGATGCATCACCTCGACACGCTCATCGTCGACGGCCAGAACATCCTGGTGGTGGCCGACGCCGAGGGGCGCGTGCTCTGGCGCAACGGCGTCACCCGGGTGCTGCACCGCGCCGACCGGCTCGGTTTCACCGAGGGCGCGTCGTGGGCCGAGCACTCGGTGGGCACCAACGCCATCGGGACCGCGCTGGCCTCCGGCCGGGCGGTGCAGGTGTTCTCCGCCGAACACTTCGTCCGCAGCCACCACGAGTGGACCTGCGCCGGCGCCCCGATTCGCGACCCGCGCTCGGGTGCGGTGCTCGGCGCGATCGACGTCAGCGGCCCCGCTGCGACGATCCATCCGACGACCCTCGCGCTGGTCGACACGGTCGCCAAACTCGCCGAATCCCAGCTCCGCGAGGTTCACCGGGCCCGGCTCGACGAACTGCGCGCGGTGGCCGCACCGATCCTCGCGCGGTCGGCCGGCCCGGCCTTCGCCGTCGACTCCTACGGCTGGGTCGCCGCACTCGACGGGGTGGACCCGCGCCCCCGCCTGCCCTTCCCGCGGGTGCCCACCGCGGGCCGTCACCACCTCACCGGCATCGGAGACTGCGACCTGGAACCGATGCCCGGCGGCTGGCTGGTGCGCGTCGCCGACACCGGCTCCGCGCCCGGGCGGGTGCACCTCGAGCTCGTCGACGGCGACGAGCCGCTGGTTCGCGTGCAGAGCGACGGCGGCGGTTGGGTGCACCGTCCCTCGCCGCGGCACGCGCAACTCCTCCGGCTGCTCGCCGCCAATCCGGCCGGGTTGAGCGCCGCTCAGCTGGCCGAACAGCTCTTCGGCAATCCGGATCAGCGGATCACCGCGCGCTCGGAGATGTCCCGGCTGCGCAAACATCTCGGGGGCCTGCTCGCCGCCAACCCGTACCGGTTCGCCGAGGGCGTGACGGTCTCCGTCGTGCGGTAGCTCACGACCGCCGTTACTGACGCGACGGTAACCTCGGCGAGGGTTTAGCGTGAGAGCGTCCGCACTCGCGGAACCTGGGCAACTGAGGGGCGTCAGCGATGGTGGTCGTCGCGCAGATCAGCGATCTGCATTTCAACGGGACACCCGAGCATCGCGCCCGCGCCGCGGCGGCCGTCGCCTATGTGAACACCGCCGTCCAGAACGCTGCCGTCCAGAACGCCGGCACCGGGCACGGCGCGCCGGCGGCACTGCTGGTGACCGGCGACCTGGCCGACGAGGGACTGCCCGCACAGTATGCGGAGGCGGCCGCGACTCTCGTCGCCGACCTGCCGGTGCTGACCCTGCTCGGCAACCACGACGACCGCGCCGCCTTCACGCAGCAGCGCACCGGCACGGCGAGCACCGCGCCGGTCAACTCGTCGCTGCTGACCGACGAACTGCTGATCCTCGCGCTCGACTCGTCGATCCCCGGCCGCCCGGACGGCCTGCTCTCGCAGGAGACCCTCGCCTGGGCGGACGCGCAGATCCGCGCCGCGGGCGACGTCGACGTGCTGCTGTCCTGGCATCACCCGCCGGCCGCCATCGGGCTGCCCTTCATCGACGGTATGCGGCTGAACGAGGCCGAGCGCGTGGAGGACCTGCTGGCCGCGCACCCGAACATCGTCGGGATCGTCGCGGGCCACGCGCACACCGCCGCCGCCACCGTCTTCGGCGGTCGTCCGCTGATCGTCGCCCCCGGTGTCTCCTCGACGCTGAACCTGCCCTTCGAGGGCCCGGGCGTCGCCACCACCGACTTCGGCCCGGGCGTCGCCTTCCATGTCATCGAGAACCACCGCCTCACCACCCACTTCCGGGTGCTGAATCACTGGTGAACGAACCACGATTCGTCGTGTATCACAGCGGTAGAGTGCCATTCACTCACGCTGAAAGATCCTCCGATGCCCCGATCTGAACCGTCCGCATTGATCACTGCGCTGACTGAGTATCAAGTCACGCTGTTGCCGACCCCGCCCTACTACCCGCGGTCAGTGGAACTCGCGCTGATCGACGCGGTGCTCTCGATTCGGGCACGGTATGGCACTCGTGCGGACACCGGAGTGCGCGCCGCAGTTCGGCGGTATCAGGAGGCGAGCGGGCGGGACTCGTGGAACGACCTGCGGGTGCTGGCTGGCCAGGATCCGCAAAAGCTAGAAGCCACTCTCGACAACAAGCAGAAGACCTCCGGCGTGCCTAAATCGGCCGCCATCGTCAGTGCGGCCGCCGCATTGACCGCGGCCGGTGTCGCGCATGCCGAAGACGTCGATCCGGCCGCCGCGGCACAAAAGCGCGCCTACACCGGCGTTCGCGGACTGGGGCCCGTCACATGGGAGTATTTCTTGATGTGTGTAGGACACGACGGTGTCAAAGCCGACACCCTCGTAACTCGCTTCGTCACGGAGGCGATCTCCCGTCCCGCCAGTCCTGACGAAGTCGCGTCGATCGTGTCCGACGCGGCCGCGGAACTGGACATTGAGGCCCGTGCGCTCGACCATTCGATCTGGCGCCATATGACCGCAACGCGGGTGGACTAAGACAACACTCGCGCTTGCGAATCGGCTCATAGCACGCCGCTCATCATTCGGCCCGACTATGAGTCTTGCCGATCGGAGATTCCGGCCAAGAGCCTTGAACCGTCGGGAAGCGCTAGATACAACGAACCATCGACCTCCTTCTCGTACGTCCCGATCTGCGTGGGCTCCTGGTTTTCGGGCAGGCTCAGATCGGTGCCGGCGAGGCGTTCCCTTACCCGCGCATCCAGGTCAGCGTCGAAGGCACTCGCGGCCGTCGGGCGCGCGTCTTCAACAGGTCGCCGCTTCTCCAGAGGCATCGGTCCCCCCGTTCGGCGTCATGACAATCGACTGTCACCAGTTTCTCCACCGAACAGGCCGCGAAGCAAGCACACACCCTGGTTGTGGTTCCGACCGTGGAGTGCACCCGGAAACACCGCGGCCCCCGTCCCAAGCGGGGACGGAGGCCGAGGTGGACGGGCGAGCGCAGTTACAGCGCCGCGATGATGTCCTCGACGCGGTCCTTCGCGTCACCGAACAGCATCTGGGTGTTCTCCCGGAAGAACAGCGGGTTCTGGACACCGGCGTAGCCGGCGGCCATGGACCGCTTGAAGACGATGACGTCCTTCGCGTTCCACACCTCGAGAACCGGCATGCCGGCGATCGGCGAGCTCGGATCCTCCGACGCGGCCGGGTTGACCGTGTCGTTGGCGCCGATGACCAGCACCACGTCGGTGTCACCGAAGTCGTCGTTGATCTCGTCCATCTCCTCGACGATGTCGTACGGGAGCTTGGCCTCGGCCAGCAGCACGTTCATGTGACCGGGCAGTCGACCGGCGACGGGGTGAATGCCGAAGCGGACGTCGACACCCTTGGCCCGCAGCTTCGAGGTCAGGTCGGCCACCGGGTACTGGGCCTGGGCGACGGCCATG
>CAZEOP010000015.1:0-27379 GCA_964513715.1 uncultured Gordonia sp.
CCGAGTGGTGAGGCAACGGCCTGCAAAGCCGTGCACACGGGTTCGATTCCCGTCGTCACCTCCAGATCAGATCGAATTTCATAATCCCGCGCGATTAGCTCAGTGGGAGAGCGCTTCCCTGACACGGAAGAGGTCACAAGTTCAATCCTTGTATCGCGCACAAAGAAACCCCCTGGTCACAGGGGGTTTCTTCATGTCTGGGGACCGGCGTGTCCCTAGGGTGTCCCTAGCTGGCACCGATCCCCTGGGCCGGATCTTGTCCCTATCTGTCCCTACAGGAGCGGGTAGGTCTCCCCACGCGCGCATGACGGGCACGGCACGCCTGGCCGGATCTCATGGCGGAGTCGCATGGGAGCGGTCCGTCCGAGCGGGTGGGCCATCTTGCCCACGGGGACGTGTCCGGTGGCTCCCACGACGGTCTGGGACCCCGAGGCCGCGTCCCGGCGTGCGGACCCCGACACCAACCCCGGCTCATGGCCGTCCGAGGAGATCAGACGGGCGGCGGGCCTCCCGGTCCGGCGTCGTCGCTCGGCGGCCTGTTCGCGGGTCGGCCCGCTCCGGGCCTGGAGCTCGGCCAGCGCGGCCTTGGACGCCGACGCGCGGCCCTCGGCGGCCTGGCCACGTGTCGGCCCTCGGCGTCCTTGGATCTCGGCCAGCTTGCGCGCCGAGGCCTGGGCGCGTTTGTCGTCCCCGATCCGGCCACCGTCGCGGAGCCCGAACGGTTCGTCCACCAGCTTGATGTCCGGGAGCGGTCCGGGGAGGTTGATCCCGAGCCGAATACGGCCGCCGGAGATCCCGCCCTCGAACACTCCGCCGATGGAGAACCCATCGTCACCCCATAGGCCCACGGCGGGCCTCCTCTCAAGTCAGACACCAACGGCCCCGGAGGATCTCCCCGAGGCCGTTGGCGGTCATTGTGCGGTGGTCTTACTCGCCCGAGACGGTGGCGATCTTGACGATTGCCTCCGGTCGGGTGGCCGCGATCTCGAAACGGCCCTCCAGACGGCAACGGATGAAGTTCTTGACGAAGTCATCGTTGCTCTTGTCCCACTCGACGCGGATACGTGCGCCGGGGTCGGAGTAGAGGGCCACCGCGTCCGCGCCGATGAGGTAGGCCGTCTCGGCAGGGAGCTGGGTGGACACCACGGTCGGGACACCCCAGAGCCGCGACTCGGCACGGTCGAACGGTGCCCGCGCGTTCTGGAACTCACCGGACCCCGAGGTGGTGGCCAGGTCGATCTCCTCCAGCGCGCTGGGGCTCACGACGAACACCGACCCCGTGTAGCCCAGGTTCTCGATCTTGGTCAGCGCGCGGCGGGTGGTCGTGAGCAGATCCACGCCGAACTCCTGCGCCTGGACGCCGGAGGTCCCGGCCAGACCGTGCAGCTCACCGGCCGCGCCGGTGTCGTTGAACAGGGCCGACTCCACCGCGAACCCGAGCCCGAACTCCATCTCCGCCTGGATGAAGCTGGTCAGGTTCGGGATGTCCTGGAGGTCGTACTCGAACACGGGCTCGGAGACGTGCGCGACCACCTGGAGGGTGCGGTCCACGGTGGAGATCCCGTAGACGCTCTCGGGCTTGGTGGCTCCCTTGGCGACCACCGCGGCGTTGTTGCTCCGGCTCGTCTGCTGGAGGAACCGGAACGACGGGGCCGACGCCGCGATGACGGGGATCTTGTCCAACACGGTGGCCGGACGGCCGAGCGGTGCCAGACCGGGAGCGGTAATCGCCACCGCGGTCCCGTTGCTGACCGTGAGGGCCTTGAGGCCGCCACCCTGGGGAGCGCCGATCTTGGCGGCCAGCTCGGCACCGGCGGCCTTCATGCCCGCCGATGTGAGGTAGGTCTTTCCCGCTGCGCCGAGGCCCGCGCCGAGGGCACCCTCGTCGTGGTTGATCCGGCGCGCGTCGCCGCTGTCACCGGCGGCCCGACGCTCGGCGCGGGACTTGAGCTCGGCGTCGATGGCGTGGGCGTGGTTGACGATACGGCCCGCGCGTTCGATGTCCGCGCCGGACTTGCGCTCCTTGGCGACGAACGCGTTGCCCTCCTTGAGCAGCTCGGCGCGTCGCGCGCGGAGCTGGTCGTCGGACTGGTCGGGGAAGTTGAGGCGGCCGTCCTGGCCGAGGAAGTTAGTCACTGGGACCTCCGGGAAGTTGGGAGATCCACCCCGGCCCGCGTGGCCCTGGAGGAGCAGCACGCGGGACGGGATGAACCGTTCAAGGGGGTGCGCACTCCCGGATAGCGGCGGCGTCGGCGGTGTCGGCCAGCTCGGCGGCCTGTCCAGGCCCCGGTGGCGGACCCGCGCGCGGCGGCTGGGCCAGCGAGCGGTGGCGTCGGCGTGTTCGCCTCGGCCACCCACGACGATACAGACCACGACGCCCACCGTCACGAAACACGGTGCGGGACAGCGTGTTCCGTTGACGGTGGGCGTCAACTTGTCGGTGGTCAGTCGATGAGCGCGAACCCTGCCGAGGCCAGCACCAGCCGCGCCGACCCTCGGGCTCGGACCTCCTGGCGGCGGCCGTCGTCGTCCCACCAGGTCACCGTGAGCGGGTCGGTCCGGCGTCGGTACTCCGAGACGGTGACGCGCGTCCCGTCGTCGGTCACGTACTCGGCGTGATCGTGGTGGCCGACGCCGCGGACGTGGTGGGTAGCGGTCACGCCGGTGGGCCGGACCGGGACCAGCTCGGCGGCGGTCATCGGGCGGCCTCGGCGTCCAGGCACGCGGCGGCCAGGACCTCGGCGTCCGCGGGCGTCATCCGGTCCGCGGCCATCTGGCCGAGCGCGGCGGCCACGGCCTGGAGTCCGCCGAGGCCACGGGACGTGCTGGCCTCGGTGAGCGCGCGGAACGCCGAGTCCAGGTCATCGTCTGTGAGGGCCAGGACGACGCGGGCGGCGGTAGAGATGGTGCGGTCTTGCTTGCTGTTCTCGGCCACGGTGGGCCTCCTTGTCTGTTGGGCCGGTGTTGACGCCGGCCGTTAGCTTGCTACGGGTGAAATGTGTGTTGACGCTGGCCGTTTTTCAAACGCCAGCTAACCGGCGGGCCTGGGGAGGAGGGCGTGGCCGCGTGATCGTCACCCCCTACCCCTCCCGGCCGTGCGCCACGCCGAGGGTGGAGCACTCACGGACCAGGCCGCGGAGCAGATCGGCGGCCCGCGCCGTGCGGGTCCGTCCGCAATCGCACCGGCAGAGCCAGCGACCACCTCCAGCGACAGGCTCGGCGGCCACCAAGCGGCCAAAGCGCTGGCCGGTGAGATCCCGCCGACGCCTCGGGACCGCGCCGGTTGGGGACCCGGTACGCCAGTTGCGCGCGTAGTGGGTCGAACACCAGCCACCACGGCCAGGGGCCGCCGGACGGTCGCACTCGGCAACCGAACATGTGCCGGTCATCGTCGGTGCCTCCTGGCTCGGTTCTTCTTGCGGTGGATGTTGGGCTTGACGCGAGAGCGCGCGCCACGCTTGGGCGGTGGTGGGTCGCCGGGGTCTCGGGGACTACGCCGGAGCGGGCCGAGGAGGATGTCCCTCGGCTGGTCGGGGTCCCGGTGCACGCGCATGTTGTGGGCCTGGCACAGACCGTTGGCCCACGCGGGCTTAGAGCACCCACGCCCGAGGCACCGGCGGACCCACGCCGTGGTGTGCCAGACCGGCCGCCGAGGCCGCGGTGAGCGCACGGGCTCGGGGTCCACGCTCGGCGGTGGTGGCTCGGGGTCCACGCGCTCGGGCTCGGGCTCGGGACGCGGGAGCGGCTCACCGAGCGGCCGGAGGAGGATGTCCCTCGGCTGGTCGGGATGTCTCCTCATCCGCGCCGCGTGGGACGCGCACAGGCCCGACCGGGCCGCCGGACGGTCACACTCCCGACCGAGGCACGGCTCCGGCTCCGGCTCCGGCTTGGGCTTGGGTGGTCGCGGAGGCTTGGGTGGTCGCGGCTCGGGGTCGGGGTCCGGTATGCCCGCGCGTCGTTGGTCCCAGCGGCGGACGCCCGCGAACGGGTCGGACTGGACATCGGCCAACGGACCCCGAGGACGACGATGGCCGTTGAGCCCGCGCGCCCACTCCCAACACCGTCCGCGCGCCGGACACCCGACACAGATGGCCTTGACGGCCGACCACCTCTCGGTGTCGGTGAGCCCGAGCTCCTCGGCGCTCACGTCCGGGTCATAGAGCTTGGGCTCCGAGGTACACGCGGCACCGCGGAGATCGGCGGTCCCGCGCAAGATCTCGGCGGCTAGTGCTACCGGGCCATCGAAACGGCGCGGCGGGGTCCGTCGTCGCGCGGAGATGGTCTCGGTCACGCGCGGCCCTCCTCGGCAAGGATCTGGTCTGCCAAGGCTCGGGACTCCTCGGACCGGCCGCGGCGTCGTCGGGGTCGGTGGACGCCGAGCTGGTCCCCGAGGCCCGAGCGGGATGTCTCACGGGGGACGCTCCCCGAGGCCAGTGAGGCGGCGATCTTGACGGCCGCGCGTTGTGGGTCGGACATGGTGGTGGGCTCCTCTAGTCGATGGGAGTCCGCCGGGGTCGGGTTGGTGGGGTTGTTGGTCATCGGGTGGTCAGTCCTCGGACGGCGTGCCGAGGAGATCCGAGGCTGTGACTGAAGGTAGGTGTCTCATCGGTGTTGTCTCCTTGGTCGTCCAGGCCATCCGAGGCCTGGAAGTTGGTTGTTTTCAGTTCTTCTTTCGGGCCTGTCCGCTGGCGGTGGGGATAAACCCCCACCACCGGACGCCTACAGCGGACATATGGCGGTGTCCGCTCAGGTGTCCGGTGCGGACACCCTTAATGACCTGCGGTAATGCCTCGGAGCGGACGGGGCGGACATCGAGCGGACATCCCAAGCGGACGGTGTGTCCTGAATCACAGCGGACACCCACCGGACACCGGACCGGACGCTCCTCATGCGGCCTCGGCGTCGGGGATCTCGGGAGCCTCCTCCAGGACGTGCTCCTTGTAGTAGGACTCGGCCTCATCGGTGAACCCGAGATCCTCTCGGACCTTGGCCACGTCGATGAACCAACGCGAGCCGGTCTCCTTGAGGTCCCCGTTCTTCGGCCGTTTGAGGTATCCCTCCGAGGTCGCCTTACCCCACGTCTCCGGCCAGCGCTGGCGCTCGTTCTTCCCGAGGTTGAGATCCGACGCCTTGACCAACGCGCGGATCTGGCCCTCGGTCCACCCGGTGGAGGTCACCCGCATGTGGACGTAGACATTCCAGAGGAGCTTGACCAGGTTGGTGGACTTGCGGGTCGGCATAGCCTCGGGAGCGGTCACCGGCAAGGGGTCGGTGATCGGGTTACCGTGCGGGATCACCAGGGAGGAGCCGAGCGGGGTGTCCACCACTTCCAGGGCCAGCTTGATCGGGTCCCCGCCGGAGGCCTCCTCCTTGGCGCGGTCGATGGTGAACTCCACCGTCCGGCGGTCCTTGTTCGGACGCGCCATCATGTAGAGCGCGTCCGAGGCTCCGCGGAGAGCGGTGGACCCGCGCTCATTGCCACCGTCGCGCGCGGTGTGGTGGACCACGACGACACACGCGCCGGTCTCGTCCTTGATCCGGGAGAGGTTGGCCACCAACTGGCCCATCTCCTGGGCCGAGTTCTCGTTCATCCCCGGCGCATAGCGCGCCAGGGTGTCCACGATGACCAGATCCGGGGACCGTTCGATGATCGACGTGAGGAGAGCCTCGGTCTCGGCGTCGTCGGCCCGGTGGAGCGCGGCCGGTCGGGGGAACACCTGGAGGGTGACCTTGTTCCCCTTGTTGTTCTCCAGCTCCCACGCGCGGAGCCGCTTGGGGAACCCGGCGTCACCCTCACCGGCCAAGTACAGCACCGAGCCGCGGACGGCCCCGCGTCCCTGCCACGTCGTCCCGGTGGCCACCGTCGCGGCCCAGTCCAGGGCCACGAACGACTTGAACGAACCGGGAGCACCGGCCAGGACCACCAGCGACCTACGGAACAGGAGCGTCCCGAGGAGCGGCTCCAGGCCCGGACTGGCGTCGAGCTGGTCCCGGTCCATCCAGAGATCCGCGATACGCGCGGCGGCGTCACCGGAGGCCTCGGCGGCCTCCTCGGCGTCCACGGTCCGCCTGGCGTGCCGACGCCGACGCTCCTTCTCCACCTCATCGGCCTGGACCTTGTGGACCTTGCGCTCGGCACGCTTGCGCTCGGCGCGTTGGTAGTCCAACTCCTTGGCGAGGACCTCCTTGGCCTCGGTCACCTCACCCCGGTTGTCGGGGTGTTCCAGCGTCACCTTGCTCATCGGACACCCCCGAGGATCTCCACAACCGGACCGCGGTCCGATACCATGGGGTCACCGGCGTAGATGGTTTCGCTCGGGTTGGTGAGATGGTCCTCGGCTTGCGACTGGCCGAGGGCCGTTTCTTTTCCTGGCACGTTCGTGCCTCCTGGTTCTCGCGTAAATGCTTGTGGCACAAGGCCATTGACGTGTCCGCCGGTCGGGTTGGTGGCGCGGCCTAACGTCACGTGACGTTGTGGGCGGAGGCCTCGGGCTCGGCGTCGTCGCGTCTGGGTGTCGGTCGGACCTCGGCGGCCAGAACACGCGCCATCTCGGCGGTGGCGTCGGACGGTGCCGAGGCCAGCACGCACACCGGCGACGGCCGACGACGGACGGCCAGCGCGTGGAGTCCGAGGGTGAGCCAGACGCCGACCGAGAGGCCGAGGAGCATGGCGGCAACGAGGACCGCGGGGCCGGTCATGCGACCACCTCCAGATCCTCGGAGCCGAGGCCTTGAGGGTCGGCCAGGAGCGGGAGGACGCGGGCCAGGAGTCGGCGGCGTCGGCGTCCCTCGGTGCGGCACGCGTTACAGCTTCCCCACTTGTCCCGGCCGACCTCTGCGATGACGTGATCGTTGGCGCACACGGCCTTACGCGGCCCGCCGAGATCATGGCGGGTATGGCACGCCCGACACCTCGGGACGTAGCGTGCCGGGTCCAGGGAGTACGCGCGGTCGGGTCCTCCCACGCGGGTGTACCCGGTCAGTTCGTCGGGGTCCTGGCCGTCATAGCTCCAGTCCTTGGCCTGGTCTCCACAGTCCACGCACTTGTGCAGCGCGGCGCGGCCCTTGGCGGCCTTGAGACGGTAGTGGGCGGCCGAGTAGGTCGGGTTCTCCCCGATCCGCGCGGGCATTACGCCGACTCCAGGCCGAGGAACCGGTCCAGCTCGGCCGGGTCAATGCGGATGACGCGGGCGTTGATTCGGGAGACCTTGAGCTTGCCGTCCGCGATGTAGCGGCGGAGGGTGCGGTCCGAGACGCCGATGTACGCGCACGCCTCGGTCAAGGTGAACATGGGACGACGTGCGGGGGTTGTCCGCTTGGACATGATGAGCGCTCCTGAGAGGTCACGGAAGGTAGATCACTCCGTGAGCTCCCAGGGTCGGCCTGGTGCCCATTTTCAAGCGCACCACCATGGTCAACTGTCGATGAAGCCAGGTACTCGTGCCTTGGTCGCGGACGCGATGAGACCCAAGGTAGCGCGACGGAAAGTACCGGTCAACCACGGGTTTTACTGTGTCCCAACGTGATTGACGCACACCGTCAACATGGCGCCGAGCGACCTGGGACTATCCGGCCAGGCAACGCGACACGCCCGAGCGCGACACACCGGAGCCTCGGCGGGACCCCACCGACGACAAGACCCCGCTCCCACGACGGGGAACGGGGTCGGTCGGCGTCGGTGTCAGGCTCCGGCGGCCAGCGCGGACAACCGGCGCGCGATCTCGGCACCGCGGCCCGCGGCGGCGTGCTGGTAGCGCATGGCCGCGGCCGGGGTGGAGTGCCCTAAGCGCTCCATGAGCTCGGCCAACGTCGCGCCGGTCTGGGCGGCCAGGACCGCACCGAGGTGCCGAAGATCGTGGAACCGGAGGTCCGGCCGTCCCGCGGCCTCCCGAGCTCGGTAGTAATGCCGGTAGAACGTTGACGGTGCCAGGTGTCCCCCATGCTCGGCGGGCCAGAGGAGAGCCTCGGCACCGCGGCCGACGCGCTCACGTAGATGGTCGGCCACCACCGGGACCAAGTGCGGCGGGATCGTCACGTCCCGGACACCGGCGTCGGACTTTGGCGGCCCCTGCTTGAACTCCCCGTCCACGCGGACCACGCCGCGGCGGATCTTGATGACGCCGACCTCGGCGTCCACGTCGATGACCAGATCCTTACGCCGGAGCTCGGTGAGCTCCCCGTACCGGAGCGCGCACCACGCGGCCAACAAGACCATGACGCCGTACCCGCGGCCGAGATCCTCACTCACCTCCTGGCCGTCGTCGCCGGTCCGAGAGATCCGGTCCACCTCGGTGACGATGGTCTCCAGCTCTGCCAGCGTGGCGGGCTCGGTCTTGCTGGCACGCTTGACCGTCCCGGCTCCGCGGACGTGGACCGGGTTGGCCTCGATCACGCCGTCCCCCTCGGCGGTCGCCATGATCGTCCGCATGAGGCCGTAGACGTTGGCGCGCCGTGTCGGGGACTTGGGTAGGAGCTTGCGGTACCACTCCCGGATCTCGTCGGCCGTGATGGCGGTGACCGAGCGGGTACCGAACACCGGGACCAGGTGGTCGTCCAAGATGGTCTGATACTCCGCGCGGGTCCGAGGCTTGATCGGTCGGCCGCCCACTTGGCGATGAGCCAGCCAGTCGGCGGCGTACGCGGCGAACGTCAACCGGGCCGCCGAGGCCTTGGCCTTGGTCACGCCGGGAGCCTCCCAGATGTCCAGGTGGATGTCCCGCTCGGCGGCCTTGAGCCATCCCTCGGCCTCGGGACGGGAGCCGAAGCTCTTGGCGTAGCGCTCACCGTTCGGCCCCGTGTAGCGCGCTTGCCACCGGCTCCCACGCGCCCGAATAGCACCAAACGCACTACGCGCGGCCTTGACGTTTTCCCTGGTCACTCGATCCTCCATCGGCCCGATTCTGTCCCTATCTTGTCCCTCTGGACGTCCACAACCGGCCGTAAGTGGCCGGAACTGTCCTCACGTCCCGAGGATATTAGAGCTGGTCAGACCCATATTACAGGTGGTCAGAGCCATATCCGAACGATAGCGCGTAGCTAGTTCAATCCTTGTATCGCGCACCGACGAAGACCCCCGGGCCCACCGCCCGGGGGTCTTCGCATCCGCCGCGGCACCCGCCAGGTGTGGTTTTCACGACATCCGCCCCGAGAATTGAGTGCACATCCGTACACTCATCGACATGACGACGACTTCCCCGGATCGCCGAAGTGAGGTGCGGGCGCTCAGCGAACTCGGCCTGACCGAGCTGTCCAAAGCCTCCGCCGGCATCGGCGCCACCCACCGAGCCGTCGCCGGCCGCATCTTCGGGGTGCTGCGCCGCCCGCTCGGACGCACGGTGGCGCCCGTCCAGCTGGTGCACGATGCCATCGCCGGCGGCACCTACCGGATCGTCGAAGACCAGCTGGCCGCCGCGGGCCGGGTGTCCGGGCGGATCGCCGACCTGCCGCTGCGCTCGGCGGTGTCCGAGACGACGGTCGGCGCCGGGGTGATCGGCGTGGTGAACGGCCTGATCGGCGACGAGCTCGACGGTCACGCCTCTCCCCTGACCCACGACAACCTGTCGCTCCGGGTCGCCGGACGAGCCGTGCCGGTCACCGCCGACGGGCTGGCCGCGGCCTTCCCGCGGGCGACCGGGCGGATCGCCGTCTTCCTGCACGGCCTGGTCGAGACCGAACACGCCTGGCGCGTGGGACAGAAGACCTCGGCACCCTACGAGCACCGCCTGTGGGCCTCCGGCGTCACCTCGGTCTTCGTCCGCTACAACACCGGTCGGCACATCTCCACCAACGGCCAGGATCTGGCCGAGGTGCTCGACGAGCTGGTGCGCTGCTGGCCGGTGCCGGCCACCGAGCTGATCTTGATCGGACACTCGATGGGCGGTCTGGTGGCCCGCAGCGCCGTCCATCACGGCGGCCGGGCCGAACAGGATTGGACTCGCCGGGTCGCGGTAACGGTGAGCCTGGGCACGCCGCACCTGGGCGCCCCGCTCGAGCAGCTGGCGCACTATGCGAGCGCCGCCCTGACCCGGTTTCCGGAGACCGATGCCGTCGGTCGGCTGTTGCGCCGACGGTCCGGCGGCATTCGCGATCTGCGCGGAGGCTCCCTGGTCGACGCCGACTGGACCGGTTACGACCCCGATAAACTCGGCGAGGCCCTGGCGGCCGAGATTCCGCTGCCGCCGGGCGCCGACCACTATTTCGTCGCCGCGACGCTCGCCCGCGATCCCCGGCATCCGGTGAGCCGGCTGCTCGGCGACGGCATGGTGCTGCACCGCAGCGCGAGCGGCCGCACCTCGTCCCGGCAGATCGGCCTGCACCCGGACAACGGCCTGCATCTGGGTCGCGCCAACCACTTCACGCTGCTCAACAACGCGCAGATCGGCGATCAACTCGTCGAGTGGATCGGCTGACGCCCGCAGTCGCGAGTCTCACCGCAGGCCGAGGCCCACGAGTACGGCCAGCACCCGCCGATGATCGTCGTCAGACATCGGCAGCCCGAGTTTGGCGAAGATCGCCGTGATGTACTTCTCGACGGTGCCCAGACCGACGACGAGGTGCTGGGCGATCGCCCGGTTGCTGCGCCCCTGCGTCATCAGTTCCAGCACTTCCCGTTCGCGGGCGGTGAGCGCGACCAGCGGGTCGCGGCGCGCCCCGAGCAGCGCCGAGACCACCTGCGGATCCAGCACCGTCCCACCGGCCCGAATGCGTTCGATCGCCTCCCCCAACTCGTCCAGTGACGCCACCCGGTCCTTGAGCAGGTAGCCGACGCCACCGCCGGGATCGGCCAGCAGCTCGGCCGCGTAGACGGCCTCCACATACTGGCTGAGCAGGAGCACGCCGACATCGGTGCGGTCGGCCCGGAGCGCCCGGGCGGCGCGCAGCCCCTCGTCGCGGAAGTCCGGTGGGAGCCGGACGTCGAGCACCACCACCTCCGGCCGCAGCTCGGCCACCCGAGCCGCCAGATCCGTCGCATCGCCGAAGGCCCCGACGGTCTGGTAGCCGAGCTCACCGAGCAACCGGACCAGCCCTTCGCGCAGCAGCACGGAGTCTTCGACGACCAGCACCCGCAGCGACTCGCTCATGGGGTTCAGGTTAGGCCCGCTCCAGGTCTGCCCGAGGCTCAGACCCGGCGCGCCGGGGCGAGCGTCACCACGGCGCGGGTCCCCGCGTCCGGCGGACTGTCCACGGCGAGATCGCCGTGCAGACCGCGCAACCTGTCGGCCAGCCCGGCCAGCCCGTGCCCCTCGACCAGCTGTGCGCCGCCCCGGCCGTCGTCGGTGACGTCGAGCCTCAGCGTGCCGTCGCCTGCCACCCGGGCGGTGACCGTGGCGGCCGTCGCCTCCGCGTGCTTCGCAACGTTGGTCAGCAGTTCGGCGACGACGAAGTAGACCGCGCGCGCCACCTCGGGACCGACCGCCTCGTCGAGTCCGGGCGGCAGGTCGGTGTGCGTGGGCACCGGGCAGGCGCCCGCCAGCGCGGTGAGCGCGGCGGAGAGCCCGCGATCGGTCAGCAGCGGCGGCGCGACCCCCGAGGACAGGGCGCGCAGCTCGTCGAGTGCGGCCTGAGCGTGCCCGCGGGCCTCCCGACTGAGTTCGGCGGCCCCGACGGCGTCGTCCGCGGCCAGCCGCCGCTCCAGGGACGACAGATCCATCTGCAGCCGTACCAGACGCTGCTGCGGACCGTCGTGCAGGTCGCGCTCCAGCCGGTGCAGCGACCGGTCCTCGGCGCGGACCGCGGCCTCGCGGGCCAGGTTCTCGGCCCGGACGGCGCGCACCAGGTCGTCGGAGTCCCAGCGGCCGAGCAGGGCGCGGGCCGGCCAGTAGTTCAGATGTGCGCAGCCGGCCGCCACCCAGGGCAGGGTGCCGAGGCACAGCAGCCCGATCGCCGCGGCGATCAGCGATTCGACGAGCGGAAGGTGTGCCGGGTCGATGTTCACCGGGATCCCGCCGAACAGCTGCACCGGCCCGCTGAAGAGCCGGCCGTCCGAGGCATTGGCCTCGTCCAACCGGGCCAGCGGCTCGCGCCAGGCAACGTAGCTGACCCCGCCGAGACCGAGACCGAGCCAAACCAGCACGATGATCGCGGTGGCCATGGTGATCACCGGCGCCACCACGAGTTGATGGGCGAGCGCGGCCCAGTACCGCGCGCTCGTGAGCGGTCCGAGGAAGCGCCGGACCGGCGATTCGGCGTGGCCGCGCGCGGAACGATCCCATTCGGGTGCGGTGATCGGCGGCAGCCCGGTCAACCGCAGCAGACCGGTGTGCGCCTGCCCGGTGCCGCGGGCCACCCACATCGTCGCCACGAGGACCGCGACGCCGACGACCACCACCAGCAGGGCCACGCCCGCCGACAGGCCGGCCACGAGGACGCAGAACGCCGCCCAGGCGAGGACGACGGCAACCAGCACGAAGACGACGGTCCCGGGTGTCCGCCGCCAGAGTTCGCGGTAGCTGTTGCCCGGCATGGTCACATTCTCTCCAGTCACCGCTCCAGTCTCACGCCCCGGACCCGCCGAGGTAATCCGGCAGCCTCCCGAACCCGCCTGGGGGTGCGCCCCCAGGCGCGGCACAATGGCACTCATGTCCGACGACAGTCCCCCGGTCATCAGTCCCCCGATCATCAGCCCCCTGGTCATCGAGACGGTGACCGATCTGGGGGCGGCGCCGTCGATCGCCTTCCTCGCGGCGGCGACCTTCCCGCTCGCCTGCCCCGCACACTCGAGCCGCGAAGACATCGCGGCGCACATCGCCGAATCCCTGTCGCCCCAACGCTTTTCGGCGTGGATCACCGGTGACGACGCCGACGTCATCGTCGCTCGCGACGGCGCCGGCGGGCCGCTCATCGGTTACGCGCTGGTGCTGCACGGCCGGCCCGCCGACCCCGATGTGCGCGCAGCGGTACCCGGTGACGCGGTGAGCGAGGTCTCGAAGATGTACGTCCTGCCCGGCCACCACGGCACCAGCAACCACGGCACCCAGCCGCACAGCCAGCGCCGCGCGGCGACGCCCTCGCACCAACTGATGGAGGCCGCCGTCGCCGCCGCGCGGGCGCGCGCCTCGTCCACCGTGTGGCTGGGCGTCAACCAGCTCAACGAACGGGCGCTGCGCTACTACCGGAAGATGGGCTTCACCCGGGCGGGCACCAAGAGCTTCGACATGAACGGCACCGTCGAACACGATTTCGTCATGGCCCGCGCACTGTCGCCGAGCACGCCCTCGCCCACCCGGTCGGGGACCTAGTCCCCTGCCGCGGCATGCGTCTTCGCGCATACGATCGGAGCATGGCTGAGAACGAGTGCACCAACCCGAACTGTCACTGCGATCCGTGCAAGTGCGGCGCCGACTGCAAGTGCGGCACCGAGTCCGGCTGCAACTGCAGCGGCAAGTAGCACCACGCGCGATCCCGGTCGAAACGGCGATTCCGGTCGGAGGAGCGCTCCCCGTCAGAACGGCGGCGGCTCGCCCCGCGTGCGTTCCCGGCGCAGTCGAGCCCGTTCGGCGCGCCGCCAGGCGTGCTTGTACTCGGTGACCGCCCGCAAACCCCCGCGCGGTATATCCCCGCCCTGCGTATCCCCGTCCCGACCGTCCCCGCCCCGACCGTCCCCGTACCCGGGATCACGCCGCGGAGCCTCCGCCGCCGGCTCACCGTCGGGCGGCGAGTGCGGACGGTGCAGGCAGCTGACACCGGTCAGCTGCGGGAACAACCACTGTCCCGGGGCCGGGGTGTCCACGGTGATCCCGTGCGGTGTGGTTACCGACGTCCAGACCGTGCCGTCCTCGCCGATCCACTGATCGTCGACGAAACCGCGCTCGGGCTGATCGGCCCCGCCGAAGGTCTTGATCAGGTGATGGAACTTGCACTTGGGGCCGATATTGCACAGGCAGGTCGGACCGCCGTCGTCCGGGCAGACCTGGTTGCCAGTGCCGACCGAAGCCGAGGCGAACTCGTCGCTGTGGTCCAGTTCGCACGACCACGCCGCCCGGTCGCACCCGGGCACCGTGCACGTCTGGAACAGCCCGCGCACCAGCACGTCGAACCCCGCCGTCGGCCGATACGGATCGGCCGGCTGCGCGGTGCGCTCGAACAGGATCGGCCACTCGGCCGGTTCTTCGGCCGCCGCGAACTGATCGACGTCCAGATCGCGCACCAGCGCATCCGGGCGCCGCACCAGCTCGCGCAACTGCTCCCGGCCGATCACCCCGTGCCCGTCGAGGTAGGCCACTTCGTCGGCCCAGACATCAGCACCACCGCCACCTCCGCCGCCGCAACCTCCGGTGAAGCCGTACTCGGCCGCGAATCCGCGTCCGCGGCGGTTCGCCTTCGGCTCACCTCCCGAGGAGCCGGGACCGCTATTTGTGCCGGGTCCCGAATCCGGGCCAGGTCCCGAATCAGGGTCGGGTCCAGCGTCGGGACCGGCGTGAGAATCGGGGCCGGGTCCTGAGTCCGGGCCTGCGCCGGGGCCGGAGTCCGACTCGGACGGGCCGTCCAGATCGGTGAGATCCTCCAGGACCGACTTCTGACAGATCGCATGGATCACGATCCGGGCCTGCCGCGCCGACACCTGCTCGGCGGACGATTCCGCGGTGCACGTCGCCTCGTCACCGCACCGGCAACCGAAGACCTCGCCGCGCAGGCACGCCAGGGCCGCGTCCGAACGCCGCTGCCCCGCGGTCCGCGGATCCTTCGGGCACACGCCCTCGGCCAGCGCCGACACGGCTTCCACCGCCAGTCGCACGTCGACCGCATCCCCGGTCACGTTCAGCCCGGCGAGCCCGTCGGCGTAGTCGCGATTGCTCACGTTCTTGCGGCGCTGCGCCCGCTCCCGGCGCCGGCGCACCGCTCCCGGGTCGTGCCGATGCACCACCCGATCGGTGATCGCAATCGCCTTCCGCGGCGAGACGTATCCCGCCCCCGCGAGCACGACTGCCAGCTCGGTGTCGACGCCGCCGACCAGTTCCTGGTCGACGACCTCGGTGCGCTCGACCGCGGCGACGAAGGACTCCGGACCGATCACCCCGTCGCGCAGCAGCTCGGCCGTCTCGGGCAGCCGTTCAGCCGCCGCCGCGGCCTGGCTCACCAGCCGCCGCGCGGCCGCCGTGCCGAGGCAGAAGAGCACCCCCACCTCGGCCACCGCGATCGAATACGCATCGGAGACGTCGAACTCGTCTCCGCCGGATACCGCCGCGTCGAACAGGCCGGCCAGCGTCAGATCCAGGAACCGGCCCACCGCCTGCAGTTGCGACCAGAACAGGAATGCCTGACCGCGATGCGCCGCCGACGCATAGACCAGCCAGTCGTGGCACTGCTCGTATTCCCCGGCCCCGGTCTCCGGCGCCACCATCCCGGCCACCGAGAAGTCCACCCGGGTCCACGGCGAGGTCGTATCCAGCTTCGCCATCACGACCCCCGTTCGGCTATTCGCTCACACGTTCGAACTTATGGCTCCAGCCTACTCCCGTGATTCACATCACACAAGTGTTCGAACAGTGAAATCGCGCAGGAACTACGCGGCGGAGTCGGCGAACCGGGACAGCGCCAGCAGACGCGAGGTAGCGCGCAGGTACTTCTTGCGGTAACCGCCGGCCACCATCTCCGGGGTGAAGATCTCGTCCAGCTTGACGCCCGAGGTCACCACCGGGATGTCGGCGTCGTACAACCGGTCCACCAGCGCCACCAGGCGCAGTGCGACGGCCTGGTCCTGAGCCGGATGGACATCGCTGATGCACACCAGCGAGACGCCGTCGACCAGCGCCTTGTACTTGGACGGGTGCAGCTTGGCCAGGTGCGCCGACAGCTCGTCGAAGCTGTCCAGGGTGGCGCCCGGCGTCGCCTGCGCCTGCGTGGCCAGGGCCTCGTCGCTCACCGGGTCCGGTGCGGGCGGCAGATCACGATGCCGGTAGTCGGGCCCATCCACGCGAATGCTCTGGAAGATCGACGACAGCTTCTGGATCTCCCGCAGGAAGTCGGCGGCGGCGAACCGGCCCTCACCGAGCTGACCGGGCAGCGTATTGGACGTCGCGACGATGGACACGCCGCGGGCGGAGAGCTCACTCAGCAGCCGGGAGACCACCATCGTGTCGCCCGGATCGTCCAGCTCGAACTCGTCGATGCACAGCACGCTGTGCCCGGACAGCCGCTCCAGGGCATCGGTGTAGCCGAGCGCCCCCACCAGGTTGGTGACCTCACCGAAGGTCGCGAAGGCCTTCGGCCCCGGCATCGAGTGGTAGATCGAGGCCAGCAGGTGCGTCTTGCCGACGCCGAAGCCGCCGTCCAGGTACAGCCCGATGCCGTGCGGCGCCGGGGCCTTCTTGCGGAACAAACCGCGCTTGCCGCCGGCCCGCACCGCCGAGGCCCGGGTGACGAAGTCGCGCCCGGCGGCCACCGCGGCCGCCTGGGTGGGCTCGTTCGGATCGGGAATGTACGAGTCGAAGCTGACGTGGTCGAACATCGACGGTGGAACCATCTCCCCGATCAGCGCGTCCGCCGCGATCACGGGATTATTGTCGGAGAGTCGTGCCACCATGCGCGTCAGCGTAACGACTGCGGTACCACTGGAAGCATGTTCCTCCTTCAGAAAGCGACACAGGTCACAACCGGCACCGGTGGGGACGAGCGCGCCGTCCTGCGCCAGCTGTACGCCTACCCCGCCGCCCGGCCCGGCGGCCGGCCGGTGATCCGGGCCAACATGATCGCCTCCCTGGACGGTGCGGCGACCGCCGACGGCCGGTCCGGCGCCCTCGGCGGACCCGGCGACCGGCTGGTCTTCACCGTCCTGCGCGAGCTGTGCGACGCGGTCGTGGTCGGCGCGCGCACCGCGATCACCGAGAACTATCGGGTGCCCGAGCCCGGACCCGACGGACGACGACCCGCACTGATCCTCGCCTCGCGCTCACTCGACATCCCGGACAGCTATGCGGTGGCCATCGACCCCGGCACCGTGATCGCCACCTGCGTGCAGGCGCCGGACGCCGCGCGGGACCGGTTGGCCCGGCGCGGTGCGACGCTGATCGACTGCGGCACCGACACCGTCGAACCCCGGCTGCTGGCGCAGCGGCTCGCCGAGCGGGGTCTGCTCCGGGTGCTCTGCGAGGGCGGACCCCGCCTGCTCGCCGACCTGATTGCCGGGGGCGTCGTCGACCAGCTAGCCCTCACCACCGCTCCCCTGCTGGCCGGCGGCGACGGGCCGCGCATCGCCCACGGCGCCGCACCGGATGCCGGGCCGATCACGCTGACGCGCCGCCACCTGCTGGGCGACGACGACGGCTACCTCTACGCCCTGTACGACCTCCGATAAGCTCGCGGGCATGCCCTCCGCTTCCCGGCCGCTGCGCGTGCTCCCGGTACTCACCGCCGCCGTGCTGCTGGCGAGCGGCTGCACCACCGGACCGGTCGCGGGCCCGGGGATCGTGCACGGCGACGGGGGCGGCGCGGTGACCACGGACGCCACGATGCCGCCGTTGTCGGCCCCGCAGGAGGATCTGCACTACACCGACTGCGCCGAGAAGCTGGCCGCGAGCTACGAGGTACCCGCACCCCGCGGCGTGCACCTGGAGTGCGGCGCCTTCACCTCCCCCGTCGATCCCGCCGACGCCGACTCCGACGAGCTGACGATCGCCGTCGTCCGCGCCCGCGTCGACGCCACCCCCGCCGACGCGGCCCCGCTGGTAGTCACCACCGGCACCGATCTGCCGAGCTCCCGACTGGCTCTGAACCTCGGAGCCGCCGACCAGGACCTGCTCGCCAAGCACCCGCTGGTGCTGGTCGACCGCCGCGGCATCGGCCGCTCCGGGCGCATCGACTGCCTGTCGAAGGAGCAGCGGGCCATCATCGCCGCCGACGGCGCCGCCGGCACCCGCGATGTGAGTGCCCGGGCCACCGCGCTGTCGACCTCCACCCGCGTCGGCGCCGACATGTGCAACGACGCCCTGAGTCCCGATCAGCTGCGCTTCGCCAACACCGATGCGGCCGCCGACCTGGAACGCCTGCGCACCCACTGGAAGGTCGACCGCCTGGCACTGGCCGGCATCGGCAGCGGATCCTCGGTGGTGCTGGCCTACGCCGGTGCCCATCCCGCTCAGGTCGGCCGACTCATCCTCGACTCGCCGGTGGGCCTGAACGTGGCCGCCACCCAGGCCGCCGCGACCCGCGCCGCCGGGGTGCAGAATTCGCTGGCGGTCTTCGCCCGGCGCTGCGCCGACCTCGGCTGTGCCCTGGGCCCCGACGCGGTCGGCACCCTGAACCGGCTGATCGGCGCCGGGGCGTCGGGATCACTGCCGGGCCTGTCGGACACGTCCATCCTCACCGCGATCACCACCACCCTGGCCCTCGGTGACACCGAGCCGGCCGGCCTCAAGCGGCTGGCCGATGCGATCACCGACGCCGACAAGGGGCAGAGCGCCGGCCTCACCGCCCTGGTGCGCGATGCGCAGCCGCTGCGCGACTCCGACGGCCAGATCCTGGCCCGCTGCAACGACATGGCCGGCCGGCCCGGCATCGAGGAGATCGGCGACCTGGCCCGGAAATGGTCGGCCGACGCGCCGCTGACCGCGACGACCGCCGCGCTCGACCTGGCCCGCTGTGACGGCTGGGGGGTGGCCGATCCCGCCGCCGCCCCCACCGCCTTCGAGGTCTCGCCGCTGATCCTGCTCGGCCAGAACGATCCGATCAACGGCCTCAAGGCCGCCGAGGGGCTGGCTCCGCTGCTGCTCACCGCGGGCGCCGGCGGCACGACGGTGAGCTGGGACGGCCTCGGCTACTCGGTCCTCGCGCGCAGCGACTGCGCCGCGCAGCTGGCGGCCGAATATCTGGGCGATCAGCGACTCACCGGTCCCGCCGAGCGCGCGTGCCCCGCCTGATCGAGCAGCCGGTGTAGTAGGTTCCCTCAGGTGACTGTGATCGACCGCTACCTGCATCCGCGCATGGACTCCATGCGTATCGTCTCGCTGATTCTGTGGCCGATCAGCGTGCTGATGATCCTGCAGCGCACCTTCGTGCTGGCGGTCAACGGCGCCCGCACCGACGACTTCACCACCGTCTACAACGCCTCGCTGAACTTCCTGAACCGGCGCCCGGTGTACGCGGAGAATCTAACGACGGTCGACCCGCACTACCTGTACCCGCCGTCGGGCACCCTGCTGATGGCGCCGCTGTCGTATCTGAACCCCGAGCACTCGCGCTGGCTGTTCATCGCCGCCAGCACCGTCGCGCTGATCGTCTCGGCCTACCTGCTGGTGCGGCTCTTCGGCCTGGAGCGCACGAGCTGGGCGCTGCCGGCGGTGCTGTTCTTCTTCTTCAGCACCGAGACGGTCGCGAACACGCTGATCTTCACCAACTTCAACGCCTTCGTGCTGCTCGGCCTGATCGCCTTCCTGATGCTGCTGCGCAGCGACCGCGATCTGTGGGCGGGTGTCTTCATCGGCCTGACACTGGCCGTGAAGCCGGTGCTGGCACCGGTCCTGCTGCTGCCGCTGCTGCAGCTGCGCTGGAAGGTCTTCGTCACCGCCGTGGGCATCCCGGTCGTGCTCAATGCGCTCGCCTGGCCGCTGATCGTCGACTCGCGCAGTTTCCTGGACCGGACGCTGCCCTACCTGTTCGAAGCTCGGAACTACTACAACAGCTCGCTGACCGGCGCCGGACTCTACTTCGGGATCGACGGCTGGCTCATCACCCTGCTGCGCATCGCCTTCGTCGCGATGGCCGCGTACTCGCTGTGGTTCCTGTGGCGCTACTACCGGGAGACCGACGAACTGCTCTGGCTGGCGACGTCGACCGGTGTGCTGCTCGCAACCACCTTCCTGGTCGGCTCGCTGGGCCAGGGCTACTACTCCATGCTGCTGTTCCCGATGCTGATGACCGTGGTGCGGCCGGGCTCGGTGCTGCGCAACTGGCCGGCCTGGGCCGGGGTCTACCTGTGCATGTCCTTCGACAGCTTCTTCTCCAAGAAGTGGGACTGGCTGGGCCGCTACGCCGAGTACGGGGCGGTCACCGTGGGCTGGGCGCTGCTGATGGTGGTCACCTTCTGCGTGCTGCTGTTCCGGCATCTGGATCTGCGCGCCGCTACCGTGGAAGCATGAGCAACGATTACCCCACCGATCCGGCGACGCTCACCGACGACGACTGGCGCGCCCGGCTGAGTCCGGCCGAGTTCCGCGTGCTGCGCCAAGCCGGCACCGAGGCCCCGTTCACCGGCGAGTACACCGACACCACCACCGAGGGCGTCTACCGCTGCCGCGCGTGCGGCGCCGAGCTGTTCCGCTCCGACGCCAAGTTCTCCTCGCACTGCGGCTGGCCGTCGTTCTTCACCCCGCTGGCCGGCGAGGCGGTGATCGAGCGCCGGGACGACTCCCTCGGGATGGCGCGCGTGGAGGTGCTGTGCGCCTCCTGCCACAGCCACCTGGGGCACGTCTTCGCCGGCGAGGGCTACGACACCCCCACCGACCTGCGCTACTGCATCAACTCGGTCTGCCTGGACCTCGACGAGAAGTGACGACGCGGCGGCGCCGAGCCCGCGTGGGGCCCGGGTGCGCCGCCGCCCGCGTCAGGGCAGTACGCGTCAGGGCCGTGCGTATCAGGGCAGCGCGGCGACCAGGGCCGCCGGGGCCACCCGCGGGCCGGTGAAGAACGGGATCTCCACCCGGACGTGGTAGCGGGCCTCGGTGGCGCGCAGATCGCGCATCAGGTCGACGATGCGGTGCAGCTCCGGGGCCTCGAAGGCCAGCAGCCACTCGTAGTCGCCGAGGGCGAAGGCCGGGACGGTATTGGCGCGCACGTCCTTGTAGTCGCGGGCGGCCTTGCCGTGATCGGCGAGCATCTTGCGCCGCTGCTCGTCGGGCAGCAGGTACCACTCGTACGACCGCACGAACGGGTAGACGCAGACATAGGCGCCCGGGTCCTCGCCGGCCAGGAAGGCCGGGATGTGGCTCTTGTTGAACTCGGCCGGCCGGTGCAGCGCCGCGGCGCTCCACACCGGCTCGCTGGCCCGGCCCAGAGCGGTGGTGCGACGGAACGACGAGTAGGCGGCCTGCAGCTGCTCGATGGTCTCGGCGTGCCACCAGAACATGAAGTCGGCGTCGCCGCGCATGCCGGCCACGTCGTAGATGCCTCGGATCACCACGCCGGTGCCCTCGACCTCGGCGACGAAGCGCTCCAGGTCGGCGATGACCGCGCTGCGGTCGGCGGGCAGTTCTCCGGCCCGGACCTTGAAGACCGAGAACATCAGGTAGCGGACGGTGGCGTTGAGTTCTTCATAGTTCAGGCGAGCCATGGCTCCCATCCTGCCACTGCCGTCCCGAACCGCCGCCGCTGGCCTCATCCACCGATCCGGCAGCCGCTGCGGTACGTCCGCGGCCGGCTCATCGCTCCGCGGCGGTGGGCGGAGCGATGAGGCGCGCAGCCGCCCGGCGGGCGCTGCCGATGCAGGCCGGCACCCCGACGCCGGCGTACGACGACCCGGCGAGTGCGACGCCCGCGGGCAGCTGCTCCAGCGCCTGCGCCATCGCCGCCAGATGGCCTGGCGCGTAGTGCGGCAGGCCCTCGGGCCAGCGTTGCACGACGGCGGCGGTGATCTCCGGCGCGGGAAGGCCGGCCGCGGCGAAGTACTCGGCGAGATCGCTTGCGGCCCACGCGATCAGCGTCTCGTCGTCGGCGGTAACCGGCTCGCCGAGCCGTCCGAAACTCACGCGCAACATCGGTGGACCGGCCTGTGCGAGGTGCGGCCACTTCCGTGACGACAGGGTCACGGCTTTGCTCCGCATCCCGGCATCGGAGGCGACCAGGATCCCCGAATGCTCCGGCATCGGAGTGCCGGGTGCCAGCACACATCCGACGACGGCCGAGCCAGCCGGATTCACCCGCCCCAGGATCTCGCTCGACTCCGGGGCGACCGCCGTGAGCAGGCCGCTCGCACGCCAGGGCGGCACCGCGACGACCACCGCGTCATACTCGATGTCGCGCCCCTCGCAGTCGAGAACGAAGCCGCCAGTCGTCCGCGCAATCGCCCGGACCGGCGAATCCTCGAGTGGCGTCGCAGCGCTCGCTTCGATCAGCGCGTCGACCAGCTGCCGGTACCCACCGCGCAGTGCACCGAATACCGGTCCCTCGCCGGAAGATCTCGCCAGCACTCGGCCGACGGCTTCGGTGAGCGACGTCGCACCCGCGTCGAGCGCCGCCGAGAGCGCCGGCACCGTCTCGGCGAGTCCCAGATCATCGGCACGCGCCGAGTACACCCCGCCCAGCATCGGGTCGACGCTGCGCGCCACCACCGCATCGCCGAACCGCTCGCGGACGAGGTCGCCCACTGCGATCGGCGCACCGGGCGTCCACTCCAGCGGGCGCGCAGCCTCGCCGTCGATCGATGCGCGGTCGTCGTCGCCGATCAGGTCGCCCATGGCGGCGCTGCCGATGGGAACACCCATCACGGCGGGGGCGGGCAACGGGTGCAGCCGATCTCCGGACCAGATCGCCGGGCGCAGCGGTCCCGGTGCCACCACCTGGTCGGCGAGGCCGAGTTCGCGGACCAGCTCCAGCGCCTCGGGACGCCGGACGATGAAGGCCTCCGCGCCCAGATCCATCGTCGTCGTTCCGACGCGACGGGTGCGGAGCAGTCCGCCGAACCATTCGTCGTTCTCGTAGACGTCGATGTGCACGTCGGCGCCCAGTTCGCGTCGCAGCGTGTAGGCGGCGGTGAGGCCGGAGACCCCGCCGCCGATCACCGCGACGCGCATGTTCACAGCGTGTGGATCAGTTCGACGGCCCGGGTGATGGCATCCGCGTCGGTGTTCGGCAGCACGCCGTGCCCCAGGTTCAGGATGTGTCCGCGAGCGCCCGCGGCGACGGCCCGCTCACCTTCGCCGATGATCCGGGTCAGCTCGCGCTCGATCACCTCGTCGCCGGCCATCAGCACCGTCGGATCCAGATTGCCCTGGATGGCGACGCCGTAGCCGACCCGCCGGGCGGCCTCGTCCAGCGGCACCCGCCAGTCGACACCGATCACATCGGCGCCGACCCGGGTCATCGCGGGCAGCAGCTCGCCGGTGCCCACGCCGAAGTGGATGCGCGGCACGCCGTAGTCGGCGATCTCGGCCATCACCCGCGCCGAATGCGGTGCCACCAGCGCCTGGTAGCTCGCCTCGGACAGCGTCCCGGCCCACGAGTCGAACAGCTGCACCGCGTCCACGCCCGCATCGAGCTGCGCGCGCAGGAAGGCGATCGTGAGGTCGGTGAGCGAGCCCATCAGGCGATGCCACAGCTCGGGCTGGGCGCGCATCATGGTCTTGGTGTGCTCGTAGGTGCGGCTCGGGCCGCCCTCGATCAGGTACGAGGCCAGGGTGAACGGCGCGCCCGCGAAACCGATCAGGGCGACGGTGTCGGGCAACTCGGCGGTCAGCAGCTCGATCGCCGCGGTGACCGCGCCCACCTGCTCGGCCGCCAGCCGCGGCAGCGCCGCGACGTCGGCGGCCGTCCGGATGGGGTGCGCGACGACCGGTCCGGTACCGGCCACGATGTCCAGGTCCACCCCCGCGGCCTTCAGCGGAACGACGATGTCGGAGAATAGAATCGCCGCATCGGTGTCGTGCCGGCGCACCGGCTGCAGGGTGATTTCGCAGACCAGCTCCGGGTCGAAGCATGATTCGAGCATGCCGCGACCGGCCCGGATCTCCCGGTACTCGGGCAGCGAGCGCCCGGCCTGCCGCATGAACCACACCGGCCGGCGCGCCGGACTTCCTCCCGTGGCGGCCGCGATCAGCGGCATCGCATCCGGAGCTCGCCGGAAACCGTGTCCCTGACTCATGCCCCCACTGTGCCATGCGGGCGCCCGGTCCTCGAACCCGCGGACGGCCGGGCCGCACGCGTGTGACGCAAGCCTCAGCGGCGCGCCTCCGGGGCGAACGGAACCTGAGAGCCTACTGTGACGCGTGTGACAACTGGAGCCCAGCCGGAACCGGCCGATTTCACCGAGGCGGTGCAGTCCCTGCACGATGCCGCCGTGCGTCCGGAGATCGAGGTCGGCTCGATCCGGCCGCCACAGCGTCTCGCGCCGTACAGCTACGCCCTCGGCGTGGAGGTCTCGCCCCCGGACATCTCCGACCCGGCGATGGTGCCGGCCGATTCGGCCGGCAGCGCCTTCGGGCGGCTGGTGCTGCTGTACGACCCCGCCGGACAGGAGGCCTGGAACGGCACCTTCCGCCTGGTCGCCTTCATTCAGGCCGAGGTGGAGCCGGATCTGGCCGTCGATCCGCTGCTGCCCGAGGTGGCCTGGGAATGGCTCACCGAGGCGCTCGGGGTACCCGCGGGCCAGACCGCGTCGCTGCCCCCGCTCGGTTCCGATGTCCCGGCCGTCGTCGCCCTCGGCGGCACCGTCACCGCGACGACCTCGGTGCGCTACGGCGACATCGCCGGCCCGCCGCGGGCGCATCAACTCGAACTCCGGGCCTCGTGGACGGCCACCACGCCGCACCTGGCCGGACATCTCGAGGCCTTCTGCCAGGTCCTCGCCTCGGCCGCCGGCCTGCCGCCGACCGGTATCACCTCCCTCAGCGGCGCCTCCTCATCGTGACCGAGACTCCGAACACCCCCGGCGACGACGACGCCCGTCCGGTCACGCCGCTGACCGCACCGGCCGGCGGTGTCCCCGATCTGCTGTCGACCCCCGCCGAGTTCGCCGACGCGGCCGAGGCGCTCGCGGCCGGCACCGGCCCGATCGCCCTGGACACCGAGCGGGCCAGCGGCTACCGCTACAGCCAGCGCGCCTATCTCATCCAGATCAAACGGACCGGGTCGGGCAGCTTCCTGCTCGATCCGATCGCGCACCCGGAGTCGCTGACCCCGGTGATCGAGGCCCTGCACGGACCCGAATGGATCCTGCACGCCGCCGACCAGGACCTGCCCTGCCTCACCGAGCTCGGCTTCAGCCCGGCCGGCCTCTTCGACACCGAGCTGGCCGGTCGGCTGCTCAATCTGCCGAAGGTCAATCTGGCCGCGATGGTCGCCGAGTTCCTCGGCCTCGGACTGGCCAAGGGCCACGGCGCGGCCGACTGGTCGCATCGCCCGCTGCCCGACGACTGGCTCAACTACGCGGCACTCGACGTCGAGGTCCTGGTGGAATTGCGCGAGGCGATGAGCGCGGCGCTGCAGGATGCGGGCCGGCTGGAGTGGGCGCATCAGGAGTTCGCCTACGAGCTCAGCAAACCGCCCCCGCCCCCGCGCACCGACCGCTGGCGGCGCACCTCCAATCTGCACACGCTCCGCACGTCCCGGCAGCTCGCCGTGGTCCGGGAGTTGTGGACGGCGCGCGAGCAACTGGCCCAGCGGCGCGACGTGGCCCCCGGCCGGGTGCTCCCGGACTCGGCGATCATCACCGCGGCCACCGCCGCGCCCACCACCGAGGCGGAGCTGACCCGGCTGCCGGTCTTCGGCGGCCCCCGTCAACGCAAGCAGAGCCGACTCTGGCTCTCGGCGATCACCCGGGCCCTGGAACTGACCGACAAGGAACTGCCGCCGCGCAAGCAGCCGTCCACCGGGCCGCCGCCGATGAACCGCTGGGAACAGCGCAATCCGGCCGCCGCGCGGCGAGCGCAGGAGGTGCGGCCCGCCGTGAAGTCGGTCGCCGAGACCGCGCAGCTGCCCGCGGAGAATCTGCTGGCGCCCGATGTGGTCCGCGAATTGTGCTGGGAGGGAATCGATGCGGTGTCGCCGGACGGCATCGACCGCTGGCTGGCGCAGCATGCGGCCCGGCCCTGGCAGCGCGAGTTGACCAGCGTGCCGATCGCCGAGGCACTCAGCCGAGCGTCGGATCCTCCGCGATCGTCTTGACCAGCTCGGTCGCGGTCAGGCCGAAGTCGGCGAGCAGTTCCTCGCGCGAGGAGTGAGTCACGAATTGCTGGGGCACCCCCAGCTGACGCACCGGCACGTCCACGCGGACGGCCGACAGCGCCTCGTGCACCGCGGCACCAACGCCGCCGTGCACGCCGCCGTCCTCCAGGGTCACCACCAGGCGATGCCGGCCGGCGAGCTCGATCAGGGCGGGGGCCACCGGGAACACCCAGCGCGGATCCACCACGGTCGCGGCGATCCCCTGCCCGGCCAGCTCGGTCGCCACGTCGATGCCCAGCTGCGCGAAGGCCCCGACCGCGACGATCAGCACCTGCGCCGACTCGCCCGCCTCCGGTGGGTACAGCACATCGATCCCGTCGCCGATCCGCTCGACCGCCGGAATCTCCTGCGGCACAGCGCCTTTGGAGAAGCGCAGCGCGGTCGGCCCGTCCACCGTCGCGAGCGCCTCGTCGAGTTCTTCTTCCACGGTCGCGACATCGCGCGGCGCGGCCACCCGGATGCCGGGCACGATCGACAGCAGCGACAGATCCCACATCCCGTGGTGACTGGGACCGTCCGGTCCGGTCAGGCCCGCGCGATCGAGCACCACGGTGACCGGAAGCTTCAGCAGCGCCACGTCCATCAGCAGCTGATCGAAGGCGCGGTTGAGGAAGGTCGAGTAAATGGCCAGCACCGGGTGCAGCCCGCCCAGGGCCAGGCCGGCCGCCGAGGTCATGCCGTGCTGCTCGGCGATGCCGACGTCGAACATCCGCTCCGGGTATCGCTCGCCGAAGGCGCGCAATCCGGTGGGCCCCGGCATCGCGGCGGTGATGGCCACCACCTCGCGCCGGCGCGCCCCCTGCGCCACCAGCGCGTCGGAGAAGACCGACGTCCAGTCGCGGGCGGCACTGCCGTGCGCCACCCCGGTGGCCGGGTCCATCTTGCCGGTGGCGTGCATCTGCTCGGCCAGATCGTTCTCGGCCGGTGCGTAGCCCATCCCCTTGCGCGTCACCGTGTGCACGATCACCGGTCCGCCGAAGGCCTTGGCCTGCCGGAACGCCTCTTCCAGCGCCTTCAGGTCGTGCCCGTCGACCGGTCCGACGTACTTGATCCCGAGATCGGAGAACATCGCCTGCGGGGCGACGAGGTCCTTCACGCCGCTCTTGAGTCCGTGGAGCACCGCGTAGGCGGCATCGCCCACCACCGGCGTCTGCTGCAGCACCCGCCGGCCGCCGGCCAGGAAGCGCTCGTAGCCGGGCTGCAGCCGCAGCCCCGACAGGTGGCTGGCCAGCCCGCCGATGGTCGGGGCGTACGAGCGGCCGTTGTCGTTGACGACGATCACCACCGGTCGATCACCGTCGGCGATGTTGTTCAGCGCTTCCCAGCACATGCCGCCGGTGAGGGCGCCGTCGCCGACGACGGCGACCACCGTGCGGTCCTGTCCGGTCAGCTCGAAGGCCTTCGACAGTCCGTCCGCGTTCGACAGGGCCGCCGAGGCGTGCGAGGACTCGATCCAGTCGTGCGGGCTCTCGGCCCGGTCCTGGTAGCCGGTGAGGCCGCCGCGCTGGCG
>CAZEOP010000016.1:0-27055 GCA_964513715.1 uncultured Gordonia sp.
GCGCCGGGTAGTAGACGCGGCCGATCTTGCCTTCCTTGCGGATCTCCACGCGCGCAGCGATCGGGTGGATCGAGCTGGTCGAGTGGTTGATGTAGCTGATCGAACCGGTCGGCGGCACCGCCTGCAGGTTCTGGTTGTAAATGCCGTACTCCTGCACCGAGGCCTTCAGCTCGCGCCAGTCGTCCTGCGTCGGGATCGCGATGCCCGCGCCGTCGAACAGCCCGGCCTCGCCGTCGCCGGCACCGGCGTTCGCGAAGACCTCGCGCACCTTCTCCGTCGCCGGCTCCCACACCTGATCGGTGTACTTGTCGAAGAACTCGCCCGAGGCGTACTTGCTGTTCTCGAAGCCGGCGAAGGCGCGGCCCTTCTCCTTGGCGATCTTGTTCGACGCGCGCAGCGCGTGGTACAGCACCGTGTAGAAGTACATGTTCGTGAAGTCCACGCCCTCCTCGCTGCCGTAGAAGATGCGCTCGCGAGCCAGGTAGCCGTGCAGGTTCATCTGCCCGAGGCCGATCGCGTGGCCCTCGTCGTTGGCCCGCTTGATCGACGGCACCGAATCGATCGCCGTCTGATCGGCGACCGCGGTCAGCCCGCGGATCGCGGTCTCGATGGTCGTGCCGAGGTCCGGCGAGTCCATCGCCTTGGCGATGTTCATCGACCCCAGGTTGCACGAGATGTCGCGGCCGACGTGGTCGTACGAGAGGTCGTCGTTGAAGGTCGACGGCGTCGACACCTGCAGGATCTCCGAGCACAGGTTCGAGTGGGTGATCTTGCCCTCGATCGGATTCGACCGGTTCACCGTGTCCTCGAACATGATGTACGGGTAGCCCGACTCGAACTGCAGCTCGGCGAGGGTCTGGAAGAACTCGCGCGCGTTGATCTTGGACTTGCGGATCCGCTTGTCCTCGACCATCTCGTGGTACAGCTCGGTGACGTTCACGTCGGCGAACGGCTTGCCGTAGATGCGCTCCACGTCGTACGGGCTGAACAGGTACATGTCGTCGTTGTTGCGGGCCAGCTCGAAGGTGATGTCCGGGATCACCACGCCCAGGCTGAGCGTCTTGATGCGGATCTTCTCGTCGGCGTTCTCGCGCTTGGTGTCCAGGAACCGGTAGATGTCCGGGTGATGCGCGTGCAGGTACACCGCGCCGGCGCCCTGGCGCGCACCGAGCTGGTTGGCGTAGCTGAACGAGTCCTCGAGCAGCTTCATGATCGGGATGACGCCGCTGCTCTGGTTCTCGATCTTCTTGATCGGTGCACCGTGTTCTCGGACATTGCTCAGCAGCAGCGCCACGCCGCCGCCGCGCTTGGACAGCTGCAGCGCCGAGTTGATGGAGCGGCCGATCGACTCCATGTTGTCCTCGATGCGCAGCAGGAAGCACGAGACCGGCTCGCCGCGCTGCTTCTTGCCCGAGTTCAGGAAGGTCGGGGTGGCCGGCTGGAAGCGGCCGGAGATGATCTCGTCGACCAGGTTGCGGGCCAGCGCGGTGTCGCCGGCGGCCAGCGTCAGCGCCACCATGCAGACGCGGTCCTCGAAGCGCTCCAGGTAACGCTTGCCGTCGAAGGTCTTCAGCGTGTAGCTGGTGTAGTACTTGAACGCCCCGAGGAAGGTCGGGAAGCGGAACTTCTTGCCGTACGCGTGACCGAAGAGCAGCTTCACGAACTCGCGGTCGTACTGGTCGAGGACCTCGGCCTCGTAGTAGTTCTCCTTGATCAGGTAGTCGAGCTTCTCGTCCAGATCGTGGAAGAAGACGGTGTTCTGGTTGACGTGCTGCAGGAAGTACTGCCGCGCGGCCTCCCGGTCCTTCTCGAACTGGATCTTCCCGTCGGCGTCGTACAGGTTGAGCATCGCGTTGAGGGCGTGGAAGTCGAGCTCGCCCGGGTCGTGCCCGGCCGGGCCGGCATGCACCCCCGAGACACTCGCCGAGACGGTGGGCTCGGCGACCGGGACGTCGGACACGGGAACTGCGGTGGGCGACAAGGGAACTCCTGCGGATCTAGCTGTGGTGAAAGAAAAGCTGAGTGGAAGTGGAGCGGGGAGAGCCGGGGCTCAGCGTCCGAAGGCCGGTCCGGCGGCGAACTCGGCGAGTCCGGCGCGGACCCGGTCCACGTCGTCGGCGGTGCCCATCAATTCGAAGCGGTACAGGTAGGGCACCTGACACTTGCGGGCGACGATCTCGCCGGCCAGGCAGAACTCCGCACCGAAGTTCGTGTTGCCGGCCGCGATCACGCCGCGGATCAGGGAACGGTTGTGTTCGTTGTTGAGGAAGCGGATCACCTGTTTGGGAACGTAGCCGCCACCCGCGTGGGCCAGGATCTGACCCGAATCGCCGAGTTTGCCGCCCCCGTACGTCGGCGAGACCAGCACATACGGCTCGTCCACCCGGAAGGCGCCTTCCCGGTCGATCAGCGGGATCCGCAGGGAGCGACCGCCCAGCTTCTTCACGAAGCGGTGCGTGTTCTCCGACACCGACGAGAAGTAGACGATCAGCGGCAGCCCGTCGCCGCGGCCCTCGTCCGGCACGACACCGGGTCCGGCCGATGCTTCAGCGACGACGACTGCCATGACGATCGCCCGCCGATCAGGCTGCGCGAGCGGCGACGGCCTTGAGCCGCTCGGGCCGGAAACCCGACCAGTGCTCGTCGCTGCCGGCGCCGCCGACGACGACGACCGGTGCCTGCAGGTAGCCCAGCGCCATCACAAAGTCGCGCGCCTCGTCGTCCAGGCTGATGTCGACGACCTCGTACTCCAGCCCGAGCTTGTCGAGGGTCTTGTAGGTCATGTTGCACTGCACGCAGGCCGGCTTGGTGTAGACGGTGATGGCCATGGGCGGACTCCTCGTGGACGTGGGCGGATGGATCTCGGTCGTGTCCGGCGGCTTCTCCGCGGAGAATCCCCAGCATGTGAGTCGGTGCGCGAGCCCCGATTCGCGATGTGTGAAATGTCTCCCCGTCGGACAACCAGAACACTACACCTTGTGTCTGACATTTCCCCGCACCACAAGAACTTGTGAATAACATTCGTGAAACTCGCAGGTGGACAGTCAGTAGTCCACAACCGCATCCGGCGTGTCTCGGCGTGTTGGGCGTGTCGGCCCGGCGCAGCGCCGAACGACTACTGTCATAGCCATGACCGCGCCACCGCCCAGCCCGCTCGCGCTCCAGCTCGTGCCCGATCCGGGCGTGGGAATGGAGCGGGCCGACGCTGCGCGCAACCGGCAACTGCTGCTCGCCGCCGCCAAGCGGCTGATCGACGACCACGGCGCCGCGGCGGTCACCATGGACGCCGTCGCCCGCGAAGCCGGCGTCGGCAAGGGCACCGTGTTCCGCCGCTTCGGCAATCGCACCGGCCTGATGATGGCCCTGCTCGACCACTCCGAACGCGCCCTGCAGAGCAACTTCCTGTCCGGCCCGCCGCCGCTGGGGCCCGGCGCCCCGGCCCTGGACCGGCTGATCGCCTACGGCCGGGCACGGCTCAAGATGACCGTCGATCACCTCGACATCCTGCTCGAGGCCGGCGCCGACGATCCGGATCGGCTGAGCCATCCCGTGTGGGCCGTCTCGACGCGCCATGTGGGCCATCTGCTCACCGAGCTCGGCTATCCGGGCCGACTGGATGCCGCCGCCGTGGCGGTGCAGGCGCCGCTGGAGGCCATCGCGGTGCGCCATCAGCTCGACGTGGTGGGCCTGTCGCCCACCGAACTGGCCGACGACTGGGAGCAACTGGTCCGCCTCCTGGTGGCCGGCCTGGCCTGACGCGCACAGGCGTCACACCGAACAGTCACCGTCGCGCACAACCGTCACCGATCGGGCCGACCGGCGACGGTTGTGCCGCGCGAGCGGGCCGGCGCGTGACGGTTGTGCGTGACGGTTGGGTACCGGGTCAGCCCGCTCCGGGCGGGACGTCGCGGGCGGTCAGCGCGGCCTCCCGCGAGAGGTCCGGCCCGGCCGGCAGCAGCGACAGCACCGCCCACGGCGCCGGGCGCGGCGCACCCAGCCCCAGAATCTCGGCCGTCCCGGCGTCGGCGAGCCGATGCCGCACCCCTCCGTCGGTCACATAGAAGCTCCCACCGGGTACGACGACGTGCTCGCCGGTGCCCGGCCGCAGATACGCCCCGTCCACCCCCGGTCCGGGCCCGTCCGCGGTACCCAGCGGCACCACTCGCCCGCCGCCCGGCACCGGCAACTGCGACGGCACCAGCAGTTCCTCCCGCGCGGCCGCGCCCCGTCCCCACGCCGTCGATCGGCAGAGCACACTGTCGCCGGCCACCGGCACGGGCGGGCGTTCGGGGAAGCCGTCCAGCGGCAGCCGCCGCACCACCGGCACCGTCGCCACCAGCCCGGGCGAGACCTCCGGCACGGCCCCCGAGTGCGGGTCGGCGGCCCGCAGCATCTCGGCGGCCGGCTCGGTCAGCGGCTGCACGCCCTCGCCGAGCACCACGAAGTACGAGGGCGCATCGTCTGCTCCGCGCACCCGGATCACCGAGCCGACCGGCAGCTGCCGCAGCCCGCCCGGACCCGCACCGCCGCGGCCCGGCACCTCCGGCACGGCCAGCTCCGGCTCGGCGGGAAAGGTGTTGAGCAGCGCCGCGCTGACCGGGCGGGCGGTCACCTCGTCCAGGTGCAGCGCCCGGCGCACCGCCGGGGTCCCGCTCACCCGGGCCCGGACCGGGCGGCGCACACCGTCGCGGGCAGCGCGGTACAGCAGCCAGTCGTCATCGCCGGAACGGACCAGGACCCCGGTCCCCGCCGCCGCCGGGACCGCGGTCACCGGCCCGGCGAGCACCGCGGTGCCGCCGGCCGGGTCGTCGCACACCGTCCACACCGAGCGCTCCGGATCGGCGGGTCCGGGCAGGGCCGTCGGCGCCCCCGGAATGCCGAGCGGCGCACCGCGCGGATAGGCGCTCAGCGCCCGGTCGCCGACCGCCCGCACCGGCTGCGCCGAACCCACCACCAGTCGCGCCGAGGCCAGGCCGGAGACCGGATGCATCACGTCGTCGACCAGGACGTAGAGCCCGCCGCCGGCCCCGGCGACGATCTTCGCGTCGGCGACCGACGGCGCCGGCCGGATGATCCCGTAGATGCCGGCGCCGGCCAGCAGCAGCACCGCGAGCACCGCCCCGGCGCTCAGCGCCCGCCACTGCGCCCGCATCGGATCGGCGAGCATCCGCGCATCCCGCCGGATCAGCGCGTGTTCGGCACGCATCACCCCGAATCGATAACCGCTCACCTGCGCACGCGTCGTCGACTGTCGCGACATCAGATCCCCCCGATCACGATCCCGTGACACGCGACCCTAGCGGCGCGGTACGGTTTCGCCACACGATTTCGCGAAAGCGCCCGGATGCGGTGCTCGCGAGCGCTTCGGGGGAGGCAGTGATGGGGGTCAGGCTCAGTCGTGCACCGGTGATCGCGCCGGCGCCGTTCGACGTTCCGTGCCGCGGGCCGGAGATCCCGGGCGGCTTCGTCGGTGTCCGGCACAGCGCCGGCGCCCTGACGACCGAGCTGGTCCTGACGCCCGGCGCCGCCGCCCCGCACCGGCTCGGCGAGCCGCCCGCCGGCACCGGCGTCGTGCTGCCGGCCGAGACGATCACCGACTGGCTGACCCGGCCCGAGGCCGCCGCCGTCGAGGTGCTGGTGCGCGTGCACGCGGGGCCGGCGCCGCGCCGTGGTCCGGCCGCCGCGGCCTACCGGACGCTGCTCGGGCCACTGGAACCGATTCCCGAACGCCGCGTACACCTGCGGGTGATCTGCCGCCCGCTGGCCCATCCGGCGCTGACCGCCCGCTACGGCACCGGGCCGGCCGCCGCGCTGCGCTACTGCGTCTCGGCCACCCGCCGGCTGGCCGGGCTGCTCCGCGCCGCCGGCATCGGCGTCCGGGCGCTGGGTGCGGCGGAGGTGAGCACCGCCGCACCCGGCGAGGCCGTCGCCGCACTGCCCGGCGAACCACCCGCCGCACCGATCCCGCTTTCCGGCTCCGGGCCGCTCCTCGGCGCCGACGACACCGGCCGACCGATCGCACTGCCGCTGGCCGGCCCCGGGATCCCAGCGGCCGCGGTGATCGGCGACGACGACCTCGCCCGGCGCGTGGTGGCCCGGCTGACCGGTCTCGGTCTGGGGTGCGCGATCTTCACCGAACGCCCGCGCCGGTGGTCCGGTCTACTCGACGCCGTCGGCGATCCGGCGCTGGTGCATCCGGCAGCGGCCGGACCGGCGCCGATCCTCGTCGACGATCTCCCCGGCGCCCGGCTCGGCCGGCTCGACGGTCACACCGTGCTCCGGATCGACGGCCCCGGGCAGCGGGCCGAGGCCGGCGCACCCGCACTGGTCCAGGACGTGCGGGACCGGTGTCGCGGCGTGCTCGTTGGCGGCGGCCGGGCGATCAGGGTGCGGCTCGTCGGCATCCCCGCGGAGGATGCACTGATCGGCCCCGACTGATCGGCCGAGCTCAGTCGAGCGGGACGCGGGACCGGAAGAAGACGGCGTGCGCCGCGGCGGCGTGCACGGTCACGTCCGGATCGTCGTCGGACAGCCACATCGCCTCGCCCCGGTTCACCTCGCGGCGGGCACCGTCCGGCGCCACCACACTGATCCGGCCGTCGATCACCACGAGCAGCTGCGGGCCGGGCATGTCGAAGCTGATGCTCGACGGATTGCGCAGCCCGGTCCCGTCGAGCTCGATCCGCGACAGCCGGAACTCGGGCGCCGGAGTCGGATAGATGCGTTCGGCGCCGAGGGACTCGACCGGCGGAACCAGGTCCGCGCGGGTCACCGGCGTGAAATCGAGCACCCGGAGCAGTTCCGGCACGTCGACGTGCTTCGGCGTGAGCCCGCCGCGCAGGACGTTGTCGGAGTTGGCCATCGCCTCGACCGCGGTGCCCCGCAGGTAGGCGTGCAGATTGCCGGCCGGCAGGAAGATCGCATCGCCGGGCGACAGCCGCAGGAAGTTCAGCAGCAGGGCGGCCAGCACGCCCGGATCGTTCGGGTACGCCTCCCCCAGTTCCAGAACGGCCCGCAACTCGGCGCCGTACGGCGAATCGCCGGCCTCCAGCACCCGGACCGCGCCGTCGAGCACCGCGGGCACCAGTTCGGCGAGTACCGCCTCGGGCAGCGACAGCCAGGTGGTGAACACCCCGCGCAGGGCATCGGGGCCCGGCTCGCCCGCGAGCATGCCCAGCGCCGAATCCAGTCCGGGAACCTGCAGGCTACGCAGCAGTTCGACGGTCTCCCGCGGATCCCGGAAGCCGGCGAGCGCATCGAACTCGGTCAGCGCCACCACGATCTCCGGCTTATGCCACGAGTCCCGGTAGTTGCGCTGCGGATCGTCCAGGGCCAGGCCCGCCCGGTTCTCCCGCTCGAAGCCCTTGCGCGCCTGCTCCGCACTGGGATGCGCCTGCAGCGACAGCGGCTCGTCGGCGGCCAGCACCTTCACCAGGTACGGCAGCCGGCCCTCGAAGGCGGCGGCGACGGGCGCGCCGAGCGCGGCGACCGGGTCGGCGGCGATCACCGTCAGCAGATCGAGGTCCTCGTCGATCAGGCGCGCCGGGGAACCCGGATGCGCACCGAACCACAGCTCGGCCTCCGGGTGGGGCGACGGCGACGGCCGCCCCTGCAACTCGGCGATGGCCGTCCGCGAACCCCAGGCATAGGGCCGCACCACACCGCTGATTCGTTTCATGCCCGCAGCCCGTCCGTCAGGGTGAGGTAGGCCGCGGCGAACTGCGCGCGGGCCACGATCACCAGATATGCCGCCAGGTCGGCCGGCGTGTCCGAGGCATCCGGCCCGCTCGCCACCGGCGACGGCTCCGGCTCGCCGGACTCCTCGGTGATCACCTGGGCGTCCCGCTCCCCGAGGCGCAGCGTCGCGTTCTGTGCCCGGGCCGCCGTGCTGATCAGAAAGAGGCGCGGGCGCTCCACCGGAGGCGCGTCGTCGAAGTCGGGGTCGTAGAAGAGCGCGGCATCCGCGTCGACCCGGGTGCCCGCCGAGGCGGCCAGGGCACGCGCCTGGTCGGCGACCGCCGCCGGCCGGCCGGCGATCTCGAAGAAGGCCGCGGCGGCCTGGGCTCCGGCCGCGAGCGCGGCCGGCGTATCGCCCGACCAGACGCAGCGTTGCCCGGCCGCCCGCAACGCGAGCTGTTTGGCCTGGTTGTGGAAGCTCTCCTGGCCGGGATGATCGGTGACGGCCTCGGTGTCCAGTCGGTCGGCCAGTTCGCGCAGTTCCGGCGGCGGGGGCGTGCACCGCACGGCGCTCAGACCGGCGATCACCGCGAGCAGACCCGCCACCAGCCCGGTGAACCGGAAACGCGGGTCCACCGGTAGCCGCGGAGACAGGTCGATGAGTGCGGCGGCCCCGGGCCGGCCGATGCCCGCGGCCTCGGCCAGCGGCCCGTCCAGCGGTGCCAGCACCACCAGTTCGGCGCGCCGCCGGGCGGCGCGGGCGAGCGCATCGGCCAGCAGGCGATCCCCGGCGTCGTCCCCGGCCACCACCACCACGTCGAGCGGACCGATCCACCTGGGCAGGGCGGGCGCTGTCACCAGCGGAGCGTCGAAGCGGTCGGCGAGGGCGGCCACCACCAGCGCGGCGGCCCGGGCGGCGAGCCGGCCGGCCCCGGTCACGATCACCACGGCCCGCGGGCGGGCCGTGGCCAGTGCATCCAGCACACCCTCGTCCCAGGCCTCGGCGACCGCGCGCACCTGCGCGCCCGCGAGCGCGGCGCTGTGCAGCAGGCCCTCGCTGTCCGCCGACGACAGCGTGTCCACGTCGTCGAAGGTGTCGGTGATGGCAGGCATGGCTCACACGATGCGCGAGGCGCGCCGGTCAGTCAACCGGATCGGGGAGCACGCGCAGGTGGCCGCGCCGGCCGGGACGCGGACCGACGACCGGCGCCGCCGCGGCGGCCGGTCGGTCGGTGGCCCGGTGCCGACCGGACCCGGGCTCGTCCAGGTCCAGACGTGCGGCGAAGGACGGCAGCGGCGGGAGCGCGGAGGCACCGCCGCCGGCCTCGCGAACCAGGTCGGCCAGCGCGGTCAGCTCCTGGTCCTCGGCCGGCTCGGTGAACTCGCGTTCGCTGCGCAGCAGTTCCCAGCCGCGCGGAACCGTGATGCGCTCGGCGTGGTCGGTGCACAGATCCCAGGAGTGCGGCTCGTCCGGGCCGGCCAGCGGTCCGACCACCGCGGTGGACTCCGCATAGACGAAGGTCAGGGTCGCCACTGCAAGGCGCGAGCACCCGGGACGGCAGCACTGACGCGGAGCATTCACACCCCGCAGCCTATCGCGCGAGATCGGCCGCGGCGCCACCGACACGCCTCGCACCCCACCGGGTCCGGACGCCCGGGCTTAGACTGCCGCCATGCGATTCCATTCGGCCGCCCCGCGCGACCTGCTGGCCCGCCGGCGCACCCGGGACCGGCACGGGCGCGGGCTGCGCGGCCCACTGCTGCCGCCGTCGGTGCCGGCCTTCCGGAGCCGCTCGGATGCCTTCGACCGCGCGGCGATGAACGCCTACGCGGACCTGGATGCGCTCTGGCACGACGCCCTGACCGGCCTGGACCTGGCCGTCGACGACATCCCGCGGATGCTGCCGCGCGATCCCGAATCGGTGCAGTGGCCCGACGAGGTGACCGCCGACGGACCGGTGCCGCTGGCCCGGCTGATCGCGGCGGGCATCGACGCGGCGGGACGGCCGACGCGCGCACAGCTGATCCTCTTCCGCCGTCCGATCGAGCTGCGCGCGCACGACGACGCCGAGCTGCCGGAGATCCTGCGGGAGGTGCTGATTCAGCAGCTGGCCAACTACCTGGGAATCGATGAACAGACCGTGGAGGACGGTCCGGAAGACTGAGCGGGCCGGGCGGCGGGTCGCGGCGCCGAGTTCAGCGGGGATCGCGCGTCGGGGACGACGGCGGGCCCGCGACGAGGGGTCGGGTCAGACGAGGGGTCGGGTCAGATGATGCCGCGCTTGAGACGGCGGCGCTCACGCTCGGACAGTCCGCCCCAGATACCGAAGCGCTCGTCGTTGCCGAGGGCGTACTCGAGGCATTCGGCCTTGACCTCGCAGCCGTGGCAGATGCGCTTGGCTTCGCGGGTCGAGCCGCCCTTCTCCGGGAAGAAGGCCTCCGGGTCGGTCTGTGCGCACAGCGCACGGTCCTGCCACTGGTCCTCGACCGCCTCGAAGTAGGCGTCGAACGAATCGGGCACCACCTGAAGGTGACTGCCGTTGCTGGTGAAGACCGAAGCCGGCGCCGAGAACCCGGCCTGCGCTCCGTTACTCGCGGACGTCATTCGGCGCCTCCCATGCTCGATACGATCATCCTGTGGATGTGTGAGCCCCGACGGCGGCGGCGGCGAACCGCCCTGCCGAATCACACTGCTGTGATTAGACACGCACGCGGGCGCCGCGGTCAAGCGAATGGCGAAGTTCCCTTGATATCACCCCCAAGTGCGCTGAGGCGACAACCCGCCGAATAGCATGAGCCCACTCGGCGTGTCGCCCGATTGGGCGACGCCTCGCGCGCGCCCCGCGGCGCCCGCCTCTGGGCGGGGCTCGTAGGGTGATCGCTGTGAAGGTCACGGTACTGGTCGGAGGCGTCGGCGGCGCCCGGTTCCTGCAGGGCGTACGCGAGGTCTTCGGCCCCACGCCCTTCCCCTCCCCGGACGACGCTCGACCCGGCCCGCACGAGGTGACGGCGCTGGTCAATGTGGGCGACGATGCCTGGATGCACGGCGTGCGGATCTGCCCGGACCTGGACACCTGCATGTACACCCTGGGCGGCGGCATCGACACCGAGCGCGGCTGGGGCCGGCCCGACGAGACCTGGCACGCCAAGGAGGAACTGGCCGCCTACGGCGCGGACCCGGACTGGTTCGGCCTGGGCGACCGCGACCTGGCCACCCACCTGTTGCGCACCCAGATGCTCGATGCGGGATACCGGCTCTCGGACATCACCGCCGCACTGTGCAACCGCTGGCAGCCGGGTGTGCGGTTGCTTCCGGTCAGTGACGACCGGCACGAGACCCATGTGCTGATCGACAAGCCCGAGGGCGAGCCCGGCGAGCGGCTGGCCATCCACTTCCAGGAGTGGTGGGTCCGCTACCGCGCCCAGGTGCCCACCCACGGCTTCGCTCAGGTGGACGGGCAGGCCAAACCCGCCCCCGGGGTACTCGAGGCCATCGCCGGAGCCGACGTGGTGCTGCTGGCCCCCAGCAATCCGGTGGTCAGCATCGGCGCCATCACCAGCGTGTCCGGAATCCGGGCCGCGCTGCGCACCACCGCCGCGCCGGTGGTGGGCATCAGCCCGGTGATCGACGACCGCCCGTTGCGCGGCATGGCCGACGAATGCCTGTCGGTGATCGGCGTGCCGACCACCGCGCGAGCGATCGCCGCCCACTACGGCGCGCGCAGCGGCAACGGTCTGCTCGACGGCTGGCTCGTCGCCCCCGGCGATGCCGCGCTGACCGATCCGCCCGAGGGCATCGCGGTGGCCGGCGCCCCGCTGCTGATGACCGATCCGGCGGCCACCGCCGACATGGTGCGCGCCGCCTGCGAGCTGGCCGGGGTGCCGATGTGACGGCCGTCGAGCCGCCCGCCGATCACGCCGCGGCCGGCGCCCTCACGATCACCCCGGTGACCGGCCTGGGCGAGTTCGGGCCCGACAGCGATCTGGCCGACGAACTGCTGGCGGCCGCACCCTGGCTGGCCGACGACGACATCGTCGTGGTCACCAGCAAGGTGCTGTCCAAGATCGAGGGCCGGATGGTCGACGTCCCGGCCGACCCGGAGCAGCGGGATGCGGTGCGCCGCACGCTGATCGAGGCCGAGGCCGTGCGCATCGTCGCCCGCCGCGGCACGCTGACGATCACCGCGAATCGCCACGGCCTGGTGCAGGCCGCGGCCGGGATCGACGGTTCCAACGTGGCCGCCGATCAACTCGCCCTGCTGCCGGAGAACCCGGACGCCAGCGCCGCCCGGCTACGCGCCGAGCTGGCTGCCCGCGGCCGGCGGGTGGCGGTGCTGGTGACCGACACGATGGGCCGCGCCTGGCGCGCCGGACAGACCGATGTGGCCATCGGCGCCGCCGGCATAGCGGTGCGGCACGGCTACGACGGCAGCGTCGACGCGCACGGGAATCCGTTGCGCGTCACCGACATCGCGGTGGCCGACGAGCTGGCGGCCGCCGCCGATCTGGTGAAGGGCAAGCTCGGCGGGGTGCCGGTGGCGGTGATCCGCGGCCTGCTCCCCCGCGACGACGGCACCGCGGCCCGCGACCTGGTCCGCGACCCGGACGACGACCTATTCCGGCTCGGTGCCGACGAGGCGCTCGAACGCGGCCGGCGCGAGGCGATCCTGACCCGGCGCTCCATTCGCCGCTTCGCGCCCGACCCGGTGGCACCCGCAGCGTTGCACGCCGCCTTCGCCGATGCGCTGACCGCACCGGCCCCCCATCACAGCCACCCGGTGCGCTTCGTGTGGCTGCGCGATCGTGCGCTGCGCCGCGAGCTACTCGACGCGATGGCCGCCGACTGGCGCGCCGACCTGACCGCCGACGACAAGACCCCCGACTCCATCGACAAGCGGGTGGCCCGCGGCGCGATCCTCTACGAGGCCCCGGAGGTGGTGATCCCGGTGCTCACCGGCGACGGCCGGCACCGCTACCCCGATGCCCGGCGCAACGAGTGCGAACAGACGATGTTCACGGTGGCGGCCGGCGCGGCGGTGGGCACGCTGCTCACCGCGCTGTCGGTGCGCGGCCTGGGCAGTTGCTGGATCGGCTCGACCATCTTCGCCGCGCCGACCGTGCGCCGGGTCCTGGACCTGCCCGACGATCACCGGCCGCTCGGCGCCGTCGCCATCGGCGTCCCGGCGACCGACCCGGGCCTGCGGGCCCCCGCGGACACCGCCGGGCTGGTGATCGAGCGATGAGAACCGAGGACGCCCGCGCCGCGCTGACCGCCTGGCCCGCACCCGATGCCGACCAGGATGCGCTGCGGCACACCTACCTGGCGTTCGCCGATGCCGCCGACAATCCGTGCGAACGCGCCTGTGTCCCAGGGCATTTCACCGCCTCGGCGATCGTCTTCGATGCGACGGGACGGCAGGTGCTGCTGACGCTGCATCCGCGCGTGGGCAAGTGGGTGCAGCTGGGCGGGCACTGCGAGCCCGGCGATGCGGATCTGGCGGCCGCCGCGCTGCGCGAGGCGACCGAGGAGTCCGGGCTCGCGGAGCTGCGGCTCACGCCGCACCCGGCGGCCCTGCACACCCATCCGATCACCTGCAGCCTGGGCCTACCCACCCGGCACCTGGACGTCCGCTACGCGGCGATGGCCCCGGCCACCGCCGACGGTGTCCCGCCCGCACCGGTGCGCAGCGAGGAATCGGTGGATCTGGCGTGGTGGCCGGCGGACGCGCTGCCGGAGAACGTCGACACCGAGTCGGTCCCGGCGCTGATCGCCTACGGCCGCGCCGCCCTCCAGCGCGCCGGCCTCCTGCCCTGAGCCGTCCCCGAGTGGGTGGCTTCGACACGCTCGGGTCCTGAGCCCCGTCGAAGGGCGGCTAGCGCCTCGGCGGCTCAGCCGGCGTCAGAGAACGTACGAAACACTCAGCACGCGCGAATACGCCCACCGGCGAACCAGAACCGATGGATCCGCCGGCTGAGCAGGCCGAGGAACGAAGTGACGAGGCCTTGTCGAAGCCCACCGCAAAGCCCGCGGAGACCAGGTCAGACGACGCCGTTCTTGCCGGCGGACGCACTGCCGGAGAACGTCGACACCGAGTCGGTCCCGGCGCTGATCGCCTACGGCCGCGCCGCCCTCCAGCGCGCCGGCCTCCTGCCCTGAGCCGTCCCCGAGTGGGTGGCTTCGACACGCTCGGGTCCTGAGCCCCGTCGAAGGGCGGCTAGCGCCTCGGCGGCTCAGCCGGCGTCAGAGAACGTACGAAACACTCAGCACGCGCGAATACGCCCACCGGCGAACCAGAACCGATGGATCCGCCGGCTGAGCAGGCCGAGGAACGAAGTGACGAGGCCTTGTCGAAGCCCCACCCCGAAGCTCGCGGAGACAGGGTCAGACGACGCCGTTCTTGCCGACGGTGACGATCCCGCCGCCGCTGACGGTGAAGCGGGTGGCGTCCAGTTCCAGGTCGACCCCCACCTGTCCGCCGGCGGTCACCTCGACGTTCTTGTCGAGGATCGCGTTGCGCACCACCGCATTCGCGCCGATGCGCACACCCGGCATCAGGACGCTGCCCTGCACCACCGCGCCCTCTTCGATCGTCACGTCGTTCGACAGCACCGACGAGTGGACCGTGGCGCCGGAGATGATGCAGCCCGCGCCGACCATCGAGTCGTTGGCCGAGCCGCCCTTGATGAACTTGGCCGGCGGCAGGTGCGAGGTCTCGCCGCGGATCGGCCAGCGCTCGTTGTAGAGGTTGAAGGCCGGCTGCGCGGACACCATGTCCATGTGGGCCTCGTAGAAGGCGTCGATGGTGCCGACGTCGCGCCAGTAGCCCCGATCGTCCTCGGTGGCACCGGGCACCACGTTGTCGGTGAAGTCGTAGACGTAGGCCTCGTCGCGGGCGACGAAGGCCGGGATGATGTCCCCGCCCATGTCGTGGTCGGAGTCGGGATCGGCCGCATCGCGCCGCAGCATGTTCACCAGCGCATCCGCGGTGAAGACGTAGTTGCCCATCGAGGCGAAGGTCATGTCTGGATCGTCGGGGGTGCCGGGCGGATCGCTCGGCTTCTCCACGAAGCCGGTGATCTTCTTGTCCTCGCCCGAGTCGATGCAGCCGAAGGCCACCGCCTCCTTGCGGGGCACCCGGATACCGGCCACGGTGACCGCGGCGCCGGTCGCGATGTGCTGCTCCACCATCTGCGACGGATCCATCCGGTAGACGTGATCGGCGCCGAAGACGACGATGTAGTCGGGCTTCTCGTCGTCGATCAGGTTCATCGACTGGAAGATCGCGTCGGCGCTGCCGGTGTACCAGCGCGGGCCGAGCCGCTGCTGCGCCGGCACCGGGGTGATGAATTCGCCGTGGAAACCCGAACTCCACCAGGTCTGCGAGATGTGTTTGTCGAGCGAATGCGATTTGTACTGGGTCAGCACGCAGATCCGCTCGTAGCCGGCGTTCACCAGGTTCGACAGCACGAAGTCGATCAGCCGGTACGAACTGGCGAAGGGCACCGCGGGCTTCGCGCGATCCTTGGTCAGCGGGTACAGACGCTTGCCCTCTCCGCCTGCGAGGACGATTCCGAGCACATGCGGTTGAGATCTCACTCGTCCAACATATCCGTATCCCGCGCCCGATGGGCGCGGGCCGAGTGAGTAGGGCACTTCGACACCCGCCGACCGGACTACCCGGCGATCGTCACCGTCACGTCCAGCTGCGCCCGGACCATGCCGTCGCCGGCCAGTGCGCGGGCCGCGGCGGCGAGTTCGGCGGGCGTCCGATGGAACCCGGCCGGTCCCATCCCGGCCAAGTCGGCCGCCGCCGCCGAGTCCAGTGCGATCGGCGCGATCACGGTTCGGGCGGCGTGCACGGTCAGCCCCGCGGCGGACAGCTCACGGTGCAGCCGGCCCAGTTTGTCCTCGCCGATGTCGAGCATGCCCAGTGCCTCGCGCACCTGCGCGAGGTGACCGGGGTTGGGGGTGACGAGGATCCAGCGTCCACCCGGCGCCAGCAGGCGCACGGTCTCGGCGGCGTTGCGCGGGGCGAAGATCGAGAGCACCGCATCGGCGACACCGTCGCGCACCGGCAGCGGCTCCCACAGATCGGCGACGACGCCGACGGCCCGCCGGTGACAGCGGGCCAGGGCCCGCGCACAGTACCTGGACAGGTCGATGCCGATGCCCACCGCCGCCGGACGCGCGGCCAGGGCCCGCGCCAGATAGTCGCCGGTACCCGCACCCGCGTCGACGATCACCGTCGCCTCCGGCGGCAACGCCTCGGCCACGGCGTCGGCGACCGGTGCGAACAATCCGGAACCCAGGATCCGGCGCCGCGCGGCCACCATATCGGCGGTGTCGCTGCGGTGCGCCCGGGATCGGCCGCTCAGCAGGGTGATGTATCCCTGACGGGCGCGATCGAAGCGGTGCCCGGCCGGGCAGCACAGTCCGCGCGCCTCGATGCCGGACGTCTCGTCGCTCCCGTCGGCGAATCCGGCGGTGCACACCGGGCAACGCAGCAGCCGCGCACCGGTCTGCCAGAACTCGTGCCCGCCGCGCGGATCGTCGGTGTCCGTGGAGTCTGGGGTCAGGCCACGACCTCGCGCAGGACCTCGCCCAGCGCGGCGGCCTCTTCGTCGTTGAGTTCGACGACCAGGCGCCCGCCGCCGTCGATCGGAATGCGCACCACGATGCCGCGCCCCTCCTTGACCGCCTCCAGGGGACCGTCACCCATCCGGGGCTTCATCGCTGCCATTGTCGCGCTCCCTTCACCGACACCTGAGAGTCCTCAGCACATCGTCTTCCATGATACGTAGCGCAGCTCTCAGCCCCGATTCCGGGACGCGATTCACCAGCTCTCCGCATCCCGAACGGACAGGTCGTGCACGGTGGCCCGAAGCTCGTCGATCTCCCGCGCCAGCTTCTCCAGCGCCCAGTCCACTTCCTCGGCCTTGTAGCCGCGCACGGTCTGCGCGAAGACCAGCGCGCGCACGTCGTCGCCGCTCACCCCGGTGCTCGGCAACCGGGTCAGGGTGGTGCCCTTGGGCACCGGCGGCAGTTCCTCACCGCGACCGAAGACAAACCAGACCAGCGCGAAGACGACCGCGATCACCACGGCCATGCCGATGACGTATCCACCGATGAGTACCACGGTGTCAGCCTAGCGATCCGCCGGCGGCGCGGGAGCGCAGCAGCTCGGTCACCGGCGGCCGGTCGCCGACGGTCAGCGGCACCGGGTGCGGGGCGAAGCCGCCGTGGGCGACGGGCACGAACCTGGTCAGGCCCACCCCGGAGTCGTCGATCCCGCAGCGGGCCAGCAGGGTGGCGATGATCTGCCGGCTCATCGGCGCCAGTTCGGCGAGCGGCCGGTTGCGATGCACCCGCACGCCCAGATTCACCTGGCCGATGCCGGCCAGCCCGTACCTGTCGTAGGTGTCGATCAGCAGGCCCACCTCCACGCCGTAACCGGCGGCGAAGGGCACCGAACCGAGCAACTCGCGGGTGCCCGCGTATTCACCGCCCAGCGGCTGGATCACCTCACCGAGCTCGGGCTTGAGAGCGGTCAGCAGGGGCCGGGCCATCAGCTCGGTGACGCGGCCGCCGCCGTCGGCCACCTGGGTGCCGCCGGCCCGCAGCGGGCGCCGGTAGTAGCCCTTCACCAGGTGGATCCCCGGGTGGGTCAGCAGCGGCCCGAGCAGTCGCGGCACGAACATCGGGTCCGGGTCCACCAGGTCGGCGTCGATGAAGACGATCAGGTCGCCGGTGGTCGCGGCCACCCCGCGCCACAGCGCCTCGCCCTTGCCGGGGCGCGGCGGCAGCTCGGCGAAGACCTCGTCGCGGGAGATCACCGTCGCACCGGCCGCCCGGGCCACCGCGGCGGTGGCATCGGTCGATCCGGAGTCGAGGACGACGAGCTCGTCGACCAGGCCGCCCAGCAGCGGAACGATGGATGCGACGACGCCGCCGACCGCGGCCTCCTCGTTCAGCGCCGGGAGCACCACCGAGACGGTGCGGCCGTTCTTGGCGGCGATCAGTTCGTCGACCGTCCACGCCGGCCGGTCCCAGCAGTGCGTGTGCGACCACGGCGCCTCACCGTGGGCCGGGCCGCGCGCGCTGCGCTGCTCGCTCATGCCAGTCCCCTGATCGTCCGGGTCGGCGGGCGGGTGCCCGCGATCGAGGCGACCATGTCCAGCACGCGACGGGTGTCGGCGACCTCGTGAACCCGGAAGACGCGGGCGCCCGCTGCGGCGGCCAGGGCCGTCGCAGCCAGCGTACCGGCGACCCGATGCTCCAGATCCGCGCCCAGCGTCTCGCCGATGAAGTCCTTGTTACTCAGCGCCATCAGCACCGGCCAGCCGGTGGCGACCAACACGTCCAGGTGCCGCAGCAGCGCCAGCCCGTGGTGGGTGTTCTTGCCGAAGTCGTGGGTGGGATCGATCAGGATCCCGTCGGGGCGCACGCCGGCATCGACGGCGCGCTGCGCGGAGTGCGCCAACTCCCCAGCCACCTGGGCGACGACGTCGTCGTAGGCGACGCGGTGCGGGCGGGTGCGCACCGTCGCCCCGCCGGTGTGCGAGCACACCAGACCGGCACCGGTGTCGGCGGCCAGATGCACCAGATCCGGGTCGGCGCCGGCCCAGGTGTCGTTGATCAGCCCGGCGCCGGCGGCGATCGCCTCGGCGGCCACCTCGCTGCGCCAGGTGTCGACGCTGATCAGCACGTCCGGGTAGTGCTCGGCGATCCAGGCGATCATCGGCACCACTCGCCGCGCCTCGGTGGCCGCGTCCACCTCCTCGCCCGGCCCGGCCTTGACGCCGCCCAGATCGACGATGTCGGCGCCGTCGGCGATCACCTGTGCGATGCGGGCCTGTGCGGGCTCATCGGCGAAGGTGGCTCCGCGGTCGTAGAACGAGTCCGGGGTGCGGTTGACGATCGCCATCACCAGCGCACGGTCGGTCGGGAGCCGGCGCCCACACAGCGTCTCGGGCACCGGCGGCGGCTGGGCGGCGGACATCGGGGCGGCGGACATCGGGGCGGCTCAGCGCGGCGCGCGGGCGGCGGCGACCTCGCCGGGGTACTCGTCGTAGAACGGGACGTAGCCCTCGTCGCGGCCCTGGAGCACCAGCACCGGGTCGTCGCCGACATCGCCGAAGCCCTCGTCGCGCAGTTCCACCTTGCGGTTCTTGAAGGTGGTGGTGGCCTCGATCTGCCGGACCAGGCGCACGAACAGCGGGACCGCGTAGCCGGGCAGTTCCTCGTACAGCGCCTGGGCGAGCGCCTTGCCGTCCAGGCTCGCACCCTCGCGCAGTGTCACCGCGGCCATGCCCGCGCGGCCGTCGCAGCCGGGGACCTCGACGCCGTAGACAACGGCTTCGGCCACCGCGTCGTCCGCCGACAGCGCCCCCTCCACCTCCGTGGTGGCGACGTTCTCGCCCTTCCACCGGAAGGTGTCGCCGAGGCGGTCGACGAAGGCGATGTGCCACAGCCCCTGCTGCCGGACCAGGTCGCCGGAGTTGAAGTAGACGTCGCCGTCCTTGAAGGCGTCCCGGACCAGTTTCTTCTCGGTCTCCGAGTCGTCGGTGTAGCCGTCCAGCGGCACCCGCTCGGTGATCTCGGCCAGCAGCAGGCCGGGCTCGCCCTTGGCCACCGGATTCAGCCGGCCGGCGGCGTCGCGCTTGGGGGTGCCGTCGGCCTCGTACTGGACCACCTTGAACGGCAACGGACAGAAGCCCGCGGTGCGGTTGACGTTGAAGGCGTTGACGAAGACCAGATTCAGCTCGCTGGCGCCGTAGAACTCGACGACCCGACCGATCCCGAAGCGTTCGGTGAACTCGTCCCAGATCTCCGGACGCATGCCGTTGCCGACGATCACCCGGACCGCGTGCTGCCGGTCGGTGGGGCGCTCGGGCTGCGCCAACAGGTAGCGACACAGCTCGCCGATGTAGCAGAAGGCGGTGGCCCGGTTGGTGATCACGTCGTCCCAGAACCGGGAGGCCGAGAACTTGCGGGCGATCGCGATGCAGGCGCCGCCGGCGAGGACCGCGCCGAGGGACACCGACAGCGCGTTGTTGTGGTACATCGGCAGCGGCACATACATGGTGTCGCTGGAGCGCAGCCGCACCGCGAGCCCGCCGATGCCCGAGTAGTTGGCCAGCCACCGATTGTGGCTCATCACGCTGGCCTTGGGCAGGCCGGTGGTGCCCGAGGTGAAGATGTAGAAGGCCGTGGTCGACGCGGACAGCGTCGCGGTGACGGCCGGGTCGCCGTCCGGCTTGCCGGCGGCCTCCGCGTCGAGTTCGGCGAAGTCCAGGACGTGCTCGGGGTGGCGCTCGGGACTCATCGTCTCCCACGCCTGCGTGCAGTTCGGGTCGCGCACCAGGACCTTGGCGTCCAGCAGCTTCATGCTGTGGTCGATGACGTGGCCGTGCTGGTTGTAGTTCAGCATGCCGGCGGTGGCGCCGAGCTTGAGCGTGGCCAGGACCACCAGCAGGTCGGTGGCGCTGTTCTCGGCGAGGATGCCCACCACGTCGCCGGTCCGCACACCGCGATCGGTCAGGACGGCGGCGTACCGGTTGACGATCCGGTTGGCCTCGCCGTAGGTGAGGGTCTCACCCTCGAAGCGGACGAACGGCCGGTCCGGGTGCTTGGCGGCCAGCCGCGCGAAGACGAGGCCGATGGACTTGCGGGCATCGCTCGAGCGGATCACCATGCCGGGGGCGTGCTTGGCCATCGAGAGCGCATCGGGGGCCATCTGGACGACGCCCTTGACCAGGTCGGTCAGGCCCACGCGGTCTCGGGCGCGGACGGGGCTTGCACTGGTGGTGGTGCTCTCGGCCATGCTTTGCACTCATCTCCCTCGTAGACGTCGGCGTCGACTGTGCGGGCTACCCTACCGTTGAGTCAGCTACGGCGAGAGCCGCCCCCAGCGTGTCCACCACGGTAAGCCGTTCCAGGGCACTGCGCGCCACGAATCCGTTCTCGGTGAGCCCGCGCAGCCAGGTGACCAGCGGATCGTAGAAGCCGCGGTGGTTGAGCAGGGCGATCGGCTTGCCGTGCACGCCCAGGAAACCGCCCGTCCAGGTCTCGAAGAGCTCCTCGAGCGTGCCGATGCCGCCGGGCAGCGTGATGAAGCCGTCGGCCAGCTCGTCCATCAGGCGTTTGCGCTCGCGCATGGTGTCGGTGACGATCAGCTCGTCCGAGTCGACGTCGGCCACTTCCGCCTTCATCAGGTGCTCGGGGATGATGCCGATCGTGTAGCCGCCGGCCTCGCGCGCGCCGCGCACCAGGGCGCCCATCATGCCCACCTTGCCGCCGCCGGAGACCAGCGAGTGCCCGGCACGGGCGATCGCGGCCCCGGTCTGCGCGGCCAGCTCGAGGTATTCGTCGTCGACCGGGCCGGAGGCGCAGTAGACGCAGATCGCGCTCATCGGCCGGCCGCGGCCCGCACCACGGCGACGGCCTCGGCCGGGGAGTCGACCACGGTCAGCAGGTCCACGTCGCCGGGGCTCACCTTGCCGCCGCCGAGCAGATGCGTCGTCAGCCAGTCGACCATCGGCTCCCAGAAGTCCCGGCCCAGCAGGACGATCGGGAAGCGCTTCACCTTGCCGGTCTGCACCAGGGTCAGCGCCTCGAAGAGCTCGTCGAGCGTGCCGACGCCGCCCGGCAGGCAGACGAAGGCCTGCGCGTACTTGACGAACATCGTCTTGCGGACGAAGAAGTACCGGAAGTTCATCCCGAGGGTGAGGTATGGGTTGATGTGCTGCTCGAAGGGCAACTCGATGTTGAGACCGATCGACGGCGCCCCGGCCTCGTAGGCACCCTTGTTGGCGGCCTCCATCGCGCCCGGTCCGCCGCCGGTGATGACGGCGAAGCCGGCCTGCCCGAGCAGCCGCCCCAGCTCCACCCCCATCTCGTATTCGGCGGTACCCGCTTCCACCCGCGCCGAGCCGAAGACGGTCACCGCCTCGGCGACGGTCTCCAGCGCGTCGAAACCGGCGACGAACTCCGACTGGATGCGCAGCACCCGCCAGGAGTCGCGCACCGTCCGCGAGGTGCGGTCGGCCTCCCGCGGATCCACCCACTGCAGCAGGCTCTGATCGCTGGTCACATAGTCTTCGCCGCCGGGCACCCGGATCTGCGCGGCACCGGCGTACCGCAGTTCGGTGTCGTCGGACACCGGGATGTCGTCATCGAGCGGCGCGGGGGTCGGTTCGGTCATGGAAGTTCTCCTCGGTCGGCGGCGGCCGGGCTCAGCGGCCGTCGGCTCAGGGTGTTCGGCGCAGGGTGTTGGCTCAGGGGGTTTGCTCAGGGCATTCGGATCTGATGTTCGGATCGGGGCGGGCCGCTCAGGCGCCGGCGGGGGTCGTCAGGTAGCCGCGGAGCAGCTCGGTCACCTCGCGGATCTGGGCCACCGGGACGCGCTCGTCGGCGCGATGGGCCAGGCTCGGATCGCCCGGGCCCAGGTTCACCGCGGGCACGCCCCGCGCCGCGAACCGGGACACGTCGGTCCACCCGTACTTGGCACGGAACCGCCCGTCGGCGGCGGCGACCAGGGCCGCGGCGGCCGGGTGGGCCAGTCCCGGCAGGGCGCCCGGGGCCGAATCGGTGAGTTCGGCGGTCAGCGTTCCATCGGCCAGGTCCACGGCGAAGACCTCGCGGACGTGGGCGAAGGCCTCGTCGGGCGTCCGGTCCGGCGCGAAGCGGAAGTTCACGTCGACGTGCGCCGCGTCGGGCACCACGTTCCCGGCGACGCCGCCGCCGAGGCCGACCGCCGACAGTCCCTCCCGGTACTCGCAGCCGTCGATGTCGACCGTGCGCGGCGAGTAGGCCGCCAGCGCGGTGAGCACACCGCCGAGCTTGTGGATCGCGTTCTCCCCCATCCAGGCCCGCGCCGAATGAGCGCGCACCCCGGTGGCCGACAGGCGCACCCGCAGGGTGCCCTGGCAGCCGGCCTCGATCAGCCCGCCGGTCGGTTCCCCGAGGATCGCGACGTCGCCGGCCAGCCAGTCGGGCTTCTCCCGCTCGATGAATCCCAGCCCGTTGTGCTCGGCGGCGATCTCCTCGCAGTCGTAACAGAGGAGGGTCAGGTCGTGCGCGGGGTCGTCGACGGTCGCAAGCAGATGCAGGAAGACCGCGAGCCCAGACTTCATGTCGACGGTGCCGCAGCCGTGCAAAACCTCGCCCTCGTCGTCGGTCACCGTGCGCCGGCTGGGTACGTTCCCGGCGATCGGCACGGTGTCCAGGTGCCCGGCCAGCATCACCCGGGTGGGCTTACCGAGACGGGTGCGAGCCAGCACGCGGTTGCCGAACCGGCTGATCTCCAATCCGCGGGTCTGCGCGCGCAGGGCGGCCTCGACGGCGTCGGCGATCAGCGATTCGTCGTGACTGACGCTGCGGATGTCGACCAGTGCGGCGGTCAACTCGACGGGATCGGCACGCAGGTTCAGGTCCGGGACGCTCACCGGCATCACTGTAGTCGCCGGTCCGGCCGGGCCCCGGGCGCTCAGTGCAGCGCGACGCCCCGCGGGGTGGTGGCGGTCTCCTTCATGCGCTCGGTCAGCTTCGCGTTCATCCGCGCCACCTGCTTCGGCGCGTAGCCCGGGGTCGCCGGATCGGCGAGGTTGCGCAACTCGTCCGGGTCGTTGCGCAGGTCGTACAGCTCGCGCTGCGGCCGGGCCCGGCCCTGCGGATCGAAGTAGACGGTGTACTTCCAGCGCTTGTCGCGGATCGCCCGGATGTGGTTGGGCTGACGCACGATTTTCTGGCCGTTGGGCGCGGCACAGTTCTGGTCGTCGAAGGTGAAGACGACACTGTCCTGCACGGTCCGGGTCGGATTGGCCGGCGACGCGACCGCGTCGGCGATGATCGGCGTCAGGTCCGCGCCGCGGAAGGTCCAGGCCGCCGGATTGGGCACCTCGGCGAGCGTCGCCAGGGTGGGCATCAGGTCGACCAGCGAGGCCAGCGCGCGGGTGGAGGTGGCCTGCGGGAACATCACCGGATTGCTGATGATCAGCGGCACCCGCAGCGTCTCCTCGTAGGCGTTGAACGTCTTCTGCCGCAGTCCCCCGTGCGACATCCCCATCTCGCCGTGATCGGAGATGCGCAACACCACCGTCCGGTCGCGCACGGCGGGCTTGGCATCCAGCGCGTCGAGTACCCGGCCCAGGTTCTCGTCGACCACCTTGTGCAGGTAGGCGTAGAAGTTGGCGTAGTTGGTCGCCTCGATCGGGGTGGGCAGCGTGCCGAGCGCCCCGGCCAGCAGCAGTTGCGACTGCACCTGGGCCGAGGGCTTGCGGTTGAGCGCCAGGTGCTCCAGATACGACGGCGGCAGGCCGATGCCCTGCGCAAAGGCCTCGGGCACCGAGCCGTAGTTGTCGCAGTCGCCCATCTGCTTGTCCCAGCTCTCCGGGTACGACAGGATGTCGTGCGGATTGGCCAGCGAGACGATCAGCGCGAACGGCGAGCCCGAGTCGGCGCTCTCGCCGCGCAGGAACTCGACCGCCTGCGCGGTGACCGAGCCGTCGTGATCGGCGCAGCCGCCGCCGAAGTTGTCCGGCGAGGTGTCGCCACCGAAGTCGGGCGAGTGCCAGCCGTCGAAGCCGAAGGCGGCGATGTCCGACGGCGACGGACCGTGGCCGTCCGCGCCCTTGCTCATGTGCCATTTCCCGCGGTAGTGCACCCGGTACCCGGCGGCCCGCAGCAGCTTGGCCATGTTCTGCTCGTCCGGCGAGAGCGTCGGCTCGGTCGGCGAGACGGTGCCGCCCTCGGTGAGCGTGCTGGTGACGCCGTGTTCGGCCGGGTACTTGCCGGTGAAGAACGTGCTCCGGCTCGGCGAACACATCGCCGCGGCCGTGAAGGCGTTCTCGAAGGTCAGACCGTGGCGCACCAGTCGCTGCCGGTTCGGCAGATTGCGCGCCGCCCAGTCCTTGGGCCAGTGCATCGGCGAACGTTCCTGATCGGTGATGAACAGAATGATGTTCGGCCGCGAGACCGGTTGGCCCGGCCGGCTTCGCGCCGGGGCTGCCGAGGCCAGACCCGCTCCGGCCGCGGCGACACCGGCGGCGGTCGCGCCCGCCGCGGCGAAGAAGTCGCGCCGGGACAGGCCGGGGCCGTCGTGCCCTTCTCGGCGTGCCTCGTCGTTCTCCGCTTCGCCGGCCACGTTGCCTCCTCCAGAAATTTGGTGACACCGATCCCGGAGTCATGCTGACACTAGTGCCCGTCCGCGAGCCGGGCGGCGGGTTGGCGTGAATCGGCGGGCCGGTGCGGCGTCAGGGCCGGCGGATACAGCGGAAGCCGAGGTGCGAGGTCGCGCTGTCGGGTTCCTCCGGTTGGCGGGCGGCCGGCCGGTAGCGACGGCAGTACTCCGGCGCGCACAGGTGGGAGCCGCCCTTGATGACCTTGGCCGCGTGCCGCCCGGCGCCCGCCGCGCCGGGGGCGCAGCATCCGCTCGGCGCGGCGCCGGTGTCGCGGTGCGAGGCCGTCGCCGGCGTCGTCGTCCATTCCCAGACATTGCCGATCAGATCGACCAGCCCGTAGTCGTTGGCCGGGTAGGCGCCGACCGGGCTGGTCAGCGTGTCCGCGTGCGGGCCGCGATTGAGCCAGGGGAATTCACCGAGCCAGGTGTTGGCCTGGACGACACCGCCGGGGAGCCGGTCCTCACCCCACGCATAGCGGGTGGACGGGCGGCCGCCGCGCGCCGCGAACTCCCACTCGACCTCGGTGGGCAGCGCACGTCCCGCCCAGTGCGCATAGGCGCGGGCGTCGTCGTACGAGACGTGCACCACCGGGTGATCGGGCAGTGCGACCGACTCCGGTCCGTGCGGCCGGCGCCAGTGCGCCCCCGGCAGGTAGGTCCACCAGCGCCGGAAATCGTCGAGAGGCACCGGTCGATCGGGCGGGGTGAAGACCAGCGAGCCGGCCCGCAGCAGTTCCGGATCGGCCCCCGGATAGTCGTTCGGGTCCGGATGCCGCTCCGCGGTGGTGACGTGGCCGGTCGCGGCGACGAAGGCCGCGAACTGGCCGTTGGTCACCGGCGCGCGGTCCATCCAGAAGCCGCCGACCGTCCGCCGATGCGCCGGGCGCTCCTCCGGGTAGTCATGGTCGGAACCCATGACGAACTCGCCGCCGGGCACCCACACCATCGCTCCCGCGGGCGACTCGTCCCTCGTCGTCTCCACCGTCATCGGCGTCAGTATGGCAGCGGGCACGCGCCGCGGCGGGTGCCCGCACGCCGATCGCGCGTGTCGGCCGGCCGCATTCCGGCGTTAGAATTCTCGCCGTGAATGCTCAAGGCGCAGTTGCCACCGGAATCGCCACGCTCACCGACGACGGAGTCGTCCTGGACACCTGGTTCCCCGATCCCGGACTGACCACCGACGCAGGCGCCGCCGGCACCACGGTGCTGGGCGACGCCGACACCCCCGCCGAACTGCGCGGGCTGGTCGGCGCCGACGAGGCGCGCGGCGTCACGACCGTCGCCGTGCGCACGGTGATCGCCGACCTGCAGGCCGAGCCGATCGACGCGCACGACGTCTACCTGCGCCTGCATCTGCTCTCGCACCGGCTGGTGGCGCCGCACGGGCAGAACCTGACCGGGATCTTCGGGCTGCTGGCCAACGTCGTGTGGACCAACTTCGGCCCGTGCGCGGTGGAGGGCTTCGAGACCACCCGCGCCCGGCTGCGCAGCCGCGGCCACGTCACCGTGTACTCGATCGACAAGTTCCCGCGGATGGTCGACTACGTCTCCCCCAGCGGGATCCGGATCGGCGACGCCGACCGCGTCCGGCTCGGTGCACACCTGGCGCCCGGCACCACGGTGATGCACGAGGGCTTCGTCAACTTCAATGCCGGCACCCTGGGCACCTCGATGGTCGAGGGCCGGATCTCGGCCGGCGTGGTGATCGGCGACGGCTCCGACATCGGCGGCGGCGCGTCCACCATGGGCACCCTGTCCGGCGGCGGTAAGGAGATCATCTCCATCGGCCGCCGCTGCCTGCTCGGCGCCAACGCCGGCTGCGGCATCCCGCTCGGCGACGACTGCGTCATCGAAGCGGGTCTCTACATCACGGCCGGCACCAAGGTGACCGGTCCGGACGGTGCGGTCGTCAAGGCGCGCGATCTGGCCGGACAGAGCAACCTGCTGTTCCGGCGCAACTCCGAGACCGGCGCCGTGGAGGTGCGGGCCAAAGAGGGTGACGGGATCGCGCTCAATTCCGCTTTGCACGCGAACGACTGAATCCTTCTCGCCCTCTCTTCTTCGTGTCCGTCGGGACGCGCGAGAGGTTTCCTCGGCAGTCCTCGCGGACTGTCCTACTACGGCGCAGCCGCTCCGGCAGGGTCGCTGCGGAGATATCCCAGGGCTGTAGCTTGTCAAGCGGCTGTGTTCAGGGGTTG
>CAZEOP010000017.1:0-26997 GCA_964513715.1 uncultured Gordonia sp.
TTTCGGCGGCCAGCAGGTCAAGGCCGGCGAGATCCTGGTCCGCCAGCGCGGCACCAAGTTCCACCCGGGCGTCAACGTGGGCCGCGGCGGCGACGACACGCTGTTCGCTCTGGCCGCCGGCGCGGTGCAGTTCGGCACCAAGCGTGGCCGCAAGACCGTGAACATCGTCCCGGACTCGGCCGCGGTCTGACCCGGACACTCACACCAGTTTCACGCCGACAGGGCGGGACAGGGTTCAGCCGACCCTGACCCGCCCTGTCGTCGTTCATCGACCCGAAGGAGGACCGCGATGTCGCGATTCGTCGACCGCGTCACGATCGACGTGCACGCCGGCAACGGTGGACACGGCTGTTCCTCCGTGCACCGCGAGAAGTTCAAGCCGCTCGGCGGCCCGGACGGCGGCAACGGCGGGCACGGCGGGGACGTGATCCTGGTGGTGGACCCGCAGGTGCACACCCTGCTGGACTTCCACTTCCGCCCGCACGCGAAGGCCGGCAACGGCAAGCCCGGCGAGGGCGGCAATCGCAGCGGTGCCAACGGCGAGTCGCTGGTGCTCACGGTGCCCGACGGGACCGTCGTGCTCGACACCGACGGCAACCTGGTGGCCGACCTGGTGGGCGAGGGCACCGAGTTGATCGCCGCGCACGGCGGTCGCGGCGGCCTGGGCAATGCGGCGCTGGCCTCCAAGGCGCGCAAGGCGCCCGGCTTCGCGCTGCTGGGCGAGCCGGGCGAGGACCGCGAGCTGGTCCTGGAACTCAAGTCGGTGGCCGACGTGGGCCTCGTCGGCTTCCCCTCGGCGGGCAAGTCGTCGCTGGTGTCGGTGCTCTCGGCGGCCAAGCCGAAGATCGCCGACTACCCGTTCACCACGCTGGCCCCCAACCTGGGCGTGGTGACCGCCGGCGATGCCACCTTCACCGTGGCCGACGTCCCCGGGCTGATCCCGGGCGCCTCGCAGGGCCGCGGTCTGGGCCTGGACTTCCTGCGCCACCTGGAGCGTTGCGCGGTGCTGGCGCACGTCGTCGACTGTGCGACGCTGGAGCCGGGCCGCGATCCGATCTCCGACATCGATGCGCTGGAAGCCGAACTGGCCGCCTACCAGCCGGTGCTGGCCGAGGACCAGTCGCTCGGCGATCTGGCCACCCGGCCGCGCATCGTGGTGCTCAACAAGGTCGACATCCCCGAGGCCGACGAGCTGGCCGATCTGGTGGAGGCCGATCTCGCCGCGCGCGGCTGGCCGGTGTTCCGGGTGTCGGCCGTCGCCCATCAGGGTCTGCAGGAACTGAAGTACGCGCTCGCGGAACTGGTCGATCGGTACCGGCGCGAGCAGGAGAAGCCGGTCGCCCGGCGCGCGGTGATCCGGCCCAAGGCCGTCGACGCCGCCGAATTCACCGTCACCGAGGATCCGGACATCGAGGGCGGCTTCATCGTGCGCGGTGCGCGGCCCGAGCGATGGATCCGGCAGACGCAGTTCGACAACGACGAGGCCGTCGGCTACCTGGCCGATCGACTCAACCGGCTCGGTGTGGAGGACGCGCTGGTCAAGCGCGGTGCGCGGGAGGGGGCCGCGGTGACCATCGCCGGCGTGACCTTCGACTGGGAGCCGTCGGTACCGATCAGCGAGGACGTTCCGCTCACCGGCCGCGGCACCGACATCCGCCTGGAGCGCAGCGACCGCATCGGTGCGGCCGAGCGCAAGGCCGCCCGCAAGCTGCGGCGCCAGCGTCCCGACGAAGAGGGTGAGGAGCAGCTGGGATGGTCCGACGATGACTGACGGCGCGGCCGGAACGGCGGTCAGCGAGGTCCGCTCGTCGATCGGCTCGGCACGCAGCATCGTCGTCAAGATCGGTTCCTCGGCGGTCACCGACCTGCACACCGGGCTCGATCATGCGCGCCTCGACGCCCTGGTCGATGCGCTGGAGGCCCGGATGCGGGCCGGCAGCGACGTCGTCGTGGTGTCCTCGGGGGCGGTCGGCGCCGGAATCGCGCCGCTGGGTCTGCGTAAGCGGCCCGCCGATCTGGCGACCAAGCAGGCCGCTGCGAGCGTCGGCCAACTCAAGCTGGCTCAGGCCTGGGATGCCTCGTTCGCGCGGTACGGCCGGGTGGTCGGTCAGGTGCTGCTCACCGCCGACGACGTCTCCAACCGGCGGCACCACGCCAACGCGCAGCGCACCCTGGACAAGTTGCGGGCGCTGCACGCCGTGGCCGTGGTCAACGAGAACGACACCGTGGCGACCAACGAGCTCCGTTTCGGCGACAACGACCGGCTCGGAGCCCTGGTGGCGCACCTGGCGAGCGCCGATGCGCTGGTGCTGCTCTCGGACGTCGACGGTCTGTACACCGGCGATCCGCGTAAGCCCGGCCCGGACGGCGAGCCGGCCCGGTTCGTCGCCGAAGTGGCCGGACCCGAGGACCTCGACGGCGTCATCGCCGGCACCGGGGGAGCACTCGGCACCGGCGGCATGGCCTCCAAGCTGGCGGCGGCACGGCTGGCCGCGGACTCCGGGGTGCCCGTGCTGCTCGCCGCGGCCGCCGATGCCGCACGCGCACTGTCCGATGCGTCGGTCGGCACGGTCTTCGCGGCCCGCCCGCGCCGGCTGTCGGCCCGGAAGTTCTGGGTTCGCCACGCCGCGGAAGCCCTGGGGCGACTGACGATCGATGCGGGCGCGGTGGACGCCGTGGTCGGACGGCGCCGTTCCCTGCTGGCCGCCGGGATCACCGGCGTCGACGGCGGCTTCTCCAGCGGCGACGTGGTGGAACTGGCCGGACCGGACGGCGCCGTGTGCGCCCGCGGCGTGGTCTCGTACGACGCCGATCAGGTGGCCGAGATGCTCGGCAAGTCCGGTGAGGAGCTGTCGGCGGACTATCGCCGACCGGTGATTCACGCCAACGACCTGGTTCGTACCTGAGGCGTCCTTCCGTTGAGCCGGGGGCGGGCCGGCGGGGACTACTGTGAACCCCATGGCCGAACTCCTGCTGAATCCGTCCACCGCCGACTACGCGCACTTCGATCCGGAGACCCGCCGACTGCTGCGCGCCACCATCGACTTCTTCGAGGGATACGGCAAGGAGCGCCTGCTCGACGCCGACCTGAAGGCCGAGTGGGTCGCCGACTTCCTCGCGTTCGAGAAGCGCGAGAAGCTGTTCGCCACCTTCCTGACGCCGGCCGCCTACGCCGACGGTGATCCGAACCGGCGCTGGGATGCGGCGCGCAACGCCGCGCTCAGCGAGATCTTCGGCTTCTTCGGGCTCGCATACTGGTACGCCGAGCAGGTGACGATCCTCGGCCTCGGACCGATCTGGATGTCGGGCAACGAGGCGGCCAAGACCGAGGCGGCCCGCCAGCTGTTGGCCGGCGAGGTGATGGCCTTCGGCCTGTCCGAGCGCGAACACGGCGCCGACGTGTACAGCACCGACATGATCCTGACCCCGGACGATGCCGATGCCACGCGCTTCACCGCCTCGGGCACCAAGTACTACATCGGCAACGGCAACGTGGCCGGCATGGTCTCGGTGTTCGGTCGCCGCGCCGATGTCGAGGGACCCGACGGCTATGTCTTCTTCGTCGCCGACAGCCGCCACCCGGCGTACCGGTTGATCGACAACGTCGTCCACGGCCAGATGTTCGTCTCGACCTTCGCCCTCGAGAACTATCCGGTCGGGCCCGAGAATCTTCTGCACACGGGGCCGGAGGCCTTCGCCGCGGCCCTGAACACCGTCAACGTCGGCAAGTTCAACCTGTGCCACGGCTCGATCGGCATGTGCGAGCACTCGCTGTACGAGGCGATCACCCACTCCAACAACCGGATCCTGTACGGCAACCCGGTCACCGACTTCTCGCATGTGCAGGGCAATTTCGTCGACGCCTACGCGCGCCTGTCGGCGATGAAGCTGTTCAGCGACCGCGCCGTCGACTACTTCCGCAGCGCGAGCCGAGACGATCGCCGCTACCTGCTGTTCAACCCGGTCACCAAGTCCAAGGTCACCTCCGAGGGCGAGACGGTGATGACGCTGCTGCTCGACGTGGTCGCGGCCAAGGGCTACGAGAAGACCACCTACTTCCACCAGGCGAATCGGTTCATCGGCTGGCTGCCGCGCCTGGAGGGCACGGTGCACGTCAACGTGGCGCAGATCCTCAAGTTCATGCCGAACTATCTCTTCAATCCGGCCGACTACCCGGAGGTCGGGACGCGACTGGAGGCGGGCGACGATGCCTTCTTCTTCGCGCAGGGTCCGGTCGGCGGTGCGGGTAAGGTGCAGTTCGCCGACTGGAAGCGCGCCTACGAGGCACGGCTGGACCTGCCGAACGTCGCCGTCTTCTACGAGCAGGCCAAGGCCCTGCAGACCCTGCTGACCACCGCGCCGCCGAGCGCGGAGCAGAGCCGAGACCTGGACTTCGTGCTCACCGTCGGCCACCTGTTCACGCTGATCGTCTACGGGCAGCTCATCCTGGAGCAGGCCGCGCTGATCGGCCTCGACGACGACCTGGTGAACCGGATCTTCGACGTCCAGATCCGCGACTACTCCGCGTACGCGGTTGCGCTGTACGGCAAGCCCTCGGCGACGCCGGCGCAGCAGGAGTGGGCGCTGGGCGCCCTCGCGCGTCCGGTCGCCGACCAGGGCGCCTTCGACCGGGTGTGGCAGCAGGTGAAGGCGCTCGACGGCGCCTACGCGATGCCGGGCTGATTCAGTGCGCGGCGCGCCGCGGTGGGCAGGATCAGCTCGCAGCGGTGGTCGATTCGCAGGCTCGCTAGGTCGTCGGCCCGGGTGGCACCGCGGTTGACGATCGCGACGGGCTTGCCCGCCTTGGCGGCGTAGCGGGCGAACCGCAGCCCGCTCATCACGGTTAGGGAACTGCCCGCCACCAGTAGCGCGTCGGCCGCATCGACCATCGAATAAGCCTGCGCCACAACGGGTTCGGGCACGTTCTCGCCGAAGTAGACGATGTCCGGTTTCAGCGTGCCGCCGCAGTTCGGGCAGCCGACGGTCACGAAATCCGCGGTGTCGGTCAGCACGGCGTCGGCATCCGGGGCCACCTCGATGGCTCCGCGACCCGAGACGCGTTGGCGGAAGCCGGGATTCGCCGACTCGAGTGCCTCGTCGAGGACGTGGCGGGAGATCCGCTGCGCGCAGTCCAGACAGATCACCCGACCGTACGAGCCGTGCAGATCGAGCACCCGGCGCGAGCCGGCCTTCAGGTGCAGCATGTCGACGTTCTGGGTCAGCACCCCGCTGATCAGGCCGGCGGCCTCCAGCTGGGCGAGTGCGCGGTGGCCTGCGTTGGGCGCGGTGGCGTCCATGTGCCGCCAGCCCAGATGGTTGCGGGCCCAATAGTGCCGACGGAAGTCGGCTGAGCCCAGGAACTGCTGGATGGTCATCGGCGTGCGCGGCGGCGAGCCCGGGCTGCGGTAGTCCGGGATACCCGACGGCGTCGACAGTCCCGCCCCGGTCAGTGCGAGCGTCCGACGGCCGGTCAGGAAGTCTGTCAGCTCCGCGGCGCGGGCCGCCGGGTCGGCGTCGGGTGCCGTCGGCTCACCCGGGGTCCAGGCCGGTGCGGTGCGCATGTATCGCATCGTTCCACACGACCGGGTTGACGTCGGTTGTTCCCCGAGAGCGTGCCTGCCGCTCTCTGCGCAGGCACGACATCTCATCTCGAGCGCCGGCATGTACCTATGCGTGTGCCGGGCGACTCTGCTGTCGGCGTGACTGCGCATGATCCGCACGGGCCTTCACCAACGGTCGAGATCCGATCTATACAGCACACCTAGGTGTTTAAGGATGATTTTCGGGGAACTTGCCAGTGCACATGCGAGATCGTCCGAGATTCACCCGAACAGAGGATGGAAGAACCTTCCTCCGGCGGTAGCTTTGGTCTGCACATCACGGTGTGCATCCTGTCGCATTAACCGAATCGGGAGATCAAGCACTCACATGGTGGAAGTCGATTACTACGAGCTCCTCGGCGTTCAGCGCACGGCCAGTGAGGAGGAAATCGAAGCCGCGAACCGGCGCGCCACACGCCAGTGGTCGAAGCGAACTTCGTCCGCGGACTTGGATGTGCGGCACGAGGCCGAGACCAAGATGGCCCGGCTGAAGGAGGCGCGCGCAGCACTGCTGTCGGGGCCGGCAGCCCGTGCTGCGTACGACCAAGCTCTCGCGCAGGGGGGTGTGACGCCGCAGCAAGCGGCCCCGCCTCCGCCGCCGACTGCAGATGGACAGGTCGACTGGGTGGCGACGGCGCGCGCAGCACTTGCGAGAAACGACTATCACGCTGCCGCCTATGCGGCCAAGGAGGCGACCACACTTCTCGGCGGAAATGCGGAGTCGTGGAGCCTGCGGTCGCGAGCGAACCTCGGCCTCGGACGGGTACAGGACGCGCTCTTCGAGGCTAGGCATGCGGTCGAGATCGAGATGAACAATCCGGTCTATCACTTCAATCTCGGAAATGTTTACGAGCAGGTCCGTGACTGGATAAATGCGCTCAAAGAGTACCAGGTAGCGACGCAGATCGATTCCAGCAGCTTCATCTATCCGCTGGCGCAAGGTTCGGTACTTCAGCAGAACGGATTGCTGGATGAGGCAATAGATATGTATCGCCGGGTATTTGCACAGCACCAGCAGGCTGCGCCGGTTCGCTACTATCTCGCCATGGCGCTTATTGAGAAGGCGGAGACCATTCCCAGGTTGCAATCGTCGACTGCGTATGTAATTACTCAGGAGGAAGAGATCGCGCCGATGACGGCGCTGGCAACGGAAGCTTTCAATCTGACCAACGACCCAGAGGTGCAACAGAAGGCGCACAACATCCTGAGCCACCTCAGTGGACAGAACAACAAGGTGTGGTGTTTACCAACGATGGTGTCAGATGCTCCGTTCATGTGGTTCGGAGGAATTGTCGCTGCCTTCTTCGTCGGTATCCTCCTGATGAGCGCATCAGCCGGATTCGGTATCCTCCTCGTTCTCGGTTCCATTGCTGCAGCAGGGGCGATCGTTGCGACTTCGCAGGTGCCGCAATGGAAAGCTAACCAGCGACGGAATTCGCTGAACATCATGATGGGAGGACTTTAAATGTCGAAGGTCATCGGAATCGATCTGGGCACTACCAACTCCGCGGTGGCGATACTCGGCGACGACGGTCAGCCGGAAATCATTCGCAACCGAGACGGTTTCAATACGACGCCGTCGGCGGTGTTATTCGATGATGGCGAAGTGATCGTCGGAATTCAGGCTAAGAATGCGATCGTCGATCAGCCGGACAACGTGGTGACGTATGTGAAGCGACATATTGGAAACCCCAACTATGTGTTCGTTCCGGAAAGCTCGGACGATCAGTACGGCGCCGAAGTGATTTCATCGCTGATCCTCCGGTACCTGGTCGATTCGGCCTCCGAGGTGCTCGGGGAGAAGGTTTCCGATGTAGTGATCACGGTGCCGGCGTACTTCGGTGACACCGAGCGAATCGCTACGCGCCAGGCAGGCGAGATCGCGGGCCTCAACGTCCTCCAAATGATCAATGAGCCGACGGCGGCCGCGCTCAGTTTCGGTGTATCCGGAGATTTTCGTGGGAAGGTGCTCGTCTACGACCTGGGCGGAGGCACGTTCGATGTGACGCTCATGAACGTCGAGGACAATAACTTCACCGTGATCGGGACTGCGGGAGACCGTAACCTGGGCGGATTTGATTTCGACAATGAAGTGATCAAGCTCGTGGCGGCCCGCTATCAAGAACTCGGCGGCACGATCGATCCCGATGACGAGCGGCAGAAGGCAGTGCTGCGTGACCAGGCAGAGCTCGCCAAGATCCGGCTGTCGGCGGCTGACAAGGCGAAGGTCCGCCTCGGTGCCACGGCAATCACCATCGTCCGCGAGGAATTCGACAAGGCGGTGGCTGATCTGGTGACCCGGACGCGCTACATCCTCGAAGATGTCATGGAGCAGTCCGGGCTCGGTTACCAGGATGTCGACAAACTGCTCCTGGTCGGCGGGTCCACCAAGATGCGGATCATCCGGAGTTCGGTCGAGGAGTGGACCGGACTGACTGCGGATCTGAAGGTTCACCCGGACGAGGCTGTGGCGCTCGGCGCGGCGATCGTCGCAGAGTTGAAGAGTGCCGCCGAGACGGGCGCGGTTCCGGCGGTCAACGCAAAGGTCACCGACGTCGTCGCGCAGGGGCTGGGCGTCGCGGTCGTCGGCGATGACGGAACGATGATCAACAACCTCGTCGTCGAGCCGAACACTCCGGTGCCCAATCACATCGAGGCGAGTTCGTTCACGACCGTCGGGGCCACTCGGGAGATCAACTTCCAGGTGACCGAAGGCGATGAGAACGGTGTCGAGCTGAAATACGTCAAGCTGATCGGTGAATCGCTGCTGTCGCTCGACTACGAATTGCCCGCTAAGGCGCCGCTTAGAGTCGTGTTTGTGCTCGGTGAAGATCAGACCGTCGAGGCTGAACTTCACGATGCCAATAGTGGCCGACTAATCGGTAAAATGACTCTGCAGCGGGCCGATAACCTCACCAAGGAACAGGTCCAGTCGCTGCGCGTGCAGAGCAGGGAACTGGTCGTGCAATGACGACGAACAGCGAGTGGTCAGAGCCGAGGCTCGATGACGGCGCAGATCAGAGCCCGAACTACCCCGACTACGGGGGGCGGATGACACCGGACGCAGACGTCGATCAGGGCTATGCGGGCTCGTGGGGACGTCACAGTCAACCGGGGATCGATGCCGATGATCTGTCTGCACTGCCTGAAACAGACCTTCCGGCGGGGGCGGAGTGGGACGGTCCTGCCGAGTTCGATGATGCTGGTGTCGCGTATGTCTATGAAGCTGAGTCGGTGGGAGAATCCATCTCGTCCGCGGCATTCGGCGCCTTCGTGCGGCAAATGGATGATCGCCTCGGAGCTGTTCATGAGGTGCTGAACGGCACGGTGACGAGCCTTGAGGAAAATCTTGAGAGGTCCCTCGCCGCTCTTCGTGACCGAGAGGAAATGGCACGTCACGAGGTCTCGCGTGATCTCCTTCGGCCGTTAGCTCAGCGTTTCGCGATGCTCTTTGATCGCATCGAGCTCGCGATCGCGCGACGGGAAGAAGACCCGTGTGATCCGTGGCTGCTGTCGCAGACGGCGGTGGACGAGGCGCTGGAGATCCTCGAGGAGTTCGGTGTTGTCGATATCGCGGCAGAACCGGGCGCCGAGGTGGATCGTGCCCGGCATCGCGTGGTCAAGATGGTGAATGAGAAGTCCGACAGTACCGATTCATCGCGGATCCTGGAGCGCCGGCGACACGGACTGGAGGTCGACGGTTACGTCGTCCGGGCAGCAGAGGTAGTCGCCGAGTGGGTGCCCGGCAGCGCTGAAGGAGTGCCAGTTTCTGACTGAATGCTCAGAGGTGCGCTAACTGCGATCTTTCGCGCCAATATCGACTCTAATTGGAGTTCCTTTCGATCAGGCCTCACAATGGAGTTGATTCTCCGCGTCCGCAGCTCTCGTTAGGTAACGCGTTCTTCATTCCTTTGGACGATTGCCAGACTCGGCCCGTCACGAGAACATATTCTGTACACGGGAATCAAATACGAAAGGTGACCCACATGAAGTGTCAGAAGTGCCACAAGCAACTCAACGACTGTCAGGCCTGCAAGGGCGGGACGATGCGCAGCCCGCTCGGCGGCAAGCTGACGTGCAGTAAGTGCAACACCACGGGCTCGGTGTGTAGCACCCACGGCGGATACTGGAAGTAGGAATAAACGATGAAGTGTCAGAAGTGTTTCAAGGCCCTCAATGATTGCCAAACGTGCAAAGGTCGCGGGTGCAATCGCTGCCAGAACACCGGTCTGGTCTGCAGTCAGCACGGTGGTTACTGGAAGTAGCCTGCCTGAATATCCGACAGTTGCCACTCCGCTCGTCAGAGCAGGGTGGCGACTGTCTTTCTTGCTAGAGTCGTGTTTCATTCTTTCCCAGCCAAGTGGGCTTTCTTGAGGACTTCGTCCCACGCCTAATCCCTATCCCGAACCTTCCGGCGCGCCTACGCGGCTTGGTCCGAACTTTCCATTCTGGAGCCTGGAGCCTGGAGCCTGGGGCCCGATCGAATCGGGCACCTCTGATCGTGTAGCCGTCGCGTTGAAGGTGCCGTTGGGGGAACTGTTCGCGGAACGAGGATGGCCGATGAAAGCGGTTTCAGAGGCGGCAGCGAGGCGACTAAGCTGGTCCACCATGCCCAGGATCATCGCCGGAGAGTTCCGCGGCCGTCGTCTCGGGGCGGCCGCCGACAGCACCCGGCCCACCTCCGATCGGGTGCGCGAGGCCATCGCCTCCATGCTCGGAGCACGGATGGATCTGGCTGGGGCGCGCGTGCTGGATCTGTACGCGGGCACCGGTGCACTGGCCTTGGAGGTGCTCTCCCGTGGCGCGGCGAGCGCGGTGCTGGTCGATTCGGACCGCAAGGCGACGGCGGTGGCCCGGGAGAACATCGCGGTCTGCGGGGCGCAGGGCCGGGCCCGGGTGGTGCAGCGCAGTGTGACCGCCTTCCTCGGCGCCCCGGGCACCCAGTACGACCTGGTCTTCCTGGACCCGCCGTATGCGATGCCCGCCGCGCAGGTCGGCGAGGCGCTGGCCGCGGTGGTGCCGCATCTGGCCGAGGGCGGCTGGGTGGTCCTCGAACGCGCCACCCGCGGCGACGAGCCGGTCTGGCCGGCTGGACTGGACGTGGTGGCCAGCAAGACCTACGGGGACACCACCATCACGCTGGCCGCCGCGTCCGCGCCCGCTCTCGACGATCGGTAGGGTCGGTCGGCATGAGTGCTGCTGTTTGCCCCGGTTCGTACGACCCCTTCACGCTCGGCCACCGCTTCGTGGTCGGCAAGACCGCCGAGCGCTTCGACCGGGTGATCGTCGCGGTGGTGGTGAACCCGAACAAGCAGGGCATGTTCACCGTCGCCGAACGGATCGCGATGATCGAGGCCGACTGCGCGGATCTGCCGAATGTGGAGGTCCGGAGCTGGACCGGACTGCTGGTCGACCTGGTCCGGGACGAGGACGCCACCACCATCGTCAAGGGACTGCGCGCCGAGACCGACTTCGCCTACGAGGCCCCGATGGCGCAGATGAACCGCGAGCTGTCCGGCGCCGAGACGCTGTTCATGCTGACCGATCCGCGGTACGCGCACGTCTCCAGCTCGTTGATCAAGGAGGTCGCCAAGCTCGGCGGCAACGCCGCGCCGTATCTGTCGCCGGCCATCCACTCCGCCCTGATGCGGCGGATCGAGGGCATCCGGTCCGTCTGATCGCGCGTTGCACTCCGGGCAGTCAAGTCCCTCTGGACGCGACACGCCCGGCTGACCTCCCCAGTCACACATATAACATTCGGCACAATGGCCTCAAGAATCACGACCAGGCCAGTCGCCCGCGCTGCGCCGGATTGAGGGAGTTGCCATGTACCGCGTCTTCGAAGCACTGGATGAGCTGATGGTCCTGGTCGAGGATGCACGCAGCGTGCCGATGTCCTCGGTCAACTGCATGGTGCCCCGCGAAGCCGCCCGCCAGCTGCTGGAGGATCTGCGCAATGCGCTGCCGCAGGAGCTCGACGACGCGCAGGACGTGCTCGACGAGCGGGACACCCTGATTCACAATGCGCGGGAGAGTGCGGACTCCATGGTCGGCACCGCCGAGCACGACTCCGAGGCCATGCTCGCGCATGCCCGCGCCGAGTCGGACCGCATGCTGGCCGAGGCCAAGAGCCGCGCCGACCGCATGGTCGACGAGGCATCCTTGCACGCGGAGTCGATCAACGCCGCTGCCGCCGAGGAGGCCATGCGCCTGCAGCAGAGTGCGCAGCGCGAGTACGACGCGGTGACCGGCCGGGCGCACGCTGAGGCCGCGCGGGTGATTGACTCGGGCAACGCCAACTACGAGAAGTCGGTGTCCGACGGTATCGCCGAGCAGCAGCGCCTGGTGTCCGAAACCGAGGTCGTCGCCGCGGCGAAGAGCGAGGCCGAGCGCATCGTCGACGCGGCCTACGCCGAATCCGATCGCCTGCGCGGCGAGTGCGACGTCTACGTCGACGAGAAGCTGGCCGGTTTCGAAGATCTGCTCACCGGCACCCTGCGTTCGGTGAACCGCGGGCGCCAGCAGCTGCGCACCGGCGCCGCCATGCACGACTACGTCGAGTACACGCGCGAGGACTACGGCATCCACGGTGACCCGCACGCCGGGCCCGCGGTCGCGCCGATGGCGGGGTAGAGCCGTCGGCCATCGGCCGGGTAGAACCGCCGCGGAAGAGGTGATCGGGCCTTTCGGGTGCCGCTCCGCGTAAAATCATTCGGCGTGAGCGCACAACCTTCGGCCAGCCCGTATGTCATCGATGTGCGGAGCCTGCCGCGTCGTCCCGGATCCATGGTCACGGCCCAGCGGAGCTTCCCGGCACCCGAGCGGATCGGTGGCGAGATGATCGGCATCCCCGCGGGTGGGGAGGTCGACGTCGACCTCCGCCTGGAGTCGGTCTCCGAGGGCGTTCTGGTCAGCGGTCCGGTGCACGCGGTGACGGAGGGTCAGTGCGGCCGCTGCCTGGAGCCGATTTCCGGTGCCGTCGACGTCTACCTCACCGAGCTGTTCGCCTATCCGGATAGCGAGACCGAGCAGACCACCGACGAGGAGGACGTCTCCCGGCTGGTTGACGACGAGGTCGACCTGGAGCAACTGATCATCGACGCGGTGGGTACCGAACTGCCGCTGTCGCCGGTGTGCGACGAGGACTGCCCGGGCCTGTGCAGCGAATGCGGTGTGCCGCTGGCCGAGGCCGGCCCCGACCACGGGCACGATCGCATCGATCCGCGTTGGGCGGCCTTGGCCGACCGGCTCGGCGACGGTCCGTCTGCGGGGGACGAGAAACCGGCGGGGGAGGACGCGTGAGCAAGGCCGATTCCGCCGATCTGCTCGCCGCGCTCGGCGTCACCCTCAGCGACGACCTGCTCACCCTGGCGCTGACGCACCGGTCGTACGCCTACGAGCACGGCGGTCTGCCGACCAACGAGCGCCTGGAGTTCCTCGGCGACTCGGTGCTCGGCGTCGTGGTGACCGAGCGGCTGTATCTGGGCTTCCCGGACCGTCCCGAGGGGGAGTTGGCCAAGATCCGGGCGAGCGTGGTCAACATGCACGCGCTGGCTGAGGTGGCCCGCGACCTCGGTCCGGGCGGGCTGGGCGCGCACCTGCACCTGGGGCGCGGCGAGGAGCTGACCGGCGGTCGCGACAAGGCGAGCATTCTGGCTGACGGCCTGGAGTCCCTGTTCGGGGCGGTCTTCTTGGATCACGGTATTGAGGTGGCCAAAGAGGTGATCTCCCGGCTGTTCGAGCCGGTGATCGAGCGCTCCGGAGAACTCGGCGCAGGCCTGGACTGGAAGACCTCGCTGCAGGAACTGACCGCCGCGCGGAATCTCGGGGTGCCGAGCTACCAGATCACCTCCACCGGGCCGGACCACGACAAGGAGTTCACCGCCGAGGCGATGGTGGCGGGGAAGGGCCGCGGCAGCGGGGTCGGGCGCACCAAGAAGGAGGCCGAGCAGAAGGCCGCGGCGCTGGCCTGGGAGGCGCTGAACGCCGAGCCGGATGCCTGAGCTTCCCGAGGTCGAGACCATCCGGCTCGGCCTGCTGAACCACCTGGTGCAGCGGCGCTTCGACGACGTCGCAGTGCTGCATCCGCGCGCGGCGCGGCGGCACGTCCCGGGTGCCACCGACTTCGAGAATCGCTTGCGCGGCACGACGATTCGCGACGTCTCCCGGCGCGGCAAGTATCTCTGGATCGACGCGGACGGCCCAGCCGACGAGCTTGCGGCGGTGGTGCATCTGGGGATGAGCGGGCAACTGCTGATCGCCGAGGCGGGTGCACCCGACCCCGTGCACCTGCGGATCCGCGCGGTGCTGGACGACGGCCACGAGCTGCGCTTCGTGGATCAGCGCACCTTCGGCGGCTGGCACCTGGACGACTACGTCGACGACGCTTTCACCGCGGGTGGCGGGCGCCGGGTTCCGGAGTCGATCGCGCACATCGCCCCCGACCCGTTCGACGACTCGTACCGGCCCGACGATGTGGTGAAACTGTTGCGGCGCAAGGACACCGAGCTCAAACGCGCGCTGCTGGATCAGACCGTGGTGTCGGGCATCGGCAACATCTACGCCGACGAGTCGCTGTGGCGCGCCGGCCTGCACGGCCGCCGCCGCACCCGCGGCATCCCGGTCGCCAAGCTGCACGAGGTCCTGGACCACGCCCGGACCGTGATGGACGAGGCCGTCCGTGTCGGCGGCACCTCGTTCGATGACCTCTACGTCAACGTCAACGGCGAATCGGGCTACTTCGAACGCGCCCTGAACGCCTACGGCCGCGAGGGCGAACCCTGCCGCCGCTGCGGAGCCCCGATGGTCCGTGAGGCCTTCATGAACCGCAGCTCCTTCTTCTGTCCTCGCTGCCAGCGCGCTCCGCGTCGTCTAGCCGGGGTCTGACAGTCGCGCGGCGCCGAGCGGTGGCCCTGCCGTTTCATGCACAGGTGGAATGGCGCGGGACAACGCTCCGAAATCGGTCGCGGATTCTGTCGGAAATGGTGGAGAATCCGCGACCGATCGCCGAATCGTCTGCGGCTCGGCCTGGAGCGAGTCGCCAGTACCGCGCTGGTCAGGCCGGCAGCGTGAGCAGGCCGACGGCCAGGCCGGTGAAGACGACGCCCACCCAGGTGCCGCACAGTGCCTGAAGCCAGCGCGGAGCGTGGGCGATCTCCATGAAGGACGCCATGATCAGCGCCACCTTCACCATCGTGAGCAGCAGGATGATCAGCGTCACCGCGGGGGAGGGGCGCCCTGCGGGACTCTCCGTCCACGACACCACCGTGCAACTGACCAGGACCAGCCAGGTGATCGATACTGCGCGATCGGCGGCGACTCGCGTGGATGACTCGTACATATCTTTCCTCGATTCGTCTCAGAGCAGGTAGATCAGCGAGAACAGCACCACCCACAGCACGTCGACCATGTGCCAGTACGCGCCGATGCCCTCTTGCGCCGCGACGCTGAGTCCGCGGGTGGCCTCGGGGCGCATCGACCGGGCCGCGATGCTCAAGCCGAGCAGTCCGACGAGGACGTGCAGCAGGTGGATTCCGGTGAACACGAAGTAGTACATGTAGAACTCACCGCCGTCGCCGCCGATCGGCGCGGAGGCATGCCGGCTGTATTCGATGATCTTGAGGATCACGAAGACGATGCCGAGCGAAATCGCCACCCGGTAGCACCTGCGCGCCCGACTCCACTTCGCGGCGCGGGCCCGATTGAGTGCGAAGACCACGGCGGCGGAACTGGTGATGAGGGCCAGGGTCTCGGCCAGGCCGATCGGCTGACTCATCGCCGCCCGGCCGAGTTCGAAGGTCCCCGGATTCTTGCGGTAGTTGACGACCCATACCCCGAAGAAGATCGCGAAGACGGTGAGGTCGCCCATGATGAACAGCCACAGCTCGGGTTCGCCGGGGACGTGCCGGCGGCGGCGCGGGACGGGTTTCTGCGACACGGGCCGCACGGTGTCGACGCTCACGCGACACTGACTTCCTGATCGACGGCTTCGTTCTCCGGGAACATCTCCCGCACCAGCGGCACCAGCAGGAACGGCGACGCGACGAAGTAGACGATGAACAGGATCGCCGGGATCCAGAAGCCGACGACGCCGTTCCACGCGAACGGGCCGTCGTGGAAGAAGAACACCAGCAACTCGGGCAGGTACAGGATCGCGATCCACAGATTCAGGTAGCCGAACCAGCGCGGCACCACCGGATCGTGGCGCGGATTGAGGACGAGGATCGCGTAGGCGGACAGCACCCACACCATCAGGAACATCGGGATGCCGCCCATGAACTGCAGGAAGCCGTAGTCGCTCGCGTACTGGACCAGCGCGGCGTCCCGGTCCGGCCGGAAGGCGGCCATGGCGAACGAGAACGGTGTGTAGAAGTTGAAGACCAGGTAGGTGGCCAGGGTCAGCGCCAGCATGATCGTCACCATGCCGATCTGCCGCTCGATCCGGCGCGCCACCATGATCAGCAGCGCCGAGACGGGGAAGAGCGCGAACGTCGAGCACATCATCAGCACCGCCGCCAGCATCAGCATGCCGTGGTTCTCGCGGAACTGGTTGGCGACTTCCTCCGGTCCCGCGCCCGGGGGAATGGGCGGGAAGAAGCGCGCTGCGAGCACCCAGCCCGCGCCGAAGATCACTAGATAGACCAGTCCGAACCAGGCGCTCACCCGTTCCAGAATCCGACTCTGCATGTCTCAACTCCTTGCCGTCTGCCGTGCTGTTTCAGCACATGTCCACCGCCGGGCACTCGCCCGGGGAGCGGTCGCCTCCGAGTCCGAGGGGGCGGTGCAGAACCGCCGGAGTAGGAAGTGACCTGCCGGTAATATATGGTGATATGACCGCTGGGTCAATTAGTGGTCCGGCCGTGAAAGAGAGGTCTGCCGATCCCATGCCCCAGTTCGCCCTGGAAGAGTTCACGCCGTCGTTCTTCGTCGAGGCGCCGGCCGTCGCCCGCCACACCGTCACCCTGCCCGTATCCGCCGACACGCTGTGGGCCGAGCTCACCGGCGACCGGCCGCTGCACTGGTGCCGACTGCTGCACCGCGGGCACTACACGACGCCGGCGCCGCACAGCGTCGGAACGCTGCGCTCGATGGGGGCCGGCGGCGGCCTGCTGCGGCTGCGCGAGGTGTTTCTCACCTGGGACGACGAGCAGCGCACCCACTCCTTCATGGTTTCGCACGCCAATCTGCCCGGCTTCCGGCGCTTCGGCGAGCACTACCGCGTGGACGAGGCCGGTGAGCACTGTCGCTTCAGCTGGACCATCGCGGCGCAGGCTCGCCCCGGCGCCGGCCTCCTGTACCCGGTGGTCCATCGGGTGGCCCGGTCGTTGATGGCCGACACCGTGCGCCACTTCGCCGCGCAGAGCACCCCGTCCACCACCCGTTGACAAGACGAAGTCGACAAAGACAAAGGAGCGCACCATGCCGTCAGTCACCGTGATAGGCGCCGGATTTTCCGGCGTGGCAGTCGCCATCGAACTGCTCAATGCAGGCCACGAGGTCACCGTCCTGGAACGCGGCCCCGATATGGGAGGCGTCTGGCGGGAGAACTCGTACCCGGGTGCCGCCTGCGACGTCCCATCGGCCTATTACTCCCTCTCCTACGCGCCCAGCGCGGACTGGACCCGCGTCTACGCGCCGCAGCCGGAGATCCTCGACTACCTCCGCAGGAGAGCCGACCGGTTCGGGCTGTACGAGTGCACCCGGTTCGGTGCGACGGTGGTCCGCGCCGACTTCGACGAGGTGAGCTGTCGCTGGACGGTGCGGCTCGACGACGGCACCGAGATCGTCTCCGATTATCTGGTCCCCGCCGTCGGGCAACTGTCCACCCCGGTCCTCGCAGAACTGCCCGGTGCCGACCGCTTCGCCGGTGCGCAGTTCCATTCGGCGCAGTGGGACCACTCGGTGGATCTGACCGGAAAGCACGTCGCGGTCCTGGGGACAGGTGCGAGCAGCATTCAGATCGTGCCCGCCATCGCCGAGGAGGCCGAGTCGGTCACCGTCTATCAGCGCACGCCGCCGTATCTGCTGCCGCGCCCCGATCTGCGACTGTCGCGACTGCACTCGGTCCTCGCCCGCCGGCTGCCGTCCACCCTGCGCGCTCAGCGCAGTTTCTGGCGCATCGGCACCGAGGGCTTCACCACGATCCTGCACTACGCGCCACGCCTGCGCGGCCTCCTGGAGCGCTTCTCCCTGGCCTTCATGCGGCTCCAGGCCCGCGACCGCGCGCTCTACGCAGCGATCCGGCCGGACTACGAGCTCGGCTGCAAGCGCACGCTCTTCTCCAATGCGTATATTCCGGCGCTGCGCCGGCCCGACGTCGAACTGGTCACCGAACCGATCGTCGACGTCGCCGCCGACTCGATCGGCACCGCCGCGGGCCGCCGGCCCGCCGACGTGATCGTCCACGGCACCGGTTTCGCCGCGGGCAGCTTCCTGGACCATATCGATATCCGCGGCAGCGGCGGTGTCGGCCTGCGCGAGGCCTGGGCGGACGGCCCCCGCGCCTACCTCGGGATCAGCGTCCCGCAGTTCCCCAACCTGTTCCTCATGTACGGCCCCAACACCAACCTCGGCTCCGGCTCGATCGTCGCGATGCTCGAGTGTCAGGCCGGCTACATTCGGCAGGCCCTCGACGCGGTGCCCGACGGCGTGGCGGCCGCCGTCCGCCCGGAGGTGGAGGAAGCCTACGACGACGGCCTGCAGGAGCGCCTCGCCGCCGGCGTGTGGTCGCGCTGCGACAGCTGGTACCGCACCGAATCCGGGCGGGTGGCATCGAACTGGCCGGGCCTGGTGCGCGAGTACCGCCGCCGCACCCGCCGCTTCGACCTGGCCGACTACCACCTGCGGACGGCGGCCACCGCAGGGCTATGAGAGCGGCTGCAGGCAGTGGCCGTCGGGGGAGAACTCCCAGCGCTGAACCCCGTCGGCGCTGTCGGCGACGATGGTCGCCAGGCGGCTGCGCCCGCGCGGCAGCACCCGCACGGTCGCGTCGACGCCGGCGGGCAGCGAATCCAGGATCTGGACGGTCTGCTCCACCAGGGTGTTGACGCCAGCTGGGGTGTCCGGACCGGCGCCGTAGTCGTCGAGGAGCACCACGCGCACGCCGCGGAGCCGGGCGCGATGGGCGGCGGCCGCCATCTCGGGCCGATCGAGTCGGGGTGCGCGGATCCGGTCGCGCAGCGCGGCGGCGACCAGCGTCGAGTCAGCGGTCACCGGTTCGGCGTCGAGCTGCCCGGCGGCGATCAGTTCCAGGAGCGGGCGGGCCTGGTCGTTGAGATAGGCCAGCTGCTGGTTGCGTTCGGCGAGCACGGCCAGTTCGGCGGCCTCGGCCGCGGCCCGCTGCTCGGCCTGCCGCTGCAGGTTGTAGATCTGCCGAGCGCGCGGCCGCACCACGGTGGCGAAGAAGCTGGCCATCACCATCACGGCCAGGTTGGGCAGCACGGAGATCATCAGCGCGGGCTGCGGCCCGAACCCCATTGTGACGATCACCGACAGCGCATACCCGCCCCACGCCGCCCACACGCGCCCGCGGACACAGGTGAACGCGAGGATCAGGGCCAATGCGCCGGTCAGCGTCGCGTAGGCCATCCCGGGCCGGGCGGACAGTCCCGGGAGGGCGAGCGCCAGGGCGATCACCGGGCCGATCGTGGTGATCGCCGTCGCCCACCAGACCATCGGATCGGCGGGCGCCGCCAGCAGCACCACGACGATGATGGAAATCAGCAGCATCGAGATCAGGTAGAGGCCCGGCATCTCCGCGCCGCCGGCGTTCAGCCCGACGAAGAGGTACACGGCCAGAATGCCGCCGACCAGCAGGTAGACGCCGATGCTCTGCATGCCCATGATGGTCGACGCGTCGTTGCGCGACGGCTGCTGCCACGGCCAGCGCCAGGATCGCGAGAGCTGTTCGACGCTCATGCCGCGGCCCAGCCGATCCGGACCGTCGTGCCCTGGCCCGGAACGCTCCAGATGTCCGCGCTGCCGCCCGGCAGTTCGGTCAGCCGTGCCCGGATGCTCACCTCGAGACCGAGTCGCTCGGGCGGTACCTCATCGAGATCGAAGCCGCACCCGTCGTCGATGATCGTCACCCGCAACGCATCGGCAGACGGCTCGGCCAGCACCAGACTGGAGGCGCCCTCGCCGGCGTGACGCACGGTGTTGCGCACGGCCTCGCCGACGGCTTCGGCCAGGGCGCGCACCGCGATCGCCGGATAGCGCGGCTCGTCGGTGTCCAGACCGGACGGAATACGGGAGTCGACGTGGACCTTCCCGTTGACCTCCACCGCCGCGGCCCGGAGCCGAGCCAGCGATTCGGCGACGCCCAACGTGGTCTCGTTGACGTCGTCGTCGGAGAGGATTGCCAGCTCGTCGAGGGCGGCGCGGGCGTGGCGCGGAAGCTGCGGGTCGCCCAGATGCACGCTGTCGAGGGTGGCGATCACTCGATCGTGAATCAGGGCATCGATCCGGGCGCGTTCGGCGTTGCGCGCGTTCGCCGAGGCAGCGTCCGCGGCCCGGCGCAGCGTGTCCGCGCGGGACAGATCGAGGATGCGTCCGGTGTCGACCAGCCTGCGTGTCGCGAGCATGATCGGGAGTGAGAAGACCGCACTCCACAGGCATTCGTTGAGCAGAGCCGCCACGCCGTGGTCGGCTTCACGACCGACGAAGGTGATCAGGCCGGCCAGGATGGAGCTGATCACCAGGACGAGGACCGCCGGGCGCAGCCTGATCAGCGCGACGGTGATCCCGGGCAGTCCCGCGAACGACTTCAGCCAGGTGACCGTCTCGGTCTGCGTGAGGTCGCCGGTCCACGCCGCGAACCAGAGCCCGCCGGCGATCAGATAGCCGACTCCGCAGGCATAGGCCACGGGCGGGAGCCACCGGGCGCCGCCCGGCAGCAGTGCGGTCAGCAGCAGCAGGAAACCGGGGCCGAAGGCGAAGAGCAGTCCGACCGGGGTGAACCAGCCGGCGACGATTCCCGGCGGTTGGTTGAGTTGCGGAACGCTGATCAGGAAGTAGATGAGGTAACCGATCCCGGCGAACCTGGACATGATCGTCAGCGACCGCAAGTGCTCGCGGTCGTCGGCCCGGCCCACCGGCGATCCGGTCGCGGCGAGGGCGGGCGCGGCCACAGCGAGACTGGTCACGCCGCTCAACCTACGCGGGCCAATACCCGAACGCCACGAACGAACTCGTGGGAGGACGGCAGTTTGTATCCATATGCATGAAGTTCTCGCCATATCACCGCTATATGACGGCTCTTATCGTCACAAGCGAAGGGATGTTGCATGACCGGGTACCGACCGGTACTTCGGCGATGTGTCCATCCACCTCGATCTGGAGTCCGACACGTTCGACATCCAGTCAGACTGACGTCGAGGGACCGATGTTCTCGAACCCATTGGGGACGCCGCTGATCCTTTACCAATATTTGGTAGTTTGGGGCATGGCTCAGAACACGTCGATCAGTCTCGATGACCACTTCGCGGACTTTCTCTCCCGGGAGGTGGCGTCGGGCCGGTACCGGTCCGTCAGTGAGGTCGTGCGAGCCGGGCTTCGGCTTCTGGAAGATCGAGAGACCGAGCTCGCGGCGCTCCGGTCGGCCCTCGTGGCCGGGGAGGACAGCGGTGAGCCGGAGCCTTTCGATTTCGCGGCCTTCATCACCGCTAAGAAGGCGGAGACGAGGACCTCGGCGGACTCGTGAGCACATATCGGCTCACTCCGGCGGCCCAGCGCGACCTGTCGTCGATCTGGGATTTCTCGGTGGCGCGTTGGGATGCACGCCAGGCGGAGATCTATCTTGATGAGATCAGACTGGCTTTCGAGCGCATCGCCGCTGATCCGGGTCGAGGTCGCGCGTGCGATGAGGTTCGTCAGGGCTATCGCTGCTACCGCATCGGCAGTCACTCGGTCTTCTACGTCGAGAGCGTCGGTGGTGTGGATGTGATCCGAGTCCTGCACCAGCGGATGGACCCGCTGAGACATTTCTGAAACGTCGGGACCGATATTCTCGTGCCCATGACTGAACTCTGGGTCCAGCGCACCGGCGGCCGCCGCTACACCGGCCACAGCTCGCGGGGAGCGGAGGTGCTGATCGGTTCGGAGGACGTCGAGGGCGTCTTCACCCCGGGTGAACTGCTCAAGATCGCTCTCGCCGCCTGCTCCGGGATGTCCACGGACGTACCGCTCGCGCGCCGCCTCGGCGACGACTACGACGCCACCATCCGGGTCTCCGGTCCCGCGGACCGCGACGAAGAGGTGTACCCGAAGATCGACGAGGTTCTCGAGGTCGACCTCTCCGAACTGGATCCCGAAGCCGCGCAGCGGCTGCTGACCGTCGTGGAGCGTGCGGTGGACCGCGTCTGCACCGTCGGCCGCACCCTTAAGCGGGGCACCGAGGTCACGCTCACCATCGACGCGGACTGAGAGCAGCGGGGCGATGGAGCGGCTGACCGCCTATGTGCACGGCCTAGTCCAGGGGGTGGGCTTTCGGTGGTGGACCCGCTCCCGCGCACTGGAACTGGGTCTGACCGGCTACGCCAAGAACCTGTACGACGGCCGGGTGCTGGTGGTGGCCGAGGGGCCGCGGCCCGCTCTCGACGCCCTGGTCGCGCAGCTGCGTTCCGGCACGACCGCCGGCCGGGTGGATCTCGTCGTCGAGAGCTTCGGCGCCGCCCGCGGGGACCTGAGCGGATTCCGCGAGCGGTGAGTGGCCGGTCGCCGGGCACTGAGTAGGCTTAACCGTCGTGCACCTGAAGAGCCTGACCCTGAAGGGTTTCAAATCCTTCGCGTCGGCGACAACGCTGCGCTTCGAGCCCGGCATCACCGCGGTCGTGGGACCGAACGGCTCGGGCAAGAGCAACGTCGTCGACGCCCTGACGTGGGTGATGGGCGAGCAGGGTGCCAAGGCGCTGCGCGGCGGCAAAATGGCCGACGTGATCTTCGCCGGCACCTCGGGCCGGGCCCCGCTCGGCCGCGCCGAGGTGACGCTGACCATCGACAACTCCGACGGTGCGCTACCGATCGACTACTCCGAGGTCTCCATCACCCGCCGGATGTTCCGCGACGGCGCCGGCGAATACGAGATCAACGGCACCGCCTGCCGCCTGATGGACGTGCAGGAACTGCTGTCCGATTCCGGCATCGGCCGCGAGATGCACGTCATCGTCGGACAAGGTCGGCTCGCGGCCATCCTCGAATCGCGGCCCGAGGAACGGCGTGCCTTCATCGAAGAGGCGGCCGGCGTCCTGAAACACCGGCGCCGCAAAGAGAAGGCGGTGCGCAAGCTCGATGCGATGGCCGCCAACCTGGCCCGGCTGACCGACCTGACCGGCGAACTGCGCCGCCAGCTCAAACCGCTCGGGCGGCAGGCCGAGGTGGCCCGCCGGGCCGCCGGGGTCCAGGCGGAGCTGCGTGATGCGCGCCTGCGGCTGGCCGCCGACGATCTGGTGACCCGCCGCACCGAGATGGCCGAGCACTCCGCCGTGGAGGACGAGATCCGGCGCCGCTCGGACGAGGTGTCCGCCGAACTCGATGCCGCCGCCGCGGCCCTGACCCACAGCCAGGAGCAGCTGACGCAGGTGGCCCCCGCCGCCGCCGAGGCAGGCCGGGTCTTCTACACGCTGTCGGCACTGGCCGAGCGGGTGGAGGGCACCCGCCGGGTCGCCGCCGAACGCGCCAGCCATCTGGCGACACCGAGCGTCGCGGCGACCGGCCCCGACCCGGACGAACTGGAACGCCGCGCCGAGGAGGCCGCGCTGGCCGAGGCCGAGCACGCCGCGGCCGTCGAGGAGGCGGCGCAGCGTCTCGAGTACGCCACCGCCGCGCTGGCCGCCGCCGAGCAGGTCTCCACCGATGCCGAACGAGCGCACCTGGCCGCGGTGCAGGCCGTGGCCGACCGGCGCGAGGGCCTGGCCCGGCTGGAAGGCCAGGCCGCCACGCTGCGCACCCGCATCGACTCGGTGGACGGCGAATCGCAGCGGCTCACCGCGGCGATCGAGGCCGCGGGCGAGCGGGCCGCCGCGGCCCAGCACGAATTGGACGCCGCGTCGGCCCGGATGCGCGAGCTGGAAGACCGCGAGGAAGGCCTCGACACCCACCACGAGCGCTGCGTCGCCGCGCTGGCCGCCGCGACCGAGCAGGTCACCACGCTGCGGGCCGCGGAACGCGAAGCCGAGCAGCGCATCGCCTCGCTGACCGCCCGCATCGAGGCGCTGGCCGTCGGCCTGGAACGCGCCGACGGCGGGGCCTGGCTGCTGGAGCAGGAGACCGACGGTCTGCTGGCCCCGCTGTCCGAACTGCTCACCACCGAACCCGGCTACGAGACGGCGATCGCCGGCGCGCTCGGCCCGGCCGTCGACGCCATCGCCACCGTCGACCAGATCGCGGCGCTGCGGGCGCTGGAATCCCTGCGCGCCGGGGACGGCGGCCGCGCCGCACTGATCGTCGGTGGCCTGGCCGACCGGCCGCGCCCCGAACGGCCGGTGCTGCCCGCCGGGGTCGTCTGGGCGCGCGATGTGGTGACCGCACCCGGCTCAATCTCCGGCGCCATCGACTTACTCCTGGACGCCATTGTGCTGGTCGACGACGCCGACCAGGGCATGGCGGTGGCCCGCGCGCACGATGTGCTGGCGGTGACTCGCGCCGGGGACCGCATCTCCGCGGCCGCGGTGGAGGGCGGGGTGTCGGCGCGACCGTCGACCCTGGAGGTGCAATCGGCCATCGACACCGCCACCGAGGATCTGGCTCGGGCCCGGCGTGACGCCGAGCGGCTCGACGCCGAACTGGCGCAGGCACTGACCGCCGAACGCGAGGCGAGCGAGGCCGCCGAGGGCGCGCTGGCCGCACTCGGCGAATCCGACGCCAATGTCGGGGCCGCCTACGAGCTGCTGGGCCGCCTCGGGGCCGAGATCCGCAATGCCGAAGAGGAGGCGCAGCGCCTGGTCCGCCAGCGTGAGCAGGCCGAAGAAGGCCGGGCCGGCAACCTCGCCGAACTCACCGCCCTCGATGAGCGGCTGCGACTGGCCGTCGACGAGGGGCACGGCGGGCACGACGACGCGGCCGACCGCGCACTGCGTGAAGCGGCCGCGGCCGAGGTGGCCTCCGCGCGCTCGATCGAGGTGGAGACCCGGCTCGCGCTGCGCACCGCCGAGGAACGGCTGGCTTCGGTGCGCGGCAAGGCCGACGGTCTGCGCCGCAGTGCGGCCGCCGAACGCAGCAACCGGGAACGCCAGCGCCGCCAGGACGCCCAGCGCCGGTACACCGCCGGCATCGCCGCGGTCGTCGCCGAAGCCGCCGCCCGGGTCGCCGACGAGGTGGCGGCCGCCACCGCGGTGGCCGCCGCCGGGCGCGACGAACTGGAGGCCGCCCGCGCCGCCCGGGCCGCGGAGACCGAAGAGCTGCGCACCCGCGTCGACGCCGCGACCGCGACCCTCACCCAACTGCGCGATGCGGTGCACCGCGACGAGGTGGCCAAGGCCCAGGCCGCGCTGCGCATCGAACAGCTGGAGGAGCAGGTCCTCGAGCAGTTCGCCGTCGCCCCCGACGACCTGATCGCCGAATACGGCCCGGACGTGCCGATGCCGCCCTCGGAGCTGGAACTACGCGAGTACGCCGAGGCCAAGGCCCGCGGCGAGCTCGTCGTCGCCCCCGCCCCGATGCCCTTCGATCGGGCCACCCAGGAGTCCCGGGCCCGCAAGGCGCAGAAGGACCTCAACACCCTCGGCAAGGTGAACCCGCTGGCCTTGGAGGAGTTCGCCGCGCTGGAGGAACGCTACAACTTCCTGTCCGCGCAGTTGGAGGACGTCAAGGCCGCCCGCGCGGACCTGCTCGACGTGGTCGCCGAGGTGGATGCGCGGATCCTGGCGGTCTTCACCGAGGCCTACGCCGATGTGGAGAAGGAGTTCGCGCAGGTATTCGCCACCCTGTTCCCGGGCGGCGAGGGCCGGCTGGTGCTCACCGACCCCGGCGACATGCTCACCACCGGCGTCGAGGTGGAGGCCCGTCCGCCGGGCAAGAAGGTCAAACGCCTCTCGCTGCTGTCCGGCGGCGAGAAGTCGCTCACCGCGGTCGCCATGCTGGTGGCCATCTTCCGGGCCCGTCCTTCGCCGTTCTATGTGATGGACGAGGTGGAAGCCGCCCTCGACGACGCCAACCTGCGCCGCCTCATCAGCCTCTTCGAGCAGTTGCGGGAACGCTCGCAGCTGATCGTCATCACCCATCAGAAACCGACGATGGAGATCGCCGACGCCCTCTACGGCGTGAGCATGCGCGGCGACGGCATCACCCAGGTCATCTCCCAGCGCCTGCGCGGCGTCGATCTGCAACCCGCTCCCGCGAGCTGAAAGGTCCCTCGTGAACACCCAGATCATCATCGGCATCGTCATCGCCGTCCTGCTTGTGGTGGCCGTCCTCGGCTACACCGGCGTCGTGCTGTCCCGGCGTCGCCGCATCTCCCTCGGCGGGGGCGCCGCCGAGGAGGCCCAGCCGGTCGACGGCACCCGGCAGGTCGACAAGTCCGGCGGCTACCAGGCCGGGACGGGATTCTCCTTCGCCGAGGGCGGCGGTACGGCCACCGTCGCACCGGCCACCGGCGGCGTCGCCGAGGAGGCCGAACGGATCCTCGCGGAGGCCGAGCCCGGGCCGATCACCCCGGTGGCCGACGACCCGATCGCACAGCTGCCCGGCACCGAAACCGAGAGCCTCGACGACGCGATGGTCGTCGAAGAGGCCGTCGACGCCGCCCAGCACCGCGAGATGCCGCCCGCCCCCGCCGCGCCGACGGCGCCGCAGCTCGACGAGATCGCGCCCACCGAGGGCCGACTGTCCCGCCTGCGCGGGCGCCTCGCCCGCTCCCAGGGCGCCCTGGGCACCTCGGTGCTGGGCTTGCTCGGCGCCGGAGACCTGGACGAGGACAGCTGGGAGGAGATCGAAGACACCCTGGTGATGGCCGACCTGGGCACCGCGGCCACCGCGGCCGTCGTCGCCGAACTGCGCGCCGAGCTCGCCGCGGGCAAGGTGCGCAGCGCCGACGATGCCCGCGCCGCGCTGCGCCGGGTGCTCACCGCTCAGCTGCATCCGGAACTGGACCGGTCGGTCCGGGCCCTGCCGCACGCCGGTGGACCCGCCGTCATCCTGGTGGTCGGCGTCAACGGCACCGGCAAGACCACCACCACTGGCAAGCTGGCCCGCGTCCTGGTGGCCGACGGCCGCCGGGTGCTGCTCGGTGCCGCCGACACCTTCCGCGCGGCCGCGGCCGATCAGCTGCAGACCTGGGGTGAGCGCGTCGGTGCGAGCATCGTTCGCGGCAAGGAGGGCGCCGACCCGGCCGCCGTGGCCTTCGACGCTGTCGACGCCGGTATCACCGAGGGCGTCGACGTGGTGCTGGTCGACACCGCGGGCC
>CAZEOP010000018.1:0-26818 GCA_964513715.1 uncultured Gordonia sp.
TGGCGATGGACACGCCATCGTTGGTGATCGTGGGGGCGCCCCACTTCTTCTCCAGAACGACGTTGCGACCCTTGGGTCCCAGCGTCACCTTGACGGTGTCGGCGAGGACGTTCAGTCCGCGCTCGAGGCCGCGGCGGGCCTCTTCGTCGAAAGCAATCTGCTTGGCCATAGTTGAGTGATCCTCCGTTTGGGGGGTGACACTTGAAGTTCTCTGGCCGGACTCGGTGCCCGCGACGGACGACCGGGGTGTCTGTAGAACCGGTCTCACCGTCCCGACCTTGGCACTCACATGCCGCGAGTGCCAAGGTCGTTTTTAGCACTCGCCCCGGGTGAGTGCAAGGTCGCTGCCACCCCGTGCGACGACGGTTCGCACCCAGCGAACACCACCGCGGCACGCGGCGGCCCCGGCGAATCAGCGACTACCCACGGCGACGTTCCTCCGGCGGGTAGATTCAGCACTCACGATGTCCGCGGAACTGATCACCATCGCCGTGCTGGGCACTGCCCTCGCGCTGGTGCTGTTCACCGTGGCGCTGCGCACCCGGCGCCTGGTGTCGACGCCGCACGAGCGCGCCGTGCACGACACCCTCGCGGCCGCCGCGGCCGCCGCGCATCCGCTGCGCGGCGGGCTGACGGCGGCCTCGGCCGCGGAGGCGGCCGGACCGCTACGCGCGCTGACCGGCGCCGAGGGCGTCGCCCTGTTCGATGCCGACGGCTCCCTGCTGGCCCGCGACGGCGACCCGGACGTCTGGACCTCTCCGGTGCTCACCGCGGCCTCCCGACTGGCCGGTCAGGCGCTGCGCGAGCGCCGGCGCACCATGACCTCCGATCCCGGCGGGCCGGGCGGTGCGGTGCGCACCCTGGTGGCCGCGCCGCTGCTCACCGACGACCTCGGTGCCGGCGCGCTGGTGGTGGCCACCGTCCGCCGGCCCGGCCCGGGCCAGCTGGGCGCGCTCACCGAGGTCGCCAACTACGCCGCCACCCAGCTGGAGCTCGCCGAGCTGGACGCCTCGCGCGCCCGGCTGGACCGCGCCGAGGTGCTGGCCCTGCGCGCGCAGATCGATCCGCACTTCATCTACAACGCCCTGGGCACCATCGCCTCGTTCGTGCGCACCGATCCCGCCCGGGCCCGCGAGCTGATCCTCGATTTCGCCGACTTCACCCGTTACTCGTTCCGGGCCGCCGGGCAGTACACGACGCTGGCCGACGAGCTGCGCAACATCGACCGCTACCTGACCCTGGAGCGCGCCCGCTTCGGCGAGGGCCTGACCGTGCGATTGCAGGTGGACCCCGAGGTGCTCGGCGTGGTGGTGCCGTTCCTGGCGCTGCAGCCGCTGGTGGAGAACGCGGTGCGGCACGGGCTGGCCGGCCGCCGCGAGGGCACCATCACGCTCAGCGCGCACGGCGCGGGCACCGACTGCGCCATCGCCGTCGAGGACGACGGTGCCGGCATGGACCCGGAACTGCTGCGCAGCGGCGCCATCGATGCGCTGGCCCCCTCGGACCTGCTCTCCACCGAGAACGAGGGCGCGCACGTCGGCCTGACGAATGTGGATCAACGGCTGCGCTCGGCGTTCGGCAACGACTACGGTTTGGTCGTCGAGACCGGGATCGGTGCGGGCACCAAGGTCAGCATGCGGGTGCCCAAGTTCGCCGCGGGGATCCGGGTCGATCCGGCCGGACCGGGCGCGCCGTGACCGCGCTCGCCGTGACCGCGCTCGACGCGAAGACGCGGAACCGGTTGCAGCTCACCCGGTCACCGGGGAATCGGGCGACAGGACAGAAGGGAATCGGGCGATGACCGCGCTGCGGGTGCTGGCCGTCGACGACGAGGCGCCGGCTCTGGACGAACTGATCTACCTGCTGACCGAGCACGCCGCGGTCGGCGAGGTGATCGGCGCCCGGGATGCCACCGAGGCGCTGCGGCTGCTGGCCGAGAAACCCGTCGACGCCGCCTTCCTGGACATCTCGATGCCCGGCCTGACCGGAATGGAACTGGCGGGGGTGCTGGCCAGCTACGCCGCCCCGCCCGCGCTGGTCTTCGTCACCGCGCACGACGACCGCGCCGTCGCCGCCTTCGACGTCGGCGCCGTCGACTATCTGCTCAAACCGCTGCGCGCCGAACGGCTGGCCCAGGCCGTGGACCGGGTCCTCGCGAGCCGCGCCCGAGTCCCGGAAGCCGCCTCACCGGGTGCCCCCGCACCGGCCGCCGGCTCCCCGAGCGGCCCGGCCGGGGACACCGCCGACGCCGCCACCGCAGAACCCGGCGGGGCTGCCGCCGCGCCGACCCTCCCGGAGCCCGCGAGCGCACCCGAGGCCACCCGGGCCGCTTCCGGCTTCACCCCGGGCGACGACGTGATCCCGGTGGAGCGCGGCGGCGTCACCTCGCTGATCCGCCGCGACTCGGTGTCCTGGGTCGAGGCCGTCGGCGACTACGCGCGCCTGCACACCGATTCCGGCGACTACCTGGTGCGGGTGGCCCTGTCGACCCTCGAATCCCTGTGGGCCAAGGCGGGATTCGCCCGCGTGCACCGCTCGTACCTGGTGGCCCTGCCGATGGTGACCGGGCTGCGCACCAGCGGTACCGCCACCAAGGTGCTGGTGCGTGCCAACGGCCGCAGCGCCGAGGTGGAGCTCCCGGTGAGTCGCCGCCAGGTGCGCGAACTGAAGGACCGCCTGGTCCGCGACCCGCTGCGCTCGTACAAGTCGGCCCGCGCAGATTCCACCCGCACCGATCCGGGCGCCGGAAGCAGCTGAGCCGTGTCGGAGACCCCGCGGCGCGAGCGCGTCGTCCTGTCCCAGCGCCGCGGCGCCCGCCCGGTGCGCACCCGCGCCGAGGTGGCCGAGCAGACCGCGGTCGGCGAGCACCTGGTGGACGGCCTGGTCCGCGCCCAGCTCGGCCTGGCACTGCGCATCGCCGTCGCCGTCGTACTCGTCCTCGGCGCGGTCCCGCTGCTGGGCACCACCGTCGACGCCTTCGCCTCGGCCCGGTTGTTCGGGATCGGCGTCAACTGGCTGGTGCTGGCCGTGCTGCCCTATCCGGTGCTCTACCTGGCCGGCCGGCTCTACATCCGCCTCGCCGAACAGGCCGAACGCGACTTCATGGCCCTCATGGACGACGAGGGACACTGATGGACCACCCGGGGCGGGGGGACCGATGACCGGTTCCGGGCAGTTCCTGGTGATCGCGGCCGTCGCCCTGGCCACCTTCGGCACCGTGGCGATCGGCGCCTACGGCGGCCGCGGCGCCCGCTCCACCTCCGACTTCCTGGTGGCTTCGCGCAGCATCGGCGCCAAGTGGAATGCGGCCGCCATCGCGGGCGAGTACCTGTCGGCGGCGTCGTTCCTCGGCGTGGCCGGGCTGGTCGCCAAGTACGGCGCCGACGCCCTCTGGTACCCGATCGGCTTCACCGCCGGCTATCTGGCGCTGCTGATGTTCGTGGCCGCCCCGCTGCGCCGCTCGGGCGCCTACACGGTGCCCGACTTCGCCGAGTTCCGGCTCGGCTCGGCCACCGCCCGGCGGGTCGCGATGGTGGTCGTCGTGCTGGTCTGCGTGCTCTACCTGGTCCCGCAGTTGCAGGGCGCCGGGCTCACCCTGAACATCCTGCTCGGACTGCCCGGCTGGGTCGGGGTGGTGCTGGTCGGCGGCACACTGATCGTGAACGTGGTGGGCGGCGGTATGCGCTCGGTGACCTTTGCCCAGGGCATCCAGTACTGGCTCAAATTGACCGCGATCGCCGTCCCCGCACTGGTCGCGGTGATCCACTTCGCCGGACAGCCCGCCGACCTGGGCGCCCGGTTGCCCGCCCGCGTGACGACGGCCACCAGCGTGCAGGTGCCGACGCAGGTGTCGGTGACGGTGACCGATCCGGCCGGCGTGCGGGCCGACGGCACGGTCGACGGCCGGCCCGCGCACCGGCTGCCGCTGACCGCCGGCACCCATCTGATCGGCGAGGGCTCCACACTGCTGCTCGACGCCGGTGCTGCCACCCCGGTGGTCTCCGGCGCCCCGCAGACCGGCGCCCAGTGGATCCGCTCGGGCGGCGGCCTGGGCGGCGGGCACCCGCTCTACCAGGTGCTCTCGCTGATGCTCGCGACCTTCCTCGGCGCCCTCGGCCTGCCGCACGTCCTGGTCCGCTTCTACACCAACCGCACCGGCGCCGCGGCACGACGGACCGCGCTCACCGTCATCGTGCTGCTGGCCGGCTTCTACCTGTTCCCCACCGTGCTCGGCGTGCTGTCCCGGGTCTACATCCCGCAGGTGCTGGCCACCGGCACCGCCGACGCCGCGGTCCTGATGATCCCGTCGGCAATCGTCGGCGGCCTGGCCGGCGAGTTCCTCGTCGCCCTCGTCGCCGCAGGGGCGATCGCTGCCTTCCTGGCCACCTCGTCGGGTCTGCTGATCAGCATCGCCGGTGTGGTGTCGACGGATCTGCTGCGCCCGGGGGTGCGCAGCTTCCGCATCTGCGCGCTGATCGGCGGCCTGGTGCCGATCGGACTGGCGCTGGCGGCGGGCACCCTGGAGCTGTCCCGGTCGGTGGGCCTGGTGTTCGCGGTTTCCGCGGCCACCCTGTGCCCGCTGCTGGTGCTCGGCATCTGGTGGCGCGGGCTCACCGCGGCCGGGGCCGTCGCCGGGTTGGTCGTGGGCGCGCTGACCTCGGCAGCCGCGGTGCTGGCCGGCGCCTTCTGGCTCACCGGCAGCAGTTGGCCGGCGACCGTCGCGACCTTCCCCGCCGCGGTCACCGTGCCGCTGACCTTCGCCACGATGATCGCCGTCTCGCTGGCCACCCGCGGGCGGCTGCGCCCCGACGTCGCCACCGTCTTCGCCCGCATGCACGTCCCCGAACGCCTCGGCCTCGTCGTCGAACGCACCCCCGTCGGCGACTGACCGCGCTCAGCTCGAGAATCCGTAGCGGCGTCGCCCACGATTCCGGCAAGAAAACGCGACGGATTTCGCCGCGCAGCGGTTGCCGTTGGTCGGCCCAGAGCAACCGTTCGGCGCACGGGGACCGGGTCTCGTCGCCCCGCTCACAGATCCGATTGTCTGTGAGCTGGGTCTCTATCAGAGTTCTCCTCAAGGCCGCGACCGGCGGCATCGCATCGAGGAGGTCCCGTGTCCGACGCCCCAGATCATCCGGCGCTGAAGCTGTCAGCGCCGAGCGCGGAGGAGTTCATCGCCGCGCAGCAGAGTCCCGAATTCCAGAAGCTGCGCCACACCCTGCGCAGCTTCGTCTTCCCGATGACCGCCTTCTTCCTGTCCTGGTACGGGCTGTACCTGGTGCTCGGCGTCTTCGCGCCCGGCTTCATGGGCACCCAGGTGTGGGGCAACATCAACGTCGGTCTGATCCTGGGCCTGCTGCAGTTCGTCTCCACCTTCGCCATCACCGCGGCGTACATCTACTTCGCCAACCACCGCTTCGACCCGCAGGCCGACGTGGTCCGCCAGGGCTTCGCCGACGGCGAGTACGCGCGTGAGGCCGAGGTTCTCAAGCAGGCCTCGACGAAGGGCGGCCAGCGGTGAAGCAGCTCCTCCTCGCCGATGCCGCCCAGGTGGACACCGGCAACGCCACCCTCAACATCCTGATCTTCGTCGCCTTCGTGATCGTGACGCTGATCGTCGTCGTCAAGGTCAGCAAGGTCGGCACCAACAGCGCGTCGGAGTTCTTCACCGGCAGCGGCGGCTTCTCGGGCACGCAGAACGGCATCGCCATCGCCGGCGACTATCTGTCGGCGGCCAGCTTCCTGGGCATCGCCGGCGCCATCGCCATCTACGGCTACGACGGTTTCCTGTACTCGATCGGCTTCCTGGTCGCCTGGCTGGTGGCCCTGCTGCTGGTGGCCGAGCTGCTGCGCAACACCGGCAAGTTCACCATGGCCGACGTGCTGAGCTTCCGGCTCAAGCAGCGCCCGGTCCGCCTCGCCGCGTCGATCAGCACCCTGACGGTGTCGATCTTCTACCTGCTGGCCCAGATGGCCGGCGCCGGCGCCCTGGTGGCCCTGCTGCTGAACATCCGCAGCGACCTCGGCCAGGCCGTCGTCATCACCATCGTCGGCCTGCTGATGATCGCCTACGTCCTGATCGGCGGCATGAAGGGCACCACCTGGGTGCAGATCATCAAGGCCGTGCTGCTGATCACCGGCGTCTTCGTGATGACGATCTGGGTGCTGCTGCAGAAGGACGTCATGTTCAACTTCTCGCACCTGCTCGGCATGGCCCAGGACGCGGTCAACAATGCGGTCCACGGCGGTCAGCTGACCGAGAAGGGCCAGGCGATGCTGGCCAACAAGGACGGCAGCCCGCACAACGTGCTGGCCCCCGGCGCCCAGTACGGCGCCAACCTGACCTCCAAGGTCAACATGATCTCGCTCGGCCTGGCCCTGGTGCTCGGTACCGCCGGCCTGCCGCACGTCCTGATGCGCTTCTACACGGTGCCGACGGCCAAGGAGGCCCGCAAGTCCGTGGTCTGGGCCATCAGCCTGATCGGCGCCTTCTATCTGTTCACCCTGGTGCTGGGCTACGGCGCCGCGGCCCTGGTGGGTCCGGAGAAGATCCTCAGCGCCCCCGGTGGCGTGAACTCGGCGGCGCCGCTGCTGGCACTGGAACTCGGCGGCGAGATCCTGCTCGGCCTGATCGCCGGTGTCGCCTTCGCCACCATCCTCGCCGTGGTGGCGGGCCTGGCGATCACCGCCTCGGCATCGTTCGCGCACGACATCTACGCCAGCGTGATCAAGAAGAACGGCGCCTCCGAGGAGGAGCAGGTGCGGGTCTCGCGGATCACCGTGGTGGTCCTCGGCGTGATCGGCATCGTGCTGGGCATCCTCGCCAAGGACCAGAACATCGCCTTCCTGGTGGCCCTGGCCTTCGCGATCGCCGCCTCGGCCAACCTGCCGACCATCCTGTACTCGCTGTTCTGGCGCCGGTTCAACACCCGCGGCGCACTGTTCAGCATGTACGGCGGTCTGGCGATCACGCTGGTCCTGATCGTCTTCTCGCCGGCCGTCTCGGGCAAGCCGACCTCAATGCTGCCCGATATGGACTTCGCCTGGTTCCCGCTGGCCAACCCCGGCCTGGTGTCCATCCCGGCGGCCTTCCTGCTGGGCATCATCGGCACCCTCACCTCGCGGGAGAAGCCGGACATCGCCCGGCGCGCGGAGATGGAGGTCCGCTCGCTCACCGGTGTCGGCGCGGAGCAGGCGCACGTGCACTGACCCACGCGGACCGTTGGACGGCCGCCGGGGACTCGTTCCCCGGCGGCCGTTCGCATCTGGAAGGCAGCGGCCGCCCGCCCGAGACCGGCGAGGCGTCAGGCGTCCTGGATGCGCGCGAACGGGCGCGCGGCCTCCAACTCGTACGACAGCTCGAGCAGCGTGCGCTCGGCGCCCAGATCCGCCGAGAAGTGGATGCCGATCGGCAGGCCGCCCGACGAGGTCCCCAACGGCAGCGAGACCGCCGGCGCGCCGGAGGTGTTGTTGGCCGGAGTGAAGGCGACGTACCTGATCAGCCGGTCCAGGATCTCGTCGAAGTCGCCGCCCGGATCCAGGTAGCCGATCTCCGGGGTGGTGTGCGCCAGCGTCGGCGAGACGATCACGTCGAACTGCGACAAGGCCTCGCGGAACGCCACGGTGGCCCGCTTGAGGCCGATGATCGACGACGGTGCCCGGAAGAAGCCGCGCCCGAAACGGCGCGACAACCCGCGGGTGAACGGGTCCAGCCGGCGGCGGTCGAATCCCGGGCCGGTCAGCTTGCCGCCGAAGTGCTCCAGCGAGAACGCCAGCATCGCCCAGTAGTCGACGAACTGCCCGATGTAGGCCCGGCCGATCGGCAGCGGCACCTCGGTCACCTCGTGGCCCAGCTCCGACAGCAGGTCGGTGACGTCGGTCAGCGCGCGGGCCGTGTCCGCGTCCACCGGCTGCCCGGTGATCGACTCGGTGATCAGGCCGATGCGCAGCCGCCGCGACGCCGGACCCTCCACCAGCCCGATCGGCTCCAGCTTCACCGAGCGCTGCCGCTCCAGATCGGCCAGGAAGTAGGCGGTGTCGCGCACCGAGCGGGAGACGATCCCGTTGCACACCAGATCGATCGGCGCGGTCTTGGTCATGGGCGACGGCGCCGTGCGCCCGCGGGTCGGCTTGAGCCCGACCAGACCGCACGCCGCAGCGGGGATCCGGATGGAGCCGCCACCGTCGTTGGCGTGCGCGATCGGCACCGCACCCGCCGCCACCAGGGCCGCGGCGCCGCCCGACGAGGCACCCGCGGAGTAGTCGGTGTCCCAGGGGTTGCGGGTCGGCGGGCGGTCGACGAACTCGGTGGTCGCGGTGAGCCCGAACGGCGGCAGCGTGGAGGCGCCCAGCAGATTGACACCGGTGCCGAGAAACTCGTCGGTGAACGGCTCGTTCCGCGCGGCCGGGCGATCGCCGACCGCCGCACTGCCCTGTCGGGTCGGGACGCCCGCGTAGTCGGTGTTGTTCTTGATCAACGACGGCACCCCGGCGAAGACCCCGGAGAAACCGTTCTCGGCCGCGCGCGCCTGGGCCCGCTCGGTGTCGTCGAAGGCGATGCCCGACAGTTCCGGATTCACCGCAGCGATCCGTGCGACGGCAGCGGAGGTGGCCTCGGCCGCGCTGAACTCGCGGGTATCGAGCGCGCGCGCTATGCCGACGGCGTCGAGGTCGCCGAGGACGTCGTCGGTGAAGGCATGAACGTGTTTCACCGCTCCCAAACTACTCGCGTATCGCCGGCGGACCTGATCGGGTAGGAAGGAACCATGCAGCTGCAATTCACCCCGGAAGAAGAGTCCTTCCGCGCCGAACTCCGCGAGTTCTTCACCACCGCGATTCCCGCGGAGATCCGCCGCCGCTGCGAGGACGGTGAGACCATCTACCCCGACGACATCGTCGCCACCACCCGGATCCTCAACGAGCGCGGACTGGCCGTACCGCACTGGCCGGTGGAGAACGGCGGCCAGGACTGGACGCCGGTGCAGCATCACATCTGGCGCGAAGAGATGGCGCTGAACTTTGTGCCGGACCTGCTGCCGTTCAACGCCGGCATGGTGGGGCCGGTGATCGCGCACTTCGGCACTCCCGAGCAGAAGGCGCAGTTCCTGCCCAAGACGGCGAACCTGGACATCTGGTGGTGTCAGGGCTTCTCCGAGCCGGAGGCCGGCTCCGACCTGGCCTCGCTGAAGACCCGGGCCGTGCGCGACGGCGACGAGTACGTCATCAACGGCCAGAAGACGTGGACCACCCTCGGCCAGTACGCCGACTGGATCTTCTGCCTGGTGCGCACCGACCCGGACGTGAAGAAGCAGGCCGGCATCAGCTTCGTGCTGTTCCCGATGGACACCCCGGGCGTGGAGCTGCGGCCCATCCAGCTGATCGACGGCAGCTACGAGGTGAACGAGGTCTTCTTCAACGACGTCCGTATCCCGGTGGCCAATCTGGTGGGCGCCGAGAACGACGGTTGGACCATCGCCAAGTTCCTGCTCGGCAACGAGCGCTCGGGCATCGCCCGGGTGGGCTGGACCAAGACCAAGCTAGCCAAGGCCAAGCGGCTGGCCGCGCAGCTGCCCGACGGCGCCGGCGGGGTGATGCTCGACGATCCGCTGTTCGCCGCCCGGCTGGCCGGACTGGAGAACGAGCTGCTGGCCCTGGAGATGGTGCAGCTGCGGGTGGTGGCCGGCTCGGCGGACGGCAAGCCGAATCCGGCGTCCTCGCTGTTGAAGCTGCGCGGCTCGCAGCTGCAGCAGGAGGCGCTGGAGCTGCTGACCGATCTGGCCGGCGCGGACTCGCTCCCGGTGTCCCCGCTCGACGACCCGGCGGGCGAGCTCGCCGGACTGCTGAGCCCGGACTGGGCGCATCACACCGCACCCGCCTACCTCAACTACCGCAAGGTCACCATCTACGGCGGCTCCTCCGAGGTGCAGCGCCAGATCATCGACAAGGCCGTCCTGGGCCTGTAGGCCCGCACGCGCACAATCCCCAGAACTCCACTCGAAGGCGAATCCATGGATTTCGAACTCTCCGCCGAACAGGTCATGCTGCGCGACACCGTGCGCGAGGTGCTGACCCGCGCCTACGACATCGAGTCGCTGCGCGCGACCACCGACACCGAGCTCGGCTGGAGCCGCGAGGTGTGGAACTCCCTGGCCGAGATCGGCATCCTGGGCCTGGTCTTCGACGAGGAGTCCGGCGGCGCCGGCGCCGGTCCCGAGGAGCTGGCCGCGGTGATGAGCGAGTTCGGCGCGGCCCTGGCCCCCGAGCCCTTCCTCGACTCGGTGGTGCTGCCCGGCCTGCTGATCGCGCGCTCGGGCGCCGGCCCGGACACCGTCGCCCCGCTGCTCGAGTCGCTGGCGAGCGGCGAACGGCTCGGCGCCTTCGCCCACCACGAGGACGGCGACCGCTGGCCGCATCACCGCGTGGCCGCCGTCGCCACGAACCAGACGGTGACCGGCGTCAAGAACCTGGTACCCCACGGCGACTGCGCCGACTTCTTCGTCGTCTCCGCCCACGACGACGCCGGCGAGGTGGGCCTGTACCTGGTGCAGGGCGACGCCGAGGGCGTCTCGCGGGTCGGCTACCGCACGCACGACCGCCGGCGCGGCGCCCAGGTGATGTTCGACGCCGCCCCCGCTCAGCGGCTCGGCGCGGGCGATCAGCGCGCCGTGATCGACGACGTGGCGCTCACCGCACAGTCCGCACTGTGCTCGGAGGCGCTCGGCGCGATGAGCAAGTCGCTGGACCTGACCGTCGACTATCTGAAGGCGCGCAAGCAGTTCGGCGTCCCGCTGGCCGCCTTCCAGGCGCTGACCCACCGGGCCGCCGACCTGTACGTCGCCCTGGAGCTGGCCTCCGGCCTGAACACCTACCTCACCGCCGCGCTCGCCGAGGGCAGCGCCGATGCGATCACCGCCTCGCGGGCCAAGCTGCAGATCTGCCGCAGCGGCCGGCTGATCGGCCAGGAGGCCATCCAGCTGCACGGCGGCATCGGCATGACCGCCGAGTACCCGGTGGCGCACTACGTCAGCCGCCTCACCGCGATCGCACACACCCTGGGCGATGCCGACGCACATCTGGCGCGACTGTCCTCGCACCTGCGCGACTGGGACATGATCTCGGTCGGCTGACGCCGCCGCGCCGGTTGCCCGCCGATCGGGGCGGGTGAGAAGTAGGGTTGGCGGCATGATTCTGCTGCGCGACAACCTCGCCGACCTCACCTCGTACGGACTGCTCGGGGTGGGTCTGCTGATCCTCGGCTTCCTCGGGCTGGACCTGGTGACGCCGGGCAGCCTGCGCAATCTGATCTGGCGCGACGGCAACCGCAATGCGGTGATCCTGGCCGTCGCCCAGCTGGCCGGTCTTGCTCTGGCGATCGGCGCGGCCGTCGCGGTGAGCAATCCGCTGACCCTGTGGCGCGGCTGCCTGTACGTCTTCGTCTACGGCGTCGTCACCATCGCGCTGATGATGTTCTCGTTCGTGCTGGTGGACCTGCTGACGCCCGGTCCGCTCGGCACGCTGCTGCTGCGCGAGGAGACCGTGACGGTCGCCGCCGCGAACGACGAGGACGAGACCGTCGAGGTGGTCGAGGTGCTGGCCGCCACCCGCACCCCGGCCGTCTGGGTGAGTGCCGGAGTCTTCGTCGCCATCGGCCTTTTCGTGGCCGCCGCCCTGTTCTTCTAAAGGCCCCCTGCGCTCCACCGCCGAGTGAAGGGCCCCTTCGCTCGATCGCCGAATGAAGACCCTTCACTCGCTGGTCGAGCGAAGACCCTCCACTCGCTGGTCGAGTGATGCCCCTTCACTCGCTGGTCGAGTGAAGACCCTCCACTCGCTGGTCGAGTGATGCCCCTTCACTCGCTGGTCGAGCGAAGTCGAGACCCACGTCACTTCTGCGCGCCCGCGCTCACGAAGTAGGGTGCTGAGGCAAGACGTCCGGCTCTCCCGCGCCGCGACCCGACTTCAGGAGCACCGACATGGCCGCACCCGTCATCGAACAGTCCATCACCATCGACGCCGCCCCCGCACAGGTCTGGGCGGTGGTCTCCGACCTCGCGCGGATGGGCGAGTGGAGCCCGCAGTGCAAGAAGATGTTCATCTTCGGCGGCCCGGTCAAGCAGGGCACCCGCACCTTCAACATCAACCGCCGCGGCCCGCTGGTGTGGCCCACCTCGGCCAAGGTCGTCGCCTTCGAACCGAGCCGTGAGATCGCCTGGAAGATCGCGGAGAACAACACCGTCTGGGGCTTCGCGCTGACCGAGACCGACGGCGGCACCACGGTGACCCAGACCCGCAAGGCCGCCGACGGCAAGACCAGCGCGGTCTCGTCGTTCCTGGTCGACAAGGTCTTCGGCGGCAACGACGGCTTCGAGGCCGAGCTCGAGGTCGGCATGCGCGAGACCCTCGGCAAGATCAAGCGCGCCGTCGAGAACTGACCGTCCGTGGCTCGTCGTCCCGCCCGGCCCGGTGATCGCACCGGGCCCGCTCATCTGATCGACCTCATCGGCGAGACCGTCCCGCCGCTGCATCCCAAGGGCCTGCCCTTCGTGGCCGGTCCCGCGGCGGTGGCCGTCCTCGGCCGCAAGCGCCCCTGGCTGGCGCGCACCGCGCTGGCCGCGGCCGGCGCCTCGGCGTTCTTCTTCCGGCATCCGGCACGCGTCGCGCCGAGCACCCCCGGGGCCGTCGTGGCCCCCGCCGACGGCACGGTATGCCTGGCCGACGAGGCGGTGCCACCCGCCGAACTCGGCCTGGGCTCGGCGCCGCTGCCCCGGATCAGCGTCTTCCTGTCGGTGTTCGACGTCCACGTCCAGCGCGTGCCCATTTCGGGCATCGTGGACAGCGTGCAGCACACACCCGGCAAGTTCCTGTCGGCCGACCTCCCCGAGGCCAGCGAACAGAACGAGCGCACCTGCCTGCGACTGCGCACCGAGGCCGGCGAGCAGCTGGGCGTGGTGCAGATCGCCGGCCTGATCGCCCGTCGCATCGTGTGCGACGTGGCCCCCGGCGAGCCGGTCACGATCGGGCAGACCTACGGCCTGATCCGCTTCGGCTCGCGCGTGGACGTCTATCTCCCGGCCGGCACCGCAGTGATCCCGGCCGTCGGCCAGCGCACCGTGGGCGGCGAGACGGTGCTGGCGGAGTTGCCGCGGTGACCCCGTCGACCCGATCCGGTGCCGGTGGGCGCCGGAGATCGCGCCGCGCCGTCGCCGGCCGCGGCCGCTCAGCGCGGCGGCGGCCGGCCACCCGGGTCACCCGGGGCGGCCGCCTCTTCCTGCCCTCGGCGATGACCATCCTGGCGATCTGCGCCGGCCTCACCTCCATGCGCTTCGCCGACAGTGGGCGGGTGGATCTGGCGCTGACCCTGCTGGTGGCGGCCGCGGTGATCGACGGCCTCGACGGCCGGGTGGCCCGGATGATGGGCACCAGCAGCAAGATCGGCGCCGAACTCGATTCGCTGGCCGACGCCATCAACTTCGGCGTGGTCCCGCCGATGATCGTCTACACCGTGCTGCTGCGCACCGACGGCCAGCCGGCCGCCAGCGTCGGCTGGGCCCTGTGCCTGATCTACTGCGCGGCGATCGTGCTCCGGCTGGCCCGGTTCAACACACTGCTCGACGACGACGATGCCCCCGGCTACACCCGGGACTTCTTCGTGGGCGTCCCCGCCCCGGCCGCCGCCATCATGGTGCTGCTGCCGATCGGTCTGCACCAGCAGTTCGGCGACGGCTGGTGGACCGGTCCGGTCGCGGTGGGCTGCTGGACGGTCTTCGTCGCGCTGCTCGCGGTGTGCCGGGTCCCGACGCTGAGCTTCAAGTCGACCAAGCTGCGAGCGCGCGCCCTGGCCCCCCTGCTGTTCCTGGTGGCCGCGGCCGCCGCGCTGCTGTTCACCTTCCCGTATGTGCTGATGATCGTGCTGGTGGCGCTGTATCTGCTGCACATCCCGTTCGCCTGGCGGATGCAGCGCTGGGTCAGCACCCGCCCCGAGTACTGGGATGCCGCCCCGCGCGACCGGCGCCAGCAGCGCCGCGACGATCGGCGCGCCGAGGTTGCCGCCGGCACCCGCGGCCGGGTGATCCCGGTGCGCAAGTCGACCGCGCGCCTGGGCCTGCGCCGGCCGCCGGCCGCGTCGGCGGCCGACCGGCCCGGTTCCTAGCCCGCCCTTCGACTAGCCCGGCCGTCGATTAGCTCGGCCTCCGACTAGCCCCGCGTCCGATCAGCCCCCGTGTCCGATCAGCCCCCGTGTCCGATCAGCTCGGCGTTCCGGGAGCCTGGTCGCCGGTGGCCGGACCCGGCTGCTGATTCTGGCCGGGCTGCTGATTCTGATCCGACGACTGATCCTGGCCCGGCTGCCGGGTCTGATCCGACTGACCGCGGCCCGGCCGACGGTCGAGTCCGGGGAATCGGCCCTGCCCCGCACCCTCGCCGTCCTGCCGCTGGGGGTACCGGCCCATCGGCCCCTGACCCGGGAACGAATCCCGCTGATCGCGGTCGTACTGCCGATGATGTCCGGGGCCGCCGCGGTCGCCGTCGCCGTGCTGACCGGTGAAGTAGCCGGCGCCGAAGCCCAGCAGGAAGAGTGCGGCGCCGCCGGCGATCGCCGCGGCGATGATCCAGTTGCGCGCGGAGCCGCCCGCTCCGGTCGCCGGCGCGGGCGCCACCGGCGCGACGGGCACGGTCGCGCCGGGTGCGGTGCCGGCCGGCGCCGGGTAGATCGGCTCGGTGGCGATCGAATCAGTCGCGGTCGCCCCAGTCCCGATGGTCTCAGTGCCGATGGTCTCGGTGCCGATGGTCTCGGGCGCGTTGTCGGCGGCGGGCACCGGCGCGGTGGCCTCCGGGCCGCGCGACTCGGCCTGCTGATCGTTCCCGGGCTGATCGTTGCGGTCGTCGGGGGTGGTCATCGTCGTCGTCCTTCATCTCGTCGGCGCCGTCGCTGCGAGGGCGTCCGATCACCACCGTGCCGGGCCAACCTGGCAACCCGCTGTGACTCCGGTGTGCGCTCGCTGCACGCCGGTCAGGTACGGGTCACCGAGTAGATGACGGTCCCGGCGCCGCCCGAGGACGAACCGGAGATGCCGACCGTGACCCACAGCGTCGTACCGCCGGTCTCCCGGTAGAGCAGCACCGACTTCTCGCGGTCCGTGTCGGTACGCGACGACTCGACGTAACCGCTCTCCTTCAGTCTGTCGACGGCGTTGGTGAAGCCGTCGCCGGCGCTCGCCGGCGCCTGCACCTTGACCTGCCAATTACCGTCCCCGCCGTCCACCGACAGGCGGGTTCCGTCGATCATCGGCACGTCCGAGACCGGGAAGTCCTTGGGCAGGGCCACCCCGTTCTCCGTGGAGTCGGCGCCGGAGGAACAACCGGCCAGTCCGGCCAGCGCCAGGGTGGCGAGCAGGACGGCGAACAGGACTCGCTGCAAGAACCGCATACCGGAAACGGTAAAGTACCCGGGGTAAGCCCCGCATTCGCGACACCCCGCCCGACGACGATGAGACGGAGTGGCTCTTGATCCAGGTCCTGGTCGCGCTGGCGATCGGTGCGCTGCTCGCGCCGCCGATCATCCGCGTCCTGGGGGCCCGTGGGTTCTATGTGCTGGCGCTGATGCCGACCGCCGCCCTGGTCTGGGTGCTGGCGAACTGGCCGCAGGCCGGAGCGCCGCCGTTGCGCCAGACGGTCTCCTGGGTGCCGAGCCTGAAGATGAACTTCGATCTGCGGATGGACACCCTATCCGCGGTGCTGTCGGTGCTGATCCTCGGGGTCGGCGCACTGGTGCTGGTGTACTGCGCCAACTACTTCGACCGGATGCGGCGGCGCATCGAACTTTTCGGCGGCGAGCTGGTGGCCTTCGCCGCGGCCATGTTCGCACTGGTCCTCAGCGACAACATGCTGATCCTGTACGTCTTCTGGGAAGCCACCACCATCCTCAGCTTCATGCTGGTCGGCTTCAACAACGTCCGCGCCACCTCGCGGCGAGCGGCCACGCAGGCGCTGCTGGTCACCACCTTCGGCGGCCTGGCAATGCTGGTCGGCATCATCATGCTGGGCGAACGCACCGGCAGCTATCTGCTGTCGGAGTTGGTGGCCGATCCGCCGAGCGGGGTCTTCGCCGCGGTCGCCGTCGCACTCATCCTGATCGGCGCGCTGAGCAAGTCGGCCATCGTGCCGTTCCACTTCTGGCTGCCCGGCGCGATGGCCGCGCCCACCCCGGTCAGCGCCTACCTGCACGCCGCCGCCATGGTGAAGGCCGGCATCTACCTGGTGGCGCGGCTGGCCCCGGCCTTCCACGCGCAGATCAGCTGGCAGGTGCTGGTGGTGGGTCTGGGCCTGTTGACGATGATCCTCGGCGGCTGGCGGAGCCTGCGCGAACTCGACCTCAAACTGGTGCTGGCCTTCGGCACGGTCTCGCAGCTGGGCCTGATGATGGTGCTGGTGGGCGTCGGCGACGCGAACGTGGCGATGGCCGGCCTGTCGATGGTGATCGCGCATGCGCTGTTCAAATCGAGCCTGTTCATGGTGGTCGGCATCATCGATCACTCCACCGGCACCCGCGACATCCGCCGGCTGGCCCGTCTCGGCCATCGCCTGCCGGTGCTCGCCGGGATCGCCGCGGTGGCCGGCGCCAGCATGGCCGGCCTGCCGTTCACCATGGGTTTCGTCGGCAAGGAGACCGCCTTCGGCGCCGTCTGGGAGACCGGGGCGTACCCGTCGTGGCTCGCGCACGCGGTGGACCTGGTGCTGCTGCTCGGCGCGGTGATCACCTTCGCGTACACCACCCGCTTCCTGTGGGGCGCCTTCGGCCGCAAGGTGCGCAACCTGCCGACCCGCGCGGTGGCGCAGTTGCACCCGCCGTCGCCCATGTTCCTGGCACCTCCGCTGCTGCTGGCCGCACTCGGGGTGGCCGCCGCCTTCGGCGCGCCCTGGATCGGCACCCGGCTGGAGCCCTACGCCATCACGCTGCCCGACTACGGCCACCCCGTGGAACACCTGGCCATGTGGCACGGCTTCGGCCTGCCGGTGGTCTTCTCCCTCGTGGTGGTCGTGGCCGGCGCCGCGCTGTTCCTGGTGCTGCGCCGGATCCGCGACCACCTGTTCGACCATCCGCCCAAGCTCAACGCCGATCACGCCTACGACCGCATCCTGCGCGGCGCGGACATTGTCTCGCTGTGGACCACGCGCAACACCCAGCGCGGCTCGCTGCCGGTGACCCAGGGCGTGATCCTGTCGACCGCGGTGCTGCTGCCGCTGGCGGTACTGCTGATCGGCGCGCGCCCGCAGCTGAGCGTGCGCGGCTTCGACAGCGCCGAACAGGCGGTGGCCGGCGTGGTGATCGTGGTGTCGACCATCGTCGCGACCCTGCTGCGGAACCGGCTCGCCGGGGCGCTGACCGTCGGTATCACCGGCTACGGCGCCGGCGTGGTCTTCGCCCTGTACGGCGCACCCGACCTGGCGCTGACCCAGTTCCTGGTGGAGAGCCTGACGCTGGTGATCTTCGTGCTGGTGCTGCGCAAGCTGGGCGCGGAGCCGCAGCCGCGGCACAAGACCGGCTTCCGCACGCTGCGCGCCGCGATCGGCATCGCCTTCGGCGCGGTCCTGGTGCTGGTCGGTCTGTTCGCCGCCGCCGCCCGCTCCGCGCAACCGCTGTATGTCGATCTCGGCGAGGCGGCCTACAAGTACGGACACGGCGGCAACACGGTGAATGTGCTGCTGGTCGACATCCGTGCCTGGGACACCCTCGGCGAGATCTCGGTGCTCATCGTCGCCGCCACCGGTGTGGCCTCGATGGTCTTCCGCAGCCGCCGCTTCGGCGCCGCCCCGCGCATCACCGATCTGGCCCGCAGCGAGGCCGGGCTGGACGACGACGACCTGATCCCCGAGCGCACCACCTGGCTGCGCGGCAGCGAGCTGGGCAACGACAAGCACCGGTCGATGGTGCTCGAGGCCACCACCCGCCTGGTCTTCCCGACCCTGGTGGTGCTGTCGCTGTACTTCTTCTTCGCCGGGCACAACGCCCCCGGCGGCGGCTTCGCCGGCGGCCTGGTCATGGGCCTGGCGCTGGTGCTGCGCTACCTGGCGGGCGGGCGCTACGAGCTCGGCGAGGCGCTGCCGGTGGAGGCCGGCACCATCCTCGGCGCCGGGCTACTGATCTCGGCGACCACCGCCGCCACCTCACTGGCCCTGGGCGCCCCCGCCCTCAGCTCGGCGGTGATCGACCTGACGCTGCCGGTCTTCGGCGAGGTCCATGTGGTGACCGCTCTGTTCTTCGACGCCGGTATCTACCTGATCGTCGTCGGCCTGGTGCTCGACGTGCTGCGCAGCCTGGGCGCCAAGCTCGACGCCCCGGACTCGTCGTCGAGCACGAGCACCGCGGCCGCCGCCCGCGCCACCGCCCAGACCGGGGAGGCGGCCCGATGACGGTAAATCTCGGCCTGCTGATCGTCGCCGGTGTACTGGCGGCCGGGGGCGTCTACCTGCTGATGGAGCGCAGCCTGATCCGGATGCTGCTCGGCCTGATGCTCGTCGGCAACGGCATCAACCTGCTCATCGTGACCCTGGCCGGGCCGCCCGGCCCGCCGCCGATCCGCAGCGCCAGCACCACCGAACCGGGCGAGGTGGCCGATCCGCTGGCCCAGGGCATGGTGCTGACGGCCATCGTCATCACCATGGGCGTGGCCGCCTTCGTGCTGGCCCTCACCTACCGGCTGTTCGTCATCAACCGGCAGGACGACGAGCTGGAGGACGACTCCGAGGACGTGAAGCTGCTGCGCGGCTCGCTCCAGGACTTCGGCGACCGGGACCGCTCCGACGACCCGCGGACCGGCGCCGACACCGTCGCCGGTGATCTGTTCGACAAGTACGGCAACCCGCTGACGCCCGAGGAGTTCGCCGCCGCGCACCGGGACGTGATCGAGACCGACCTGATGCCCGAGGATGCCGCCGTCATCGACAAGCTGCCCGAGTCCGACTGGGACGAGATGCCCGGCGATCCCGACGAGCCCGATGCGCCCACCCGTCCGCCGGAGACGGCCGACGGCGCAGCTCCGGCCGCCCCCGAGACCGGCGATTCCGGGGAGGCGCGATGATCCCGCAGACGTCCTGGATCCCGATCCTGATCACCCTGCCGACCCTGGTGCCGCTGATGGGTGCGGCGCTGACCCTGCTGCGCGGGCGCAGCGCGGTCTTCCAGCGCATCGTCACCGTGGGCGCCATCGGCACCGCGCTGATCGCCTCGTCGATGATGCTCTACCTGACCGCCAGCCACGGGCCGTTCGCGGTGCGCATCGGCGGCTGGGGGTCCAAGGGCTATCCGAACGGGCCGCTGGGCATCACGCTGGTAGTCGACCGGCTCGCCGCCCTGATGCTGGTGGTCTCGACCGTCGTGCTGCTCTGCGTGGTGGTGTACGCGATCGGCCAGGGTCTGCGTGACGGCACCACCCAGCAACCGGTGTCGATCTTCCTGCCGTCGTATCTCATCCTCACCGCCGGCGTCTGCAATGCCTTCCTGGCCGGCGACCTGTTCAACCTGTACGTCTCCTTCGAGGTGCTGCTGGCCGCCAGCTTCGTGCTGCTGACGCTGGGTGCCAGCGCCGACCGGGTGCGCGCGGGAGCGTCGTACGTCATGGTCTCGATGGTCTCGTCGCTGATCTTCCTGGCCGGTATCGCCTTCGCCTACGCCACCACCGGCACCCTGAACCTGGCCGAGATGGCCGTCCGGCTCGACGACGTCCCGTCGGGCACCCGCAATGCGCTGTTCGCGGTGCTGCTGGTGGCCTTCGGCATCAAGGCCGCGGTGTTCCCGCTGTCGACGTGGCTGCCAGACTCGTATCCGACGGCCCCCGCACCGGTCACCGCGGTCTTCGCCGGCCTGCTCACCAAGGTGGGCGTGTACGCGATCATCCGCGCCAACACCCTGTTGTTCCCCGGCGGGAGCCTGGACGACGTGCTGATGGTGGCCGGTCTGCTGACCATGTTCGTCGGCATCTTCGGTGCCATCGCGCAGTCCGACATCAAACGCCTGCTGTCGTTCACCCTGGTCAGTCACATCGGCTACATGATCTTCGGCATCGCGGTGGGCTCGGAGATCTCCATGTCGGCGGCCATCTACTACGTCGCCCACCACATTCTGGTGCAGACCACGCTGTTCCTGGTGGTCGGCCTGATCGAGCGGCAGGCGGGTTCGGCCTCGCTGCGCCGGCTCGGCGGCCTGATCGCCAGCCCGGTCCTGGCCTCGCTGTTCCTGATACCGGCGCTGAACCTGGGCGGTATTCCGCCGTTCTCCGGATTCATCGGGAAGGTGGCGCTGCTGGAGGGCGGCGTGCGCGACGGCTCGGTCCTGGCCTGGCTGCTGGTGGCCGGTTCGGTGATCACCAGCCTGCTGACGCTGTATGTGGTGGCCCGCGTCTGGACCAAGGCCTTCTGGCGTCCGCGCGCCGATGCTCCCGAGGGCGGCATCACCAACAGCACCGCGTCCGCGCTGGTTCCCGAGGGCACCGATGTGGCCCTCGACGAACGCGAGGACGTCGGCCGGATGCCGGCCGCCATGGTGCTGCCGACCGCGGCCATGGTGGCCACCGGTATCGCGCTGAGCATCTGGGCCGGGCCGATCTTCGGCTTCACCGACGATGCCGCGAACGACGTCATCGAGCGCGGCCACTACATCGGCGCCGTCCTGGGAGAGCCGCGATGAATCCCGATCACAGCGCAGCCCCGGCCGGCGAGCCGCACTCGAGCGCCCCGCACTCGAGCGCCCCGCGCCGCGTCGCCGCGTACCCGGACAAGCCGGTGCCCGCTCCGGTCGGCAAACGACCGGTCCCGGCGCTGGCCGGGCGGGCCTGGCGAATGGCCGTGGTCTACTTCGCCTGGCCGCTGACCACCGTGATCGTCTGGCTCAAGAACCATCTGCGGCTGCCCGCCTGGTTCGGCGGCGATCTGCGCGAGTTCGGCGTCCGGCTATGGGGTCTGTCCTGGCTGACCTTCGTGTGGGTGCTGCTGTGGGGTCATGTCACCTGGGGCAACGTCCTGGTCGGCATGCTGATCGGCCTGCTGGTGATGGCGGTGCTGCCGCTGCCGCGGGTGCCGGTCGAGGGCCGGATCCACCCGATCGCCGCCACCCAGTTGCTGCTGATGCTGCTCTGGAACTTCCTGGTCTCGGCGGCCCAGGTGGCCTGGGCCGCGGTCACCCCGGGCGATCCGCCGCTGGGCTGCGTGGTGCGCGTGCATGTGGCGATCAAGTCGGACCTGGTGCTGACCCTGGCCGTCGACTACATCAACCTGGTGCCCGGCACCATGGTGGTGGAGATCGACCACGTCCGGCGGATGCTCTACATCCACGTCTTCGATGTGCGCACCCAGAAGCAGGTGGACCACTTCCACAAGCAGATGGCCACCGTGGAGCGGCTGTTCATCCAGGCCTTCGAGCGCGACAGCGAGTGGCATCCGAGCCCGTACCACGGGATCGACGACGACTACCACCACGTCCCGTTCGCCGATCGTCAGCGGGTCGCCGCCCAGGCACACGAACGCCGCCGCCGGAAGGGGGAATCCGGATGACCGTCGTCTTCGGGATCTGCGCCGCCATGCTGCTGACCGCGGTGCTGCTGACGCTGTTCCGCGCGCTGCGCGGACCCACCACCATCGACCGGCTGGTCGGCATCGACACGTTGATCGCGCTGACGATCTGCGGGCTGGCCGTGTGGGTGGCCCGCTACTACGACACGGCCATCGTGCCCGGGATCGTGGCCTTGAGCCTGGTCAGCTTCATCGGGTCGATCTCGGTGGCCCGCTTCCGGGTGAGGGACGACCAGTGATCCGGGATATCGTCGCCGCCGTCTTCCTGCTCGTCGGCAGCCTGCTGGCCCTGACCGCCGCGATCGGCCTGGTCCGCTTCCCCGACACGCTGTCCCGGATGCACGCGGCCACCAAACCGCAGACCTTCGGCATGATCCTGGTGCTGATCGGGACGCTGATCCGGATCGCCGGTCACCCCGACGCCGGCATGCTGGTGCTGACCGGGCTGTTCGCCCTCATCACCGCCCCGGTCGTCGCCCAGCGCGTGGGCCGTCTCGCCTACCGCGAGCAGCTGCGCGGCGAAGCCCTGCTCGACGAATCCGAGCTCTGCGTCCGCCGCCGCGAACCCGACCGCCCCGTCGGCTGACGCGACCACTCCCGCCGGAAACTCTCCGCCTCCCGCACCACCCGGCCGTTTGCCTAATAGACACTCGACCATTTGCCTAATAGAGACACGGCCATTTGCACAATAGAGACCCGGCCGTTTGCTAGATTGGCGACGTGAGCTACCAGCGCCGCATCGTCGACGACGTCCTCGACGAGCTGTTTCCGCACCTGCCCGCCGTCGCGCTGGAAGGGGCCAAGGGCGTGGGAAAGACGGCGACCGCCACGCAGCGTGCCCGCACCGTGTTCTCGCTGACCCGGCCGGAGCAGCGGCAACTGATCGCCGCCGATCCGGCACTGGTCACCGGGGCTCCCCCGCCGGTCTTCATCGACGAATGGCAACTGGAGCCGAGCGTCTGGGACGCGGTGCGCACCGCCGTCGACGACGATCCGGCCGGCGGCCGATTCCTGCTCGCCGGCTCCGCCGTGGTGGCACCCGGAGTCCGCATCCACTCGGGCGCCGGGCGGATCGTGAGCCTGCCGCTGCGGCCGCTCAGTCTGGCCGAACGCGGGACGGCGACGCCGACGGTCTCGCTGCGGGCGCTGCTCACCGGCGCTCAGGGACCGGTCCACGGTTCCTCCGCGGCGACCCTGTCGACCTACACCGACGAGATCCTCGCATCCGGCCTCCCCGGCATCCGGAACCTGCCGGACCGCGCCCGCCGGATTCAGCTCGACAGCTACCTCTCCCGGATCGTCGACCGCGAACTGCCGGAGAACGGCATCACCGTCCGCCGCCCGGCAGCCCTGCGCGCCTGGATCGCCGCCTACGGCGCCGCCACCTCCACCGACGCCGCGTATTCGAAGATCCTCGACGCCGCGACCGGCGGCGAGGCCGACAAACCGTCGCGAGCCACCTTCGACACCTATCGCGAGTACCTGACCCGGATCTTCCTGCTCGATCCCCTGCCCGCCTGGATACCGGTCTTCAATCCCCTCAAACGCCTCACCCGCGGCCCGAAGCACCACCTGGTCGATCCGGCTCTCGCCGCCCGACTCGTCGGTGTCGACAAAGCCGGACTGCTGCGGGGCGACGGCAGTCGGGTGGCACCGGCGACCGGTACCTGGCTCGGCGCCCTCTTCGAATCACTGGCGACCCAGAGCGTCCGGGTCTACGCCGCCGCCTCCGACGCCCAAGTCGGCCACCTGCGCACCAAGGACACGACCCGCGAGATCGACTTGATCGTCGAGGGCGCCGATCGCCGCGTCGTCGCCCTGGAAGTGAAACTGGCCGCCGCCGTGAGCGACAACGACGTCCGCCACCTCAACTGGCTGCACGATCAGCTCGGCGACCGCCTCGCCGACCGGGTGGTCCTCACCACCGGCGAGCACGCCTACCGGCGCACCGACGGGGTGGCGGTGGTACCGCTGGCGCTGCTCGGCCCCTGACCCCGACGGGTACCCGGCGCACAGCTCAGTCGAGTTCGCCGACGATCGCGTCGACGACGGCCCGCAGATCCCCGGCCCGCTCGTGCACGGTGTGCTGGCGCTGGTACGAGGCCCCGCGCTCGACGATCTCGGCGACCGAGGCCAGTTCGGCGCTGCAGCCCAGGTCGGCGGCCACCGGCGCCAGGCGCTCGCACAGCTCGGCCAGATCTTCGGTCACCAGTCGCTCGTCGCACGCCGAGTTCTCGATGATGATCGCGTCCAGTCCGTAGCGGGCGGCGCGCCATTTGTTCTCCTGCACCAGCCAGGGCGCCATCTGCGGAAGTTCCTCGCCCGCGTCCAGCCGCCGACTGAGATCCACCACCAGACAGTGGATCAGGGCCACCAGCGCGGCCAACTCGCGCCGGTTCGAGACACCGTCGCACACCCGCACCTCGATGGTGCCCAGGTGCGGCGACGGCCGGATGTCCCAGCGGATCTCGTTGAGGTGGTCGATGATCCCGGTGGTCTTCTGGTCGTGCACGAAGGCCTCGAACTGCTCCCAGCGCAGAAACTGGAAGGGCAGGCCCGCGGTCGGCAGCTGCTGGAACATCATGGCCCGGTTGCTGGCGTAACCGGTCTCCTGGCCGGCCCACATCGGCGAGCTCGCCGACAGCGCCAGCAGATGCGGGTAATACTTCAGCAGGCTCGACAGGATCGGCAGCACCTTGTCGCGGTGGTCGATCCCGACGTGCACATGCACGCCCCAGATCAGCATCTGCCGGCCCCACCACTGGGTGCGCTCGATCAGCTCGGCGTACCGGCTGCCGGCGGTCAACTGCTGGGCCGACCATTCGGCGAACGGATGGGTGCCGGCACCGTACAGGTCGATGCCCAGCTCGTCGGTCAGCTCCCGCACCTGCGCCAGCGTCGCGCCCAGATCGTCCATGGCCTCACCGACGGTGTCGCAGATGCCGGTCACCAGTTCCACGGTGTTGCGCAGCAACTCCTTGTGGATCCGCTCGTGCCGGGCCAGACCGCGCTCGGCGATCAGCGCGAACAGCGGATCGGCGGCGTTGATCAGGTCCCGCGAGTCGCGATCGACCAGTGCCAGTTCCCACTCCACACCGAGGGTGGGCGCCGGGGAGGCGCGGAACTCGATCGGCTCGATCGACGATGAACCGGACACGGCGGGCCCCGATCTCAGCGGTGGATACGGCTCACGACGACCGTCGGCCGCCGCGGTCAGCTGGCGGAGACGATGCCGCAGGCGATGGGGGCGGTCTCCTCGAGCACGACGAGGGTCTTGCCGTCCAGGTCGGCGATGTCGACCGAGACCGACTGGGTGGCCACGCCGGTGCCGTTCTCGCCGACCGAAATGCCCGGCAGCGAGCCGCCGGCGATCACACTGTTGGTGGCGGCGAAGGCGTACTCCGGGTTGCACGAGCCGCCCGATCGCAGCTCCACCTTGTGCTGGCCCTTCGACAGGCCGGTGACCCGCAGGTTCACCTTGGCCTGCGAACCGGCGGCCACGAAGGTGCCGGCGCCGACGGTGGTGCCGGCGGCGTCCTTGAGCGTCACGGTCGCCACGGCCGCACCGGCGGCAGCCTCGGGGGCCTCCTCGCCGCCGTTGGGGATGCCGTCGACCTCGACGGTCGGCGAGGCCTGGTTGCCGGTGACCACCGCGGGCACGGTGCCCGGCGCGTCACTCGGGTGCTCGTTCGGCGTGCAGGCGCTCAGGGCCGCACCGGCCAGGCCGGCCGCGGCGACGGCGGTGATCGCACGAACAGTCGTGGTGAGGCGGGCGGTCATGTCGGCTCCTTCAGCGGATCGGATCTCGGGGCTGTTGCTGTTGTTGGGTCGGTGGGGACTGCGGAGTGCCTATTCGACGACGATCACGACGATCTCGCCGGGGCACTTGTCGAAGACGTCCGGACGCGGCGAGGCCTCGGCGCCACCGGGCACGGCGGCGGCCACCTTCTCCGCGGCCTCCTGCGCGCCGTCGTCGTAGAAGACGGTGTTCTCGTCGATGCTCGCCGTGCTCAGGTTGCCCGGCGCGGTCCCGATGGCGAATCCGGCCGACTTCAGCTTGTCGGACACCTCTTTGGCCAGACCGCCGGTGGTGCCGGCGTTCAGCACGCAGAGCTTGGGCACGTCGGAGACGTCGATGCTCGGGCTGGGCGAGGCGGGCGACGACGCCGGAGCCGAGGTGGTCGCGGTCTCGGTCGCGGTGGCCTGCGCGCTCTGCCCCGCCTCGGCGAGCTTGTCGTGCGCGGATTCCTTGCTTCCGGCCGAGCAGCTGTTGATGCCCAGGAACAGGAAGACCACCGAGATCGCCAGCAGCAGCATGGCGCCGGCGCGCAACGGCAGACGGGTGGATTCGCGGTCAGGTTTCATCACGGCAACTCTAACCCACGCAGGCGCCGGGACTCCGACAAGCCGGGCCCGCCGGTCGCGCCGGGCGGGTGCGGCGAATCAGGTGATGTCGAATCCGAGACGGCGGGCGGCGCGCGCCTTCTGGCGCGAGGCGCGCAGCCGGCGCAGTCGCTTCACCAGCATGGGGTCGGCGGCCAGCGCCTCGGGGCGATCCACCAGCGCGTTGAGCACCTGGTAGTAGCGGGTGGCCGACAGGCCGAAGAGTTCCTTGATGGCGTCCTCTTTGGAGCCCGAGTACTTCCACCACTGCCGCTCGAAACCGAGGATGTCGTGCTCGCGTCGGGTCAGACCGTCGGCGCCGACCTCGTGGGGGTCAGGCTGGACCGGTTGCTGCTGGGCGGCTGAGCCGTTCGACACCGGTGAATCCCTTCCTCATCGTCTCGTCGCTGGGTGTTGGATACGCCGTCGATCTTCGCGCGCGACGCGGGTTCGTCGGGGAAATGACAGCGATGTGGTTCGTTGAGTATTCAATCACGAGTCGCCCGGGCCACGCGCGCTGACTCACCGGCGCGGCGCCCGATCAGCGGCCCGCAGTAGAGTTCGACCCATGGCGATTCTCCCCATCTGCATCGTCGGCGAGCCGGTACTGCACCGTCCGACGGCCCCCGTGGAACTCGACGATGCCGGCCGACCGGCGGCCGAGGTGGTCGAGCTGCTCGACGACATGTACGCCACCATGGACGCCGCCAACGGGGTCGGGCTGGCCGCCAATCAGGTCGGCGTGGGCCTGCGCATGTTCGTCTACGACTGCCCCGACGGGCCGGTGCGGCGCCGCGGCGAGGTGATCAATCCGGTGCTGGAGACCTCCGCGCTGCCCGAGACGATGCCCGATCCCGACGACAACGACGAGGGCTGC
>CAZEOP010000019.1:0-26717 GCA_964513715.1 uncultured Gordonia sp.
GCGAGATCAGCGGCAGCCGGGCGATCGGCAGGTCCGCGTTCTCCGGCGCGGTGAACCGGCCGAAGAAGGTGCACACCTCGTCGAGCAGCCGGCCCAGAGCGTCGTCGTCGTAGATCGCCGCATCCGCGTCGAGGATCACCTCGGGACGACCGTCGGCGTCGCGGGCGACGGTAATCGAGTAGTCCTGCACCGGGCCGCGCTCCACCGAGTGCACGGTGGCCGGCACTCCGGCGAAGTCGAGGGTGGTGGCGAACGGCTTGACGTTGACGACCCTCCCGGCGTGCCGGGTGAAGCCGGAGGTCAGGGTGCCGTCGCCCACCCGCGGCCCGCGGTAGCGCTGGTGCCGGCCGGCCTCGCGCATCGCCGCCGTGGTGGCCGCGACGAGCTGGGCGACGGTGTCGCCGGCGGCGGTCGGGACCACCAGCGGCACCAGGTTGACCGCCGAGGTGGGGACCCGGGCGGCCGGCAGGCCGAGCCGGTTCATCAGCAGGAAGCCGAGGTTCACCCGATCACGCCCGGTGCGGCGGGCCTCGAAGGCCGCGGTCGCCGCGGTGATCTGCGACGTCCAGTCGCCCTCGATCGGCGCGATCGTGGCGCGGGCGCTGCGCGCGGCGCGCGCCTGCTGCGCGGCCGCGCCGGTGGCGGTGCCGCGCAACTGCTCGTCCCAGAACGCGGCATCCTCGGCGCAGCGCGTGGAGTCCAGGTATTCGAGGTCGGCGGCGACCACCTCGGCGATGTCCGCGAGCGGGCGGTCGGGTCCCCGGTCGGCACCGGCCGACCGGCGGTACAGGTCGGCGCCCCGGGTGAACACCGCGGACAGCCCGTAGGCGTCGATCAGCGCGTGGTGGGCGGCCAGCACCCACAGGGTGCGCCCGCCCGCCCGGACGATCCAGTGCGCGATGCCCGGCTCGGCGCTCAGGTCGTGGGCGGCGCCGGTCCAGCGCGCGGCGAAGGCGCTCACCGTCGGCCACAGCGCATTGGAGTGGTCGCCGGTCTCGAGGTCGACGACCTCCGGCGGGGCGAGCCGGAAGGCGCCCGGCCGCTGCCGCCAGCCGTCCGGTGCGTCGGTGAAGCGCGTGGTCAGCGCGTCGGATTCGGTGACCGCCTGGTGCGCGGCCGCGATCAGCCGCTCGGTGTCGACCGCACCGTGAAACTCCACGGCATCGCAGACGTTGAAGGTGGTGTTCTCCGGGTCGAGGGTCTGGCCGAACCACAGGGCGGCCTGGCACATCGTCAGCTCGATCGGGTCGGGATCGATCGGGTGGGGGGCGGACATCACTGCTCCTGCAGGAATTCGGTCAGCGCCGGACCCCAGAAGGCCACGGCGTCCGGGCCGAGCAGGCCGCCGTGCGGCCAGCCGGCGCTGAGGGTGACGGCGGGCGCGAGCGCCGCGCCCCAGGTGGCCAGCGAGCCCGCGGGCTCGGCCTCGACGTAGAAGACGGGCACGGAGACCGGCACCGGCTCGGCGGGCAGCGCGCGCATCACGGCCAGCGACCAGGACGACGAGTCCAGGACCGCGGCGACGAGTTCGGCGTCCAGGCCGGCGAAGACCGTCGTGGACTCGGCCACCAGCGCGACGGCCTGCTCCCGGGTCAGGTCCGCGGCCAGCTCGGGCGGCACCGGGACGTCCAGCGCGCCGAGTGCGGCCGCATCCGGCGACAGGCTGTCGAGATAGGCGTAGTACTCGGCGGGCGACTGCGCGAAGGCGTCGAGCAGGACCAGCGATTCGACGGTCCGGCCGCGGGCGGCCAGCTCGGCCGCGACCGTCGGGGCGAGTGAGCCGCCGAACGACCAGCCCAGTAGCACGACCGGTCCGTCCGGCACCGCCTCGAGGATGCGCTCGGTGAACCACCTGGCCACCTCGGCCGGATCGGTGGCGATGTCCGGGGCGGCGGTGGTCTGTTCGGCAGTGATCTGTTCGGCAGTGATCTGTTCGGCGGTGATCTGGGGCGACTGCACCGCGTAGAGGTCCCGATCGGCCGGGAGATACGGCAGCAACTGGCCGTAGCGCCAGCCCAGACCGGTGCCCGGCGGCAGCACGACGACCGGCGCCGCGCCGCCCGCGGCACCGGTGCGGAAGCCGATGACCGGCGCCCGCAGCCGGCCGGCCGCATCGGGGTCGCCGTCGAGCACGGCCGCGATACCGGCGATGGTCGGACTGGTGAAGACGTCCGCGACGGCCAGGGTGACCCCGAGTCGGGCGCGCACCGCGGCGGCGAAGGACATCAGCTGCATCGAGTGAGCGCCCAGGTCGAACAGGTCGGCATCCACGTCGACGGACGGCAGCCCGAGCGTCTCGGCGGCGAGCTCGGCCAGCACGCGTTCCAGCAGCGAGCCGGCCCGGCTGCCACCGCCGGTGTCGCGGGCCGGCGCCGGCAGGGCGGCCACGTCCCGCTTGCCGTTGACGGTCACCGGGATCGCGTCGATGCGGGTGAACGAGGACGGCACCATGTACGAGGGCAGCGCCTCGCCGAGGGCGCGCCGGATGGCGCTGTCGGCCGGTCCCGTGCCGTCGGTCACCAGGTAGGCGGCCAGCGACGCGGCGTGGGCGACGACGACGGCGTGGGTGATGCCGTCGATCGCGGTGAGCGCCGCCTCGATCTCCGCGGGCTCCACCCGGTAGCCGCGCACCTTGATCTGGAAGTCGGTGCGGCCCAGGTAGTCGAGCAGGCCGTCCGGGCGGCGGCGCATCAGGTCGCCGGTGCGGTACAGCCGGCGTCCGGGTGCGTCCGGATGGGCGACGAAGCTCGCCGCCGTCTGGCCGGGCTTGTCGTGGTAGCCGCGGGCCAGACCCATGCCCTCCACATAGAGTTCGCCGGCCACGCCGGGCGGCACCGGCCGCAGCCACGGGTCCAGCAGATGCGCGACGGTGTTGCTGATCGGCCGGCCGACGGTCGGCGTCGCCGAATCCGTGGTGCCGCCGAGGGTGTTGATGGTGTACTCGGTGGGCCCGTACAGGTTGTAGCCGAGCAGATCGGGGGCCTCGCGCAGGGTGTCCCAGACCCCGGTGCTGACCGCCTCGCCGCCCAGCAGCACCAGTTCGGGGGTGGCCGGGACGGTGCCGTCGCCCGGGCCGGCCGCGGGATCGTCGAGCAGACCCGCGGCGATCAGATACTCGGCGTAGGTCGGCGTCACGTTGACCAGGTCGATCCGGTGCGCGCGGCAGTAGCTGACCAGGGCCTCGGGATCGCGGCGCAGATCCTCGTCGCAGACGTGCACGGTGTGCCCGTAGGTGAGCCAGAGCAGCTCCTCCCACGACATGTCGAAGGCGAACGACACGGTGTGCGCGATCGCCAGCCGCTCGCGCGCCGGATCGCGATGACGGGCCAGGGCGACGGTCGGGCGGAAGATCTCGTCCTCGTGGTTGAGGTACATGTTGGTCAGGCCGCGGTAGCCGGTGACCACGCCCTTGGGCGTCCCGGTGGAACCCGAGGTGTAGATCAGATACGCCGGGTGGTCCAGCCGGCCGGGCCGGCTGCGGGCGAAGGCGCCGAGTTCGGCGTCGCGCAGCGGTCCGGGATCGGTGGCCGCCAGGCGGGCCGCGGTGGCCTCGTCGCGCAGGTCCACGGCGCTCGCCCCGGTGCCGTCGACGATCTGCGCGACGGTCTCGGGCGTCGCCCCGGCGGTGAGCACCAGCACCGGCCGGGCATTGCGGGCCAGCCCGTTCAGCCGCGGCGCCGGGTGCACCAGTTCCAGCGGGAGATAGGCCGCACCGGTGCGCAGCACCGCGAACAGGGCGACGACCATCTCCGCCGAGCGTTCGATCGCCAGCGCCACCACGGTCTCCGGACCGGCGCCGGCCGCGAGCAGCAGCCGGGCCAGTGCGTTGATCCGGGCGTCCAGCTCGCCGAAGGCCAGCGTCGTGCCCGCTGGGGTTGATCCCTCTGCGGACGATCCCTCTGCGGACGATCCCTCTGCGGTTGATTCCGGTGCGGGGGGACAGACCAGCGCGGGGGCCTCGGGCATCCGGGCGGCCGTCTCGGCCAGCAGCTCCGACACCGACAGCTCCGGCACGGCCAGCGCCCGGCCGTGCATCGGCTGCTCGGCGGCGGTGAAGGGCAACGCGGCCAGCGGGAGGTCGTCGGTCTCCGGCCGGGCCAGGGCGGTCAGCAGGGCCAGCAGATCGTCGGCCAGGCCGCGCGCGGCGGCGTCGTCGATCAGGTCGCTGCGGGTCTCGACGGTCACCGTCAGCTCGCGGCCGGGGGTCACCACCAGGGTGAGCGGGAAGTGGGTGTGGTCGTCGCTGACGTGTCCGGTCACCCCGTGCTCGGCGCCGAGCTGCTCGTCGCCGATGAAGTTCTGCAGCACCAACAACACGTCAAACAGGGCCGGGGTGCCGGTGGCCGCGGTGATCTCGCCCAGACTCAGCCATTCGTGGCCGAGCAGGTCCAGGCGGCGGCGCTGCTGCTGGGGCAGGAACTCGCGGACGCGGGTCTGCGGGGCCAGTTCGGTGCGCAGCGGCACGGTGTTCAGGAACATGCCGATGGCGCCGTCGGCGCCGGCCACTTCGCTCGGCCGGCCGGCGACGGTCTGACCGATGGCGACATCGGTGCGTCCGGACCAGCGGCCGGTCAGCAGCGTCACCGCGCTGGTCAGCACGGTGTTCAGGGTGACGCCGAGACGCTGTGCGGTCGCGGTGAGCCCGGCCGTCACCTGCTCGTCCAGCCGACGCCGATCCACTCGGGTGCCGCCGCGGACCACCGGATCGGCCCCCGGCCGGAGCAGCGAGGGCTCGGTGTATCCGTCCAGGTGCGCGGTCCAGGCGGCGACGGCGGCGCCGCGGTCCTGTGCGGCCAGCCAGTGCAGATAGCGCGCGAAGACCGGCTCGCCGACCTCCGAGGTAGCGGGTGCGCTCGCGCCGCCCGCGTAGTGGGTCAGCAGGCCGTCGATGAAAACGCCGTTCGACCAGCCGTCCCAGACCAGGAAGCGGCGGGAGACGACGAGCTTGTCGCCGTCGGGACGGCGCAGGTGGGTCACCCGCCACAGGGGCGGTGTCGCCGCGTCGAACGGTCGCGCCCGGTCGGCCTCGATCGCGGCCTGTTCCGCGTCGGCCAGTTCGGCGGCGGACAGTCCGGTCAGGTCGACGCTGTGCAGCGGCGGGGCCGGCGACTCCACGATGAACTGGACCGGTGCCGGCAGGTCGGCGTGGGTGAAAGCCGAGCGCAGGGGCGGGTGCTCGGCCATCAGGGCGGTGAGCGCACGGCGCAGCCGGACCGGATCGAGCGGCCGGTCGAAGCTCAGCACGAACTGGGCGTTGTAGACGTCGAGATCCCCGGAGACCGCGGACTGGAAGTACAGTCCGGCCTGCAGCGGCGACAGCCCCCAGACCGCGGTGATCGGCGCCGGGGCAGCGGCGGCGAGCCGGGCCAGTTCGCCCTCGCCGAGGGTGAAGCCCACGACATCGCGCGCGGTGGGACCGGCCCGCAGGGCCGGATCGGCGGCCGTCTCGACCAGGTCGGCAAAGGCCGCGGCGAGGGCGGCGGCCGCGTCGGCGGCGGTGCGGCCGCCGGGCAGTTCGCCGGTCAGGCTCGCGGTGACGCCGTCGTCGCCGAAACAGATCACCGCGCAGGGACCGGTCCGGGCGGGGCGGCCGGGGGCGATCACCGTCAGCCCGCGCTCGTCGCGCACCTCCAGGCGCAGGTCGCCGGCCACGGTGGCCAGGGTGGGCCCGGCCTGCGGGTGCAGGTAACGCAGCAGGCCGTAGCCGCTGCCGCCGTCGGGGAGTCCGCGCAGCAGTTCCCGGGCCGAGCGCAGCGCGGTGGCCGGGTCGTCGGTCACCGGCAGTCGCAGCGGAACATCGGCGTCCAGCGGCAGGGTGCTGGTCCCGCCGCCGCTCCAGTGCCCGGCGCGCTCGGCCGGGGCGAGAGCGACGACCGGCGCGGGGCCGTCGGGGTGAAGCCGGCCGAGCGTCAGGGCCAGGGCGGCGAGGCTCGCGCCCGTCGCGTCCAGCCCGGCCGCCCGGAAGTCCTCGGGGGTCAGCGCGGCGATCCGCGCGTGGGCCGCGGCGGCACCCGGCGCGGTGGTCGCCTCGGTGGCCATCGCCGGGGTCAGCGCCCGCCAGCCGTCGAGACCGGCCAGCACGTCAGGGTCCAGGGCGCGCTCGGCGTAGCGCGCGATCAACTGCTCGGGGTCGTCGGCGGCGGGCAGATCGATCGGCTCGCCCGCGGCGATCGCGGCCCAGGCGGCGGCCAGGTCCCGGCTCAGCCGGGTGCGCCCGGCGGCGTCCACCACGAGCGGATGCGCGGTGATCGTCAGGGTGCCCGGCGCGGCCCCGCGGGCCGGCAGACTCGCGGCGAAGGAGACGCCGCCGGGAGCGGGCTCGTCGCGCCCCGGCTCGGCGCGGACGTACTCCCACAGGCCCGGCGCCAGGCATTCGGCGCGCAGCGACAGTTCCGGGTGCGCGGCGAGTACGGCGTCGAGGACCGCGTTCAGCTGGGCGGCGGTGGACCGGGGCGGGATCGGCACGGTGAAGACGACCGCGTCGGCGGCACCGGAGGTAGCGGCGCCGGCGGTGGCGAGGTTGTCGTCGGGGAGGCCGTCGTCGGGGAGCTCGTCGTGGTTCTCCGCCCACTGCTCGGTGCCCGGGAAGGTCCCGGCCAGCGGAGTGGGGTCCGGCTCGGCGGATAGTGCGCGCGGATCGGGGAGCGGCGGGCCGATGACCATGTCTGGGTTGGCGATCAGGGTGCGCAGGAAGCTCGCGAAGTCGTCGGCGATCTCTTCGATCTCGGCGCGCTGCTCGCCCGGCCCGTGCAGGGCGACGGCCACGCTGCGGGCGGCCGCGTCGACCTCGAAGAAGACGTCGATGTCGCCCGTGGGCCCGGACGACAGAATCTCCAGCTCCGCGTCGAGTCCCACCGCGGCGAAGGCCCGGGTGTTCATCGGGAGGACGTTGGCGCCGACGCCGAACAGTCGGCGCGGCGTCCCGGCCTCGCGCAGGGCGCGGTGCAGATCCTCGCCGCGAAACCGGCTGTGCGGGTTGACCGCGCGGAGCGTCTCGTCCACGTCGCCGGCGACCTGGGCCCAGGCGGCGCCCGCGCGCAGCCGCACCCGCACCGGCAGCACGGTGGCCAGGGTGCCGATGTGCGCGCGCAGTTCGGGCGTGAGTCGGGCCGACATCGGGGTGGCCAGCAACAGATCGCGGCTTCCGGTGCGGTGGTGGAGGAAGCCGGCCAGCGTCGCCATCAGCAGACCCGCGGTGCGCACGCCGAGCGGTCGGCTGAGACCGTACAGCGCGGTGCCCTCGTCGGCGGTCAGTGCGACCGGAACGATGTCCGCGCGGCGGGCGGCCCCGGGGGCCACGGCCAGCAGCCGGGGCGGGGGCGGGGCGTCGGCGATCTGGTCCAGCCAGAAGCGGCGGTCGAGCGCGAACTGCGCCGACTCGCGGTAGTCGCGGTCGGCGGCCACCAGGGTGTCCAGCGTCCAGGCCGCATTCGGCTCGGTATCGGTGGTGGCCGGTTCGGCGGCGGCCCCGGTGTCGAGGTCGCGGCCGTAGCGGGTCAGCGCCGAGGAGAGCAGCATGCCCACGCCGGTCCCGTCGAGCACCAGGTGATGCGCCGACAGATAGGCCAGGGTGTGGTCGTCGGCCAGCAGCAGCAGGCAGGTCCGGATCAGCGGTCCGGTCGCGGTGTCGTAGGCGCGGTCCAGTTCGGAGTCGATCCAGGCGCGCGCGGCGGCCGCGGGATCGGCCTCCTGCCGGAAGTCGACGACCGGGCATTCGATCGGTGCGCCGATGAACTCCTGAACCACCTCGCCGCCGGGCACCGGCGCGAAGCGCACCCGGGCGGCCTCGGACCGCGCGATGGTGGCTTCGATCGCCGCGGTCAGCACCGGCAGGTCCAGTGGGCCCCGGCCGTGCGCGACGAGCGCCGTCGAGTACGCCGTCGGATCGTCGGTGGCCTGATCGGCCATCCAGATCTCGCGCTGGGCCGCAGTGAGGGGGAAACCAGTGAGCGGGAAACCAGTGCGCGGGAAACCGGTGCGCGGGACGTCGGTGACGGGGGCGGGGTGGTTCAGGGTCATCAGGATTCGTGAATCAGGACTTGGCGGGCTTGGCCTCGGTCACCGCGGAGGTGATGTCGGCGGCCTGACGCTCGACGGCGGCGGTGGTGTACGCGTACGGGGTGCTGTACGGGAACAGGTTGCCGGCCTTGACCGCGGGCAGCTGCTTGAAGGCGGGGTTGTCCAGCAGCGCCTTGGTGCGGGCGGTCGGCTTGCCCTCGTGGTCGGCCTCGAAGAACAGGACGTTGGCCGACGACAGCCGGCCCAGGTCCTCGAGCGAGATCTGCTCGTTGTAGCGCTTCGGGTTCGCGTCCACGCCGGAGAAGTAGGTCAGCCCGGCCAGCTCCAGGCGCTGGTAGACCAGCGACTTGTTGGTGGCGATCTGGTAGGTGGCCGGTTCGGCCGAACCCTCGACGTAGGCGACGGTCCCCAGCTTCTCGATCTGCGCCTTGTGGTCGACGCCGATCTGCTTGAGCTGATCGTCCAGGCCGGCCAGGCGCTTCTTGGCGTACTCGCCGCAGCCGATGGCGTCGGCCACCCGCGGGTAGTTGGCCCACACGTCGGTCGGCTCGGCGATCTCGAAGGCGGCGACCGGCGCGACCTGCTCGTTGACCTCGCTGACGGCCAGCTTGTCGGCGACGTCCTTGCGGGCCATGGTGACCACCAGGTCCGGCTTCAGGGACAGCACCTGCTCGGTGTTCACGCCCTCGGTGATGCTGCCGATGGTCGGCACGCCCTCCACCTTGGCCAGCTCGTCCGGGGTGGCATTGGCCTTGTAATCGTCGAGCATGCCGACCGGCTTGACGCCCAGGTCGATGAGCTGCGTGCCGACCAGCCAGCCGGAGACGATGCGTTCGGGGTGCGCCGGCACCTGCACGTCGCCGAGGTAGGTGCCGGTGAGGGTGCGTTCGCCGGCGGCGGTGTCCGCGGCGCACGGGACGGCGCCGCCGTTACCGCCGGCCGACGGATCGGCGGACGGGGTGTCGGTGGTCCCGCAGGCCGCGACGAGGGCGCCGGCGGCGAAGAGGGTGGCGGCCAGGCGCAGCGACCGGCGATGGGCGTGGACAGTGGTCATCGGTTGATCCTTCGTTCGGGTGACGCGAAAGCTGAGAGATCGCTGAAACTCGGGGATTACTTAGGTGAGGGTAACCTACGCGCCCGCGCGGTGATCCTGGGCCCCGCGGCGGAGCAGGGCCGCGTGCAGCCGATCGGCCAGCTGCTGGGCCCGGTCCGCGGTGAGCACGGCCGACGACCAGGTCAGTTCGGCGACCAGTTCACCGGCCCCGGTGTCGCCGTCCCGCTCGACCCGGCCGTCCACCGTCAGCAGGTGGTCGACGCCCAGATCGCCGTCCGGCGTGGTCCGGGTCCAGCGGGCCTGCGCCGCCGGCTGCCACGGCCGGTCGCCGCGCAGGTCCATCGCCCCGAGGTAGTTGACCAGCAGCTGGGCGCGCGGGGACCGGGCGAGCAGCCGGGCGGTGCGCGGATTGGCGTACCTGGCCAGGCCGTAGCCGTATCCCGGCTGCGCAAGCCGGCCGGCGACGGTCCCGGCGGCATCCGGTGCGCCGGGCTCGTACAGCACCGGCCAGAGGGCGGTGAGCCAGCCGACGGTCTCCGACAGATCGGCGTCCACCTGGTCGCGGCCGTGCCCTTCGACGTCGATCAGGAAGGGCTCGGTCGCCTCCAGCGCCTCGGCCACCGCGGCGCCGACGTCGGCCACGAAGGCGGCGGTGACCGGACCGGCGGCCAGATAGTCCTGCGTCTGCGCCGCGTCCAGCCGGACCCGGGTGACCACCAGGTCGCGTTGACGGCCGAGGTCGACAGCCGGGTGCACCGGCGCCGCCCGGCCCAGCACCGCCCGCCAGGCGGTCGCCTCGGTGAGCGTCTCGGGCGCCGCGGCGCGCCGGGCGACGGCATCGGCGTAGGTGCGCAGCGAGGTGCCCGGCGCGGGCAGCGCCCGGCCCGGCGCCGCGGCCGCGGCGGCGAGGTCGTCGAGCAGGATGCGCCAGCTGACGGCATCGACCGCCAGATGGTGGATCACCAGCAGCAGCCAGGCCCGCTCGCCGCCGCGCACGAGCGCGGCCTGCAGACAGCCGCCGGCGGCGGGATCGTCGGCCGCCGGATCCAGCCGGGCGTGCACCTGCGCGGTGATCGCCTCGAAGTCGCTGCGCTCGGGTTCGGCGGTGAATTCGTGGACGCTGACCCGATCGGCCGCCGCGGTCGCTGCTGCCGGCTGCGGCCGCACCGACCACACTCCGGCCGAATCCTCCACCCGCAGGCGCAGGGCCTGGTGCCGGGCGATCACCGCGTCGAGTGCGGCGAGTACCTGCTCGGTCGAGGATTCCGGGGGCAGGGTGAGCGTCATCGACTGGGCCAGCGACTGCCAGCGGCCGGGACGCGCGGCCAGCTGCGCCATGATCGGGGTGAGCGGCAGCGGCCGGTCCGAGTCCTCGTCGGCGGCTGCGTCGGTCCGGCCGCCCGGCTGCCCGGCGGCCGGCTCGACGGCTCGCGCCGCCCGGCCCAGGGCCGCGGCGGTGCGCAGCTCGAAGATCTCCTTGACGTCCACTTCCAGGCCGCGCCGGCGGAGCCGGTTGACCACGGTGATGGCCACGATGCTGTCGCCGCCGAGGGCGAAGAAGTCGTCGTCGCCGCCCGCGGCGGCCCCGTCGGGCAGGTGCAAGACCTCGCCGAAGACCTCGGCGACGGCTCGTTCGCGCGGGCCTCCGGTGGCGCCGCCCGCGGCGGCCGGGGCCACCGGATCGGGCAGTCCGGCCCGATCGAGCTTGCCGTTCGCGGTCACCGGCAGCGCGTCGAGCAGGGTCAGCGTGGGCGGCACCAGATGGGCCGGCAGCAGCTCTGCCACGGCGGCGAGGATCTCGCCGGGCTCGGCCGGGCTGCCCGGCGCGGGCACCGCGTAGGCCGCGAGCACGGTGCGCTCGTCGGCGGTCCGGTGTCCGATCACCACGGCCTGGGCCAGGGTTCCGGCGGCGAGCAGCGCCTGTTCGATCTCGCCCGGCTCCACCCGCTGGCCGCGCAGCTTCAGCTGGCCGTCGCTGCGGCCGGCGAACTCCAGGACGCCCTCGGCCGTCCACCGGGCGATGTCGCCGGTGCGGTACATCCGCGCCCCGGCCGCCCCGCCCTCGTCGCCGGCGAACGGCGAGGCCACGAAGGCGGTGGCGGTCAGATCGGGCCGCCCCGCATAGCCGCGGGCCAGCTGGACGCCGGACAGGTAGAGATCGCCCCAGCAACCGATCGGTCGTTCACGCAGCCGGGCGTCCAGGACGTGCGCCCGGGTGTTCCACACCGGCGCACCGATCGGGACGCCCGGCCCGGTCAGGTCCGTCACATCGGCTTCGGTGACGTCGACGGCCGCCTCGGTGGGGCCGTACAGGTTGTGCAGGCGCACCCCGGGGAGCCGATCGCGGACCCCGTCGCGCAGCGGCGCGGTCAGGGCCTCGCCGGAGCACAGGATGCGGCGCAGCCGCGGCAGGTCGGCGGCCGTCTCCTCGGCGAGGAAGGCGCGCAGCAGCGAGGGCACGAAGTGCACGGTGGTCACCTCGTGGCGGCGCAGGGTCGCGGCGATCGCCGCGGGATCGCGGTGTGCGCCCGGCTCGGCCATCACGACGGTGGCGCCGACGATCAGCGGCCAGAACAGTTCCCACACCGAGACGTCGAAGCCGGTCGGCGTCTTATGCAGCACCCGTTCGCCGGGGACCAGTCCGTACCGGTCCTGCATCCAGACCAGCCGGTTGACGATGGCGCGGTGCTCCACCACGACGGCCTTCGGATTGCCGGTGGAGCCCGAGGTGTAGATCAGGTACGCGGCGCGGGCATGGTGCAGCCTCGCCGGTTCCGGCAGTGCGGCCGGATCCGGCAGCGGTCCGGACCCGGCGGCCGGCGGCGCGGACAGGACCGCCCCGAGGCGGTCGACGAGCACGGTCGGCAGCGCGTCCGCAGCCGCGGGATCGTCGGTGATCAGGGCCGCCGGACGGGCGTCGTCGAGCAGGAAGGCGCGCCGTGCGGCCGGGTGATCGCGATCGAGCGGCAGGTAGGCCGCGCCGGCGCGCTGGGCGGCCAGGACCGCGACCGACAGCGCCGCCGAGCGCGGCAGATCCACCGCCACCACGTCGTCCACTCCGACGCCGGCGGCGACCAGGGTCGCGGCCAGCGCCTCGGCCGCCGCGGACAACTCGGCGTACGAGAGCGCGTCGTCGCCGGCCAGCACGGCGGTCTGTTCCGGGTGCGCCGTGGCGGCCTGGGCGATCAGGCCGACCAGGTCGGTGTCCGGGACGGTGTGGCCGGTGTCCGCGGCCCGCGCCAGCACCGCGCGGTCGGTGTCGGTGGTCAGCGGCAGGCTGTGCAGGCGCGCCCGCGGGTCGCCGGTGAGCGCGGTCAGCGCGCGCACCAGCAGGTCGGCGATGCGCTCGGCGGTGGCGGCGTCGAACAGATCCCGGGCGAACTCCAGTCGTCCGGTGAGGCCGTCCTCGTCGTCCAGGAACTCGACGGTCAGGTCGAACTTGGCGCCGCGCGGGGCGGGGGAGACGATCTGGGTCTGCGCGCCGGGGAAGTCCGGTGCCGATGCCGCGGTGCGGTACTGGAGCAGCGTGCTCACCAGCGGTGGCCGGTCGGCCCGGCGCGCGGCCCCGGCGGCGTCGACGATCTCACCGAAGGGCAGCCCCTGGTGGTCCAGGGCCGCCAGATCGTGGCGGCGCACCCGGGCCAGCAGATCCTCGACGGTGGGATCGTCGCCCACCTCGATGCGCAGCGGCAGGGTATTGGTGAACATGCCGATGACCCCGGCCAGCGCGGGGTGGCGGCGGTTGGCCACCGGCGTGCCGAGCACGATGTCGCCGGTGCCGGACAATCGGGCCCAGACCGCGACCGTCGCGGCGTGGGCCAGCATGAAGCCGGTGAGCCGGGTGCGCTCGGCCGTCGCGCGCAGGGCCGCGGCCAGGGCCGGCGTGACGGTGAACTCGACGGTCCCGCCCCGGCCGGTGGGCCGGTCGGGCCGCGGCCGGTCGAAGGGCAGGGCCAACTCGTCCGGTGCGCCGGCCAGGGTCTGCGCCCAGAAGTCCCGCTCGGCGGCGCGGTCGCACAGCGTCTCCTGGGCCGCCGCGGCATCGGCGTACTGCAGCGGTGCGGGCGTCGGAGAATCGGCCGAGCCGGGGCTCGCGCCGGCGAGGATCCGCTGGTACTCGTCGGCCAGCTCGCCGAAGATCACCGGCGCGCACCACTCGTCGGCGGCGCCGTGGTGGACGGTCAGCGAGAGCACGACGGTGTCCGCGTCGCGCCGGACCAGATCGGCGCGGATCGGCAGTTCCGTCGCCAGGTCGAAGGGCTGCTCCCGCCGCGCGGTCAGCGCCGCCTCGTCGCGGTGCACGAGGACCTCCACGGGCGTCGCCGGGTCGGCGATCTCGGCCCACAGTCCGCCGTCGGCGTCCGCGCGCAGCCGGGTCCGCAGGGCCTCGTGCCGGGCCACCAGCCGGCGCACCGCGGCGGCGAGTGCGGCCTCGTCGACCGGCCCGTGCAGGGCGACGGCGAAGGGCAGGTTGTAGGCCGCTTCGACCGGGCCCGCACCCGGATCGAGCAGTTGTTCGGCCGCCCAGACACCGCGCTGGGCGGACGTCGCGGGCAGCGGGTCCGGGCGCCGGTCCGGCAGCGGCAGCGCGGTATCCGGCGCCGGCGCGCCGGCGAGCCGGTCGACCTCGGCGGCCAGCGCCCGGACGGTCGGCTGCTCGAAGACGGTCCGGATCGACAGCCCGGGGGCGTGCTCGGCGGTGAGCCGGTGGACCAGGCGGGTGGCCAGCAGCGAGTGACCGCCGCGGGCGAAGAAGTCGTCTTCCGGGCCCACCCGGTCGGCGTCCAGGCGGAGCAGTTCGGCGAAGAGCGCGGCCACGGCGTGCTCGGTGGCGGTCGACAGCCGGCCGGTCCCGGGGCGGGTGAGCTCCGCCGGGGCGGGCAGCGCGCGCCGGTTCACCTTGCCGTTGGGCAGCGTCGGCAGCGCGTCGAGCACCACGACGGCCGGCACCTGGTAGCTGGGCAGCCGGGTGGCCAGTACCGCGGCGATGCCCTGCCCGTCGTCGAGGGACGAGTCGGCGGCGACGGTGACGTACGCCCACAGCGTCGCGGAGCCGGCGCCGTCGTCCCGGGCGACGACGGCCGCCCCGGTGACCCCGTCCACCTCGCGCAGTGCGGCCTCCACGCCGACGGTCTCCACGCGGTGACCGCGGATCTTGACCTGGCCGTCGGCGCGTCCGCAGAACTCGAACCGGTTGCTGCCGGGACGTCGGCGGCCCAGATCACCGGTCCGGTATAGCCGGCCGGGACCGAAGGGATTGGCGACGAAGCGCTCGGCGGTGAGTGCCGGACGGCCCCGATAGCCGCGGGCCAGCTGCGGGCCGGAGATGTAGAACTCGCCGATCGTGCCGGGCGGCACCGGCCGGAGCAGACCGTCGAGCAGCAGCACGCCGCTGCCGGGTACCGGATCACCGATCGAGACAGGGGTTCCGGTGCCAGTGGTGCCGGCGACGGGGGTATCGGTGACAGGGGTATCGGCGACGGGGGTGCCGGCGGTCTCGTCGGTCACGTCGGCGGCGGTGACATCGCCGGCCACCTCGGAGGAGCCGTAGGAGTTGATCACCCGGGCTTTCGGTGAGGCCGCGGACACCGCGCGCACCACCTCGGCGCTCAGCGGCTCGCCGGAGAGCACCCAGCGGGTGACCGGCGCACAGCCCTCCGGTGCGGTGGCGGCCAGCGTCGCGGCCAGCGAGGGCACCGCCGTGACCTGGGCGATGCCGTGCGCGGCCAGCAGCCGCGCCTGTGCTGCCGGATCGATGCGCTCGGCGTCGGTGGCCAGTACGCCGCGGGCGCCCGCGGCGACGGCGCCGAGCAGTTCGGTGAGGCCGTCGATGAAGGCCAGCGAGCTCTTCAGCAGTCGGACGTCGCCGGGCGCGGCGGACCAGTCCCGGGTGGCCCAGGCCAGCCGCGCGGCCAGGCCGGCGCGGGTGCCGGCGACCGGCTTGGGCCGGCCGGTGGAGCCGGAGGTGTAGACGAGGTAGGCGAGCAGGTCGCCCGCCGGCTCGGCGGGCAGCTCGGCGGGTGCGGTGCCCGTGGGCGCCGGCGCGTGGCCGTCGGGCCGCACCAGCGGGGCAGCGCAGGCGGGCAGGTCGACGCCCGGGACGGTGATGATCGCCGCGGGCGCGGCATCGGTCAGCAGGTAGTCGATCGCCTCGCGCGGATACTCCAGGTCGATCGGCAGTACCGCGGCACCGGCCCGCAGGATCGCCAGCACCGCGACCGCGGTATCGAGGCCGCGCGGGAGCGCGACGGCTACCACGCTGTCCGGGCCGATGCGCTCGCGGCGCAGCTGCGCCGCAAGCGCATCGACCCGGCCGGTCAGCTCGGCGGCGGTCAGGACGTCTCCGGCGCATTCGAAGACCGGGGCGTCGGCGGGGCGCGTCCGCAGGTCGAGCAGTTCGCCGAGTGCGGGACCGTCGACCGGGCTGGGCGTGACCGGGGACTCGCCGGTCGGGGCGCGCAGGGCGGCGACCTGAGTCTCCGGTGCCTCGGCGAAGGCGGTCAGCACCGCGACGAGGGTGTCGGTGATGCGGGCCAGCCGGTCGGCCGGGACGGCGTCGGGCAGGTGATGCAGCCGCAGCTGCAGCCGCGGGGCGACAACGGCCTGCACGGTGAGCGGGTAGTGCGTCGAATCGCGCGGCGCGATCTCGGTCAGGGTGAGGCCGCCGCGCGCGACGGTCTCGAGCAATTCGGGCGACGACGACGGATGGTTCTCCACCACCAGCAGGGTGTCGAAGAGTTCACCGGTGCCGGCCGCGGCGGCGATCTCCGGCAGCGGCACCCAGTGATCGGAGAGGACCGAGGCCTGTTCGCGCTGCACCTGTTCGGCGATGTCGGCGAGCGTCTGCGCGCCGGTCGCGTGCACGCGCACCGGCACGGCGCCGAGCGTCATGCCGACGAGATCCTCGGCGCCGGCGAACTCGGGGCTGCGGCCCGACACGGTGGCACCGTAGAGCACGTCGGTGCGACCCGTCTCCAGGCCGAGGGTCAGGCCCCAGGCGGCCTGGATCAGTGCGCCGAGGGTGAGGCCGAGCTCCCGGGCGCGCCCGGCGAGCGCCTCGCCCAGGCCGCCCAGATCGTCGCGGATCAGCTGGCGCGGGCGGCTGCCCAGCGCGGCCGGTTGCGGCCCGGCCAGCAGGCAGGGTTCGCAGTGCTCGCCCAGGACCGCGCTCCAGCGCTCCAGTGCCGCCGCCTGATCGCGACTCGCAAGCCAGGTCAGGTAGTCGCCGAAGGCGCGCACCGGCGGCAGGCCGGTCACCCGGCCGTCGTCGGCGTACGCGGCGAAGATCTCCCGCACCACCCGCGGCGCGGACCAGCCGTCGAGGATCAGGTGGTGGTTGGTTAGCAGCAGGCGCCACTGTTCGCGGCCGTCGGCGGCGTTGGGAAGCCGGCCCAGCGCCAGCCGCAGCAGCGGCGGTGTCTGCAGATCGAAGCGGTGATCGCGCGCCTCGTCGCACAGCTGCGCCCACCGGCTCTGCGCCGCCGCGGGATCCAGGTCGCTCAGCTGGTGCACGCTCCAGCCGATCTCGGCGCCGTCGAGCACCAGGGCCACCGGCATACCGGTCTTGCGCCGGCGAAAGCCCACGCGGAGGTTCGGGTGGCGGTCGAAGACGGCCTGTGCGCTGCGCCGCAGCCGGTCCGGATCGAGCGGTCCGGTCAGCGCCAGATCGGCCTGCACCACATACGGGTCGGGCGCGGACGGGTCGAGCGTCGAGGCGTAGAGGATGCCCTCCTGAACCGGGGTCAGCGGCATGATCTCGGCGAGTTTCATCTGGCTCGTTCGTCCTGTTCGCTACGGGGGCGGAAAGCGTGCGGGGGTGCCGCCGCACGGCGGCTCCGTCGCCAGAAGTACTATTTAAGGTAAGGGTTACCAAAGTCAAAAGGTCACCTCAATCGACGCGGAGGCGGTTGCACGAGTGCGAGCACTGGGCTGGTTGTTGCTGCTCGCCGCCCTCATCGGGGTGATGTTCGCGAGCCTGCTGGTCGGCGCCACGTCGATTCCGGTCGGTACGGTCTGGGACACGCTGTTCTCGTTCAACGGCTCGCTGGAACATCTCACGGTGCGCGACGGCCGGATCGCTCGCACGCTGCTCGGCGTCCTGGTGGGGATGGCCCTCGCCGTCGCCGGAGCGCTGATCCAGGCGATGACCCGCAATCCGCTCGCCGATCCGGGGATTCTCGGTGTGAACGCCGGTGCCGCCCTGTTCGTGGCCCTGGCCGTCGGCCTGTTCGGGATCGGCGACGTCTGGGGCTACATCTGGTTCGCCTTCGCGGGTGCGATCATCGCTACGACGGTGGTGTACCTGGTCGGCTCGCGCGGGCCCGGCGGCGCGACCCCGGTGCGCCTCACCCTGGCCGGCGTCGCGGTGGGTGCGGTGCTGATGGGCATCACGACCGCGCTGGTGCTGCTGCAGCCGGCCGCCTTCGACCAGCTGCGCTTCTGGAGCGCCGGTTCGCTCGCCGGCCGCGGCATCGGCATGCCGTCGGCGGTCGCTCCGTTCATCCTGGTGGGCCTGGTGCTGGCGGCGGCGATCGCCCGCCCGCTGAACTCGATGGCGCTGGGCGACGAGCTGGCCCGGGCGCTGGGCGCCGACATCGTCCGGACCCGGGTGATCGGCATCGTCGCGGTGACCCTGCTGTGCGGTGCGGCGACGGCGGCCGCGGGCCCGATCGGCTTCGTCGGCCTGATGATCCCGCACGTCTGCCGGTGGATCGTCGGCCCCGAGCAGCGCTGGATCCTGGCGTACAGCCTGTTGGCCGGTCCGATTCTGGTGCTCGGCGCCGACATCCTCGGCCGTGTGCTGATCCGCCCGAACGAGCTCCAGGTCGGGATCGTCACGGCCTTTCTGGGCGCCCCGGTGCTGATCGCGCTGGTCCGGCGCAGCAAGGCGAGTGGACTGTGAGCGCGGTCGAGCCCGGACGGCCGGGGCCGGGTCGGGTGGACTTCGGTCGTCGCGTCCTGCTGCTCGGTGCGCCCGGCGGCCGTCTCAGCGTGCGGATCGGTGCCCGGTCGGCGGCCGTTGTGGCCCTGCTCTGCCTGGCCGCCTTCGGCGTGCTGGTGACGACGCTGCTGGTCGGCGACTACGACGTCACCGTGGCGCGGGTGGCCCAGGCGATTTTCGGCACCGGCGAGCGGTACGACGAGTACATCGTGGTGGGCAAGCGGCTGCCGCGCGCGCTGCTCGCCCTGCTGCTGGGGGCCGCGCTCGGCGTCAGCGGCGCCATCATCCAGTCGCTCACGCGTAATCCGCTGGGCAGCCCGGACGTGATCGGCTTCAACACCGGCGCCTACACCGGCGCGCTGATCGTGGTGGTGCTCGGCGGCAACGCCTACCTCGGCCAGTCGGCCGGCGCGCTGATCGGCGGCGTCGCCACGGCCCTCGTCGTCTATCTGCTGGCCTTCTCCCGCGGGGTCCGCGGCTTCCGGCTGATCGTGGTCGGCATCGGCGTCAGCGCGATGCTGGCCTCACTGAACACCTGGCTGATCCTCACCGCGGACCTCGACACCGCGCTGTCGGTGGCCGGCTGGGGCGTGGGCTCGCTGAGCGGCTCGGATTGGGCCACGGTGCGCGGCGCGACCCTGGCCCTGGCCGTGGTGCTGGTGCTGCTGATCCCGTTCGCGGTCCGGATGAAGGTGCTCGAGCTGGGCGACGATGCGGCCGTCTCCCTCGGCGTGCGCCGCGAGCCCACCCGGCTGGGCCTGCTGGTGGGCGGCGTCGCGCTGACCGCCATCGCCACGGCGGCGGCCGGTCCCATCTCCTTCGTCGCCCTGGCGGCCCCGCAGGTGGCCCGACGACTCACTCGTTCGGCCGGGGTGACCCTGGTCCCGGCGGCTGCGATGGGTGCGCTGCTGCTGGCCGCCTCCGATCTGGCCGCACAGCGGCTGTTCGCGCCGACCGCGCTGCCGGTCGGTGTGCTGACGGTGGTGGTGGGCGGCGTGTACCTGGTGTGGCTGATCGCTCGCGAGACCCGGAAGAACTGAACGGAAGAATCCAGATGCAGAAGCGATTCCGGCGGTCGGCGACCGTCCCCGAGCCGGTCACCGGCGCGCCCCGGCTGATCGCCGACGGGGTGACCCTCGGCTACGACAAGCGGGTGATCGCCGACGAGCTGGACCTGGCCGTGCCGGACGGCTCGTTCACGGTGATCATCGGCCCCAACGCCTGCGGAAAGTCGACACTGCTGCGCGCGCTGTCCCGACTGCTGACCCCGAGCGGGGGAACGGTGCTGCTGGACGGTGCGGAGATCTCCACGCTGCCGGCCAAGGAGGTGGCCCGGCGCCTCGGTCTGCTGCCGCAGACGTCGACCGCCCCCGAAGGGATTCGGGTGTCCGATCTGGTAGCGCGCGGGCGGTTCCCGCACCAGAGTCTGTTGCGCCAGTGGTCGGCCGACGACGAGGAGGCCGTCGCGGAGGCGATGCGCCGGACCCGGGTCGATGAGCTCTCCGGGCGGCTGGTGGACGAGCTCTCCGGTGGCCAGCGGCAGCGGGTGTGGATCGCCATGGTGCTGGCCCAGCAGACGCCGCTGATCCTGCTGGACGAGCCGACGACCTACCTGGACATCAGTCATCAGATCGAGCTGCTGGATCTGTGCGCCGACCTGAACCGGACGCAGGGCCGGACCCTGGTGGTGGTCCTGCACGACCTCAACCACGCCTTCCGCTACGCCGATCACGTCGTGGTGATGCGGGCGGGGGAGATCGTGGCGCAGGGCGCGCCCACCGAGATCATTGATGCCGAGCTGATCGAGCGGGTCTTCGACCTGCCCTGCCGGATCATCGACGATCCGGAGAGCCACACGCCCCTCGTCGTCCCGAAGGTGCGCTGAGCGTTCCGAAGGACGAGGGCATGAGCGGAGCCGAGCCTGATCTCGGCTCCGCTCGAACCCTGGTGAGCCTCGGTTCTGTATGGACTTGTCAAAGAACGTGTCGCGCCGGAAGGTGTTGTCCGGCACTGGGGTCAAAGGTGCTGCGCGTATGGAAGGTGCAGTGCGAACGGAAGATACTGCGCGGGTGACGGGGTCTCGTGCGGCGCACTTGCGCGGCCGCAAAAGCGCGTCAGGGTGGCGGTCGTGGCAGAGCAGGACGCCGCAGGTGTCTGCGTCGGGGCAGGCCCACCCGGTCGATGATGTGGGCCGCCCGTGCCCGGTGATCGTCGTCGGAGGGAACCCTGCCACCGGGGCCGTCGCTCGGCGGTGTCGGAACCGGGTCGGTGAGGTCGATCAGGGACTGGACATTCATCACGCGCTCCCGTCAGCGGCGACTGGAACACCTCGTTCACACCGGTCGAACCGGAGACCCTTCCGACGGGTCCGGTCACTCAGTCTCTCGTACTGGTGTTCGATGACCTCACTTTAGATCATCCCTCTGGCAACCCTGATCGCCCGTATCGTCGCAGGTAGCGACAGTGTCCGCAGCGACACCAGCGGTGCCGACCACGGTCGTCCCGCACTCGAGGCCGGGCACACAGGCCCAGGTGTTCAAGCCTGGGCGCTCAGGCTCAGGGCCAGGTGTTCAGGGCATTGGCCCAGGCACGGGCCTCGTGCACGCGCGGGGTGCTCAGGCCGTGCGAATCCGGGTACTGCCGGTAGTCGACCTGCACACCGTTGCTGCGCATCCGGTCGACCAGCTCGTCGGTGAGCGGGGCGAAGGCCACCACGTCGGTGGCACCCTGCTGGATCAGCAGCGGCGCCGAGTAGCCCTTGTCGGGCACCCGCGCGTACTCGCGCAGCGCCGGGATCAGTGGGCCCTCGGCCAGCGGCCGGGACACCAGTGCGCCGACCGAGAGGCCGCGGGTCGCGGCGGTCTGCTCGGCGTAGCAGCGCTGTCCGGCCTGCTCGACCAGCTTGCGGCCCTGCGGCGTGAGGTACGAGTCCACCTGCGCATCGGGCCGCACCTGCTTCAGCCCGGCCAGCACATAGGTGAAGTAGGTGACGTGATCGGGCGCGACGGCCGGCGGGAAGCCGGGGCGGATGGTGGCGAAGTACTGGTCCAGCCCGCTGGGCACCGAGTGCGCGATGGTGCCCGCGTTGTGCAGCTCGGGGGCGTAGCTTGCCGCCAGGTGCGCGGCCCACAGCGAGGTGTGCCCGCCCTGCGAGCCGCCGAAGTTCACGAAGCTGGTCGACGCGGGGTGAGCGGAGTGCTGCGCGACGACGGTGCGGGTGGCGCGGATCATGTCGAGCACGTTCTTGCCCGCGGTCTCGCCGTCGAGATAGGCGTGCTCGCCCGGGCCGCCGATACCCGCGTAGTCGGTGGCCGACAGGACGTATCCGTCAGACAGCCAGGGGCCCAGCCACGGATCGCGCTTGCCGCCGTCGCCGAGGTTCTCGCTGAGGCCGCATTCGTCGCCGAGGCCGGTGGTGGAGTGGTTCCAGGCCATGATCCGGTAGCCGGCCGGCCCCGGGGTCTTCTCCGGGATCGAGACGCTGCCGTTGACCGGCACCAGTTCGCCGCGTGCGTTCTCGGAGAGGTAGGTCACCGCGATTACCTTGGCGGCCCCGGCGATCCGCGCGTCCGGCTGATCGGTGATGTCCCGGGTGGACAGCACCGCACCGCGGTCGCCCTGCGGTTCGGCGTGCACCGGCGCCGCGACGAGCGACGGGACGGCGACGGTCAGCATCGCGGCGGTGAGAACGCACAGCAAGCGTCGGGACACGCGGATCTCCTGGTCTCGGGATCGGACTGGTCTGAGCGGGGGTCTTCGGTGGCACGGTCTCATCGGAGGACGAGTCCAGGTGCCGCGGCCGAGCCTAACAGGCCAAGTTTGGTTAGCCTAAGTTGGTGGACGTGAGTTCGGTCTCGCGGGGCTCGGCGCGGACCATCGTGCGCAGGCTGACCAGGGCGAGGGCCGCCAGCACGCCGGCCACGGCCAGCGCCGCGCCGTAGACAGTCAGCGCAGTGGGCGCCGCCCAGATCGAGCCCAGGGCGCCGGCCACCAGGGCGCCCACGGTGACCCCGCTGACCTCCTGGGCCATCCAGATGCCGTTGACCCGGCCGAGCAGCGGACCCGGGGTGTGCTGCTGGATCAGCATGTAGCGCACCACCTCGGCGGTGGCCTCCAGGAAACCGATCACCGCGAGCAGTGCCAGTGCCGCCCAGAGGATCGTGACGCTGCCGAGCGCGGCGATCAGCGCGAAGCCGGCGACGGTCCCGCCGAGCAGCAGCGCTCCGGGCCGCCGGACGCCGTTGATCCAGCCGCTGGCGACGGTGGCGACCAGTGCGCCGGTGGCCGAGGCGGCCATCAGGTAGCCGACCGCACCCTGGTGGGTGCCGAAGTTCGCGGCCACCAGGGCCGGCAGCAGGGCCACCAGACCGGTACCGAGCATGGTCAGCAGGCCGATGGCCATCACCGAGCCGACCACCGGCTCGCTGCGCAGGAAGGCCATCAGCGGCGGGGGTGCGGGGGTGCCCGCGGACGGTGCCTCGGCCGCCGGGTCCGCGGCCGGACGGTCGCCGGCCCGCTGGTCGTCCGCGAGCGCGGCGTGCGGCGGCATCGGCGGCAGTCCGAGCAGGATCAGCACGGTGATCGTGGCCGCCACGGCGGCGGCGGTGAACGTCCAGCGCACCCCGCCGGCGGCGATGATCAGGCCGGCCAGACCGGGGGAGACCGCGGTGCCGATCCGGACGGTCATCGCGCTCAGCGCGCCGACCGCGGCGAGCTGGGTGCGGGGGATCAGGGTGGGTACCGCCGCCATCAGCGCGGCCGCCGACAGGGCGCCGATCAGGCCGTCGATCCCGGCCAGGGCGTAGAGGATCCAGACCTGCGGGTGCCCGCCGAAGACGCCGAAGGAGTTGAGGGCCAGACCGGCGAAGGCGGCCGCGGCGACGCTGCGGCCGGTCAGGATCAGCGTGCGCCGATCGAATCGGTCGGCGGCGATGCCGCCCAGCAGCATGCCGGCGAAGGTGGCGACGCCGGCCACCGCGGTGGCCGCGCCGACCTGGAAGGACGAGCCGGTCAGCTCCCACATCTGCACGGGCACGGAGACGAGCAGCATCCCGATGCCCAGCAGCGAGATGGCCCGGGCGATGAAGACGCGCCGGAACGCCGGACTGATCCGCAGCGGTGTGATGTCGATCAGCAGACTTTTCACTGCCGTCCCTTCTGTGCATATGCTGTGCGCGCCGATGGCACTCGAATGTCCAAGGAGGACCCCGTGGCCGATTCACCGCTCGATCGCGACCGGATCGTCGCCGACCTCTCCGAGGTCCTCGGCGTCCCCGCCGACCAGCTGACCGACGAGGTGAACGTGCTGGATCTGGGCCTGGACTCGGTCCGGCTGATGTCGCTGATCGAGCGCTGGCGGGCGGCGGGTGCGCAGCGGGCCGACGTCGTCGTACTGGCGGGCGACCCGGTGCTCGGGTCGTGGGTGCGCGAGCTCACGACGAACTGACCGCCAGTCCGGCGGCCGCGTCGGCCGGGATGCCCAGGGCCCGCAGCACGGTGGCGGACTTGGCCTGCGTCTCGGCGACCTCGGCATCGGGGTCCGAGTCGGCAACGATGCCACCGCCGGCCCAGGTGCGCAGGTCCCGGCCCGCCGCGTCGACCCGGGCGCACCGGATGGTGACCATCCATTCGCCGTCGCCCCAGCCGGGCTCGTTGCGCTGCGCGCCCGCGCGCGTCCAGCCGACGGCGCCCGCGTAGAAGCCGCGCGGCTCCTCGACGGCCAGGATGTGATCGCGGGCGGCCGGCGTCGGCGTGCCGCAGATGGCCGGCGTGGGGTGCACCGCAAGCGCGAGATCCAGTGCGGTGAGCGACGGATCGGCCAGTTCGCCGTGGATCCGGGTGCCCAGGTGCCACATCGCCGGAGTGGACAGCAGCGACGGCCGCTGCGGTGCGTCGAGCGTGCGGCACAGCGGGGCCAGCGCGTCGGTGATGGCACGGACCACATAGGCGTGTTCGGCCAGGTCCTTGGCGGAGTCGGCGAGTCCGGCGCGGATGGCCTCGTCGCTCTGCGCATCGGCGCCGCGCGGAGCCGAGCCGGCGAGTGGATGGGCACTGACTCGGCGTCCGTGCTTGCGAATGAGCACCTCGGGGCTGGCACCGACCAGCGTCGCCGGTTCGCCGGCTGGGCCCAGGTCGGCGACGAAGACCGACCCGGCCCGGTCGCCGGCGCGCAGCGCGCCGGCGAGTTGCCAGGGAGTCATCGGTGCCTGTGTGCGCACCCGCAGGCTGCGGGCCAGCACCACCTTCGCCAGCGGGTCGGCCGGGTCGGCGAGCCGCGTCACGGCGGCGGCCACGCGGGCACGATGCTCGGCCAGCGGCGGCTCGAGTGCGGCGACGCGGGCCGGTGGCACCGGCGGCATCGGGCCCGGCTGCCAGGGTCCGTCGGCCACCTCGAGGTGCTCGGGGACAGTGAGGGCGGACCGTTCCCGCACATCGAACGGCAGGGCGCCGACCACCGCGGATGCGGCGCCCGAGCGCAGCGCCTCGGCGGCCTCGCCGGCGGCGGTGAAGGCGCCTGCGCGGCCGTGTCCGATGACGTGGGAGTCGTTGCGACACAACAGGAATCCGGGTCCGGTCGAGCCGTCGGGGACGGGTCGTGTGCTCACCGTCGAATGGCTCCTTCGCAGGCGGTGGGGCGTCGGCCCCGAGCGGCCGCCGATTGAATCCCGACCATTATCTTAGGTTAGACTCACCTATATCGAGAGGGTGGGTGTCTCCTGCCCGTTACCGCGGCCCGGCGAACAGGTGGTGGCGGGTGAGATGAGGAGTGAGTTGTGCGCAGTGAGTCCGGCGGCGCCGTCGACGATGTGATCGGGATCGGCTTCGGGCCCTCCAACCTGGCCCTGGCCATCGCGCTGGAGGAGCACAACGAGGCCGCGACCGCGCCGTTGACCGCCCGCTTCTTCGAGCGGCGCGCCGAGTTCGAGTGGCACCCCGGGATGATGCTGCCGGGGGCGACGATGCAGGTCTCCTTCTTCAAGGATCTGGCGACGCAGCGCAATCCGCGCAGCGGGTACACCTTCCTGTGCTATCTGGCCGAGCGGGACCGGCTGGCCGACTTCATCAACCTGCAGGACTTCTTCCCGCTGCGGTCGGAGTTCAGCGACTACCTGCGCTGGGCGGCCGACCGGGTGCGCGCCCGGGTGGATTACGGCTGCGCGGTGACCCGGGTCGACTGGAACGCCGCCGACGAGCTCTTCGAGGTGCACGCGGACGGTCGCGTGCACCGGGGCCGGAATCTGGTGCTCGGCAGCGGTATCCGGGCCAAGCTGCCCGCCGGGGTCACCGGGGGTCCGCGCGTCTTCCACAACCACGATCTGCTGACCCGGCTGGCCGCGCTCGGTGCGCCGGCGCATCGGCGCTACGCGGTGATCGGTGCCGGGCAGAGCGCGGCGGAAGTGGCCGGTTACCTGCACGCCGGCGGCGCCGAGGTGCACTCGGTGTTCGCCAAGTACGGCTTCACACCCGCCGACGACAGCCCGTTCGCCAACCGCATCTTCGATGCATCGGCGGTCGACGAGTTCTTCGGTGCCACGCCGGCCTGGCGCGAGCGGCTGCTGTCCTATCACCGCAGCACCAACTACTCCGCCGTGGATCCCGAGCTGATCTCCGATCTCTACCGGCGCGAGTACGCCGAGCGGGTGGCCGGTGACCGGCGTCTGTTCGTGCACGGGGCCTCCGAGGTGACCGGCGTGGCGGAGACGGCCGACGGCGTCGTGCTGGAGGTGCGGCACGCGCTGACCGGCGAGCACTCGCGGCTGGAGTGCGATGCCGTGATCTACGCGACCGGATTCGAGCCGGTCCCGGTCCAGAGCTTGCTCGGCGGGCTGGCGGACGAGTGCCGCGCCGACGAGTACGGCCGTCCGGTGCTCGATCGCCGGTACCGGCTCGCGACCGACCCGCAGATCACCGGCTCGATCTTCGTGCAGGGCAACTCCGAGCACACTCACGGCCTGACCGCCACGCTGCTGTCGAACGTCGCGGTGCGCTCGGGCGAGATCGTCGAGACCCTCGCCGCGGCCTCCCGGCCGGCGCGCACGCCGGTCGCCGCCGCCGGCTGAGCGGCCGGGCCGCGATGGCCTAAGCTGGCTGCCGTGCGTCTCGTGATTGCCGAATGCCAGGTCGACTACGTCGGGCGCCTGACGGCGCATCTGCCGATGGCCCGGCGGCTGCTGCTGATCAAGTCCGATGGCTCGGTGAGCGTGCACGCCGACGACCGCGCCTACAAGCCGCTGAACTGGATGAGCCCGCCCTGCTGGCTCACCGAGGAGCCGGCGCCCGACGGCAGTGACGCACAGGCCGTCTGGGTGGTGGAGAACAAGGCCGGGGAGCAACTGCGGATCACCGTGAACGCGATCGAGCACGACTCGTCGCACGAGCTCGGCATCGATCCCGGTCTGGTCAAGGACGGCGTGGAAGCGCACCTGCAGGAACTGCTGGCAGAGCACGTGCAGACCCTGGGCGACGGCTACACGTTGATCCGCCGCGAGTACATGACCGCCATCGGTCCGGTGGACATCCTGTGCCGGGATGCCGACGGGCAGACCGTGGCGGTGGAGATCAAGCGACGCGGCGAGATCGACGGCGTCGAGCAGCTCACCCGCTACCTGGAACTGCTCAATCGCGATGCGACGCTGGCCCCGGTGTCCGGCATCTTCGCCGCTCAGCAGATCAAGCCGCAGGCGAAAACGCTGGCGACCGATC